>JAGLBW010000059.1 GCA_023146545.1 Cocleimonas sp.
CGCTACCTTTGCGCCAAGCGATACCAATCTCGCGGTAACTGCTTTTGGCTAACGGATAGGTCACCACGTTGGTCTGTTGTAAGAGGCTAGAACCTTGTGACATTTCGGGGAGATAAGTGATGCCAATGTCTGAATCGACCATGCCAATTAGAGTGAGCAAACTGCTGGCGGCAAAACGACTGACAACCTCTTGGTTTTTAATATGACAGGCGGAAAGTGCGTGATTTCTTAAACAGTGACCGTCTTCCAGCAACAAAATACTTTCTGTTGGTAAACGATTGATATGATAGTTTTGAGGGTTTAATAAACGCGTCTTATTATGGCAAGCAAGAAGAAATTGATCTCGAAATAAGGAAAGAATATCCACATGACTGAGCTTGTAGGGTAAGGCGATCAAAATAAGATCCAACTCACCCGCGATCAAATGGTGGTGTAATGATTCGGTGGTGTCTTCACGAAGATACAATTGTAATTCTGGATAAGCGTGATGCAACGCGGGCATCAGTTGGGGTAATAAAAAAGGAGCAATCGTAGGGATAATGCCTAAATGGAGTTTTCCTGTTAACGGTTGTTGGTTACTTTGAGCAATTTCTACAAGGTATTCAGCATCCCGCAAACATAACCGAGCTTGAGCGGCGACTTTTCGTCCTGTTCGGGTAATTGTCACATTTTTATTGTTACGATCAACCAGTTGGCTTCCTAATAAACGTTCTAATGCTTTAATGGCAACACTAAAGGCAGATTGGGAGACATTGCAGTCTTTTGCGGCTTTACCAAAATGTTGCTGTTTTTCTAAGGCAACAAAATAGTGGAGTTGTTTGAGTGTAGGTAGTTTCATTCATTCTATATTATAGGATGTTGTAATATAAATAATCTATTGTACAGAACAACAAAGCAACGCTACACTGCTGTCGTTTAAAATAAATGAGATAGTACAATGCTTGAAGATAAACAAGGTCAGAAAATTCCAGCGGTTACTTTTCACCTATACCAAAATAATACATGGGTAGATGTCACAAGTGAGTCGTTGTTTAAAGATAAAACCGTAGTGCTTTTTTCATTGCCTGGTGCGTATACGCCGACTTGCTCGTCAGCACACGTTCCGCGTTTTAATCAGTTAGCACCACACTTCAAAGCCAATGGTGTCGATGATATTATTTGTATTTCGGTAAATGATACCTTTGTTATGTCGGAATGGGGAAAACATCAAAAGGCCGAGAATGTGACGTTTATTCCTGATGGCAATGGTGAGTTTACAGAAGCAATGGGAATGCTGGTTAAGAAAAATGATTTAGGGTTTGGTCAACGCTCATGGCGTTATTCAATGCTGGTTAAAGATGGGGTTATTGATAAAATGTTTATCGAGCCTGATCAAGCGGGTGACCCTTTTGAAGTATCCGATGCGGATACCTTATTAAACTATATTTCACCTGAGACTGATGCACCGTTAAGTATCAGTGTTTTTTCTCGTCAAGGATGTCCTTTTTGTGCAGACGCAAAAGCATTACTTGATGAAAAAGGGTTAGCATACGAAGAGTTAGTACTCGGTCAAGATTATACTGATTTAACCTTACGTGCTATTTCAGGAACAAGCAGTGTGCCACAAGTCTTTATTAATGGTGATTTAGTGGGTGGTTCTGCCGATTTGGCTGAATGGTTTAATTAATCATACCCTAATAAAAAAGGCGAACCTGCCTTGATCACAACGTACAATTATTTATTTAATAAGCCATTTAAGGAAAGAATATGAGTAATCACTTTAATGTTATTGCCATTGGCGGTGGTAGCGGCGGTTTATCCATTGCGGAGAAAGCAGCATCTTACGGTGCTAAAGCGGCGGTTATTGAAGCAAATGAATTAGGTGGTACGTGCGTCAATGTGGGTTGTGTTCCTAAAAAAATCATGTGGTATGGTGCATCACTTGCTCACGCTTTACATGATGCTCAGGATTATGGTTTTGATGTCACCATTGGCGAGTTGAACTGGAAGAAATTGGTGGTGAAACGCGAAAATTTCATTGGTGGCATTCTCGATTGGTATGATGATTATCTGCGTGAATCTAAGGTTGAGCACATCGAAGGTTATGCTAAATTTATTGATGACAAAACCTTAGAGGTTGATGGCGAACGCTATACCGCTGATCATATTGTAATTTCAACAGGCGGTCGCCCGATTATTCCAACGGATATTGAAGGCGCTGACTATGGCATGACTTCGGATGGCTTTTTTCAGGATTTAGACGAGGTACAACCTAAAAAAGTGGTGGTGGTTGGCGGTGGTTATATTGCGCTTGAATTTGCGATGCTAATGAACGGACTAGGCTCTGATGTTTCTATTTTACATCAAGCTTGGCCTGTTTTAGAGGGGTTTGATGCAACCATTCAAACGGCATTGCGTCGCCAAATGAAATCCGATGGAATTCACATTAATGATCAAGGAATGATTGCTAAAATTACGCAAGAAACGGATCAAAACGTTACGGTTCATTTTGAAGACGGGACAAAAATTGAAGCGGTTGATGCCTTAATTTGGGCAATTGGGCGTGCGCCGAATACTGATAATATAGGTTTAGAAAATACCTCGATAAAACTTGATCAGCGCGGTATGGTAATTGTTGACGATGAAGAAAAAACCAATGTTGACGGTATTTATGCCATTGGCGATATTATCGGAAAAGCCCCCCTTACTCCTGTTGCTATCGCCGCAGGACGACGTTTAGGTGATCGTTTATACGGAGGACAAGCGGATCGGAAGATGTCTTATGATCATATTGCAACCGTTATGTTTACCCATCCTCCCATTGGCACAATTGGTTTAAGCGAAGCGTCCGCACGTGAACAGCACGGCGATGAAATTAACGTGTATCAAACCAGCTTTGTGCCGCTTTATCACCAAATGACAGGCAACAAAGTCAAAACAACCATGAAATTAATTGTATTAGGTGAGCAGGAAAAGGTCATTGGTTGTCATATCATTGGCTTGGGTGCTGATGAGATGTTACAAGGCTTTGCTGTTGCTATGCGCATGGGTGCAACTAAAAAAGATTTCGATGATACCATTGCAATCCATCCTGTTAGCGCAGAGGAATTAGTAACAATGAAATAATTTTTCCTGTAGTCTGATGTCCTTTAAATGGATTTAAAGGGCCTATGTCTCACTATCAACACCATGTTTTTTTATGTACAAACTTACGTTCCGATGGCTCAAATTGTTGCCAACAACACGGTGCACAATCCCTACGCGATTATATGAAAAAGCGCAGCAAAGCACTTGGTTTGGTACGCTCTGGTCAAGTGCGCATTAACACTGCGGGGTGTTTAAATCGTTGTGATCAAGGGCCTGTGATGGTGGTCTATCCCGAAGCAGTTTGGTATAGCTTTGTTGATCAAGAAGATATTGATGATATTTTAGAACAACATTTACTTAAAGGGCAAATTGTTGATCGTTTAAATATTGATAGCGAGACAGGATGTTAGCGTTAAAGCTGAAGTATTACGGACAATTAATTCGTATTGATAAACCCATTGGCAGTTATTTGGTGTTATGGCCTACTTTATGGGCGCTTTGGTTTGCATCAAAAGGAATACCTGATATTAATCTCCTGATTATTTTTGTGTTAGGTGTTTTTCTGATGCGTTCTGCGGGTTGTGCTATCAATGACTATGCCGACAGGGATTTTGATGCTCATGTTGAACGTACCAAACAACGCCCTTTAGCGGCGGGAAAGATTGCACCAAAAGAAGCCTTAATGGTCTTTGCAGTGCTGATTTTAATGGCCTTTATCTTAGTGCTACAACTTAATGCTACCACCCTTTTATTATCCATCGGTGCTTTGTTGTTAGCAGCAAGTTACCCTTTTATGAAACGTTATCATTCGTTGCCACAAGTTCATTTAGGGGCTGCGTTTGCATGGTCGATTCCAATGGCGTTCACGGCGGTAACTGAAAACAACCCGCCCTTACTGGCATGGCTATTGTTTATTGCTACACTATTATGGATTACCGCTTATGATACGATGTACGGCATGGTGGATCGTGAGGATGATTTGAAAATTGGAATAAAATCAACCGCTATTTTATTTGCCCATCATGACAAGCTGATTATTGGCTTGTTACAAATTATCTCGTTGCTACTCTTAATCCTTATTGGTGTCTTAGCCGAAAGACAGCTGTTTTATTTTTTAGGGGTGATAACCGCAGCAGGCTTTGCACTTTATCAACACGCTTTAATTAAAGAACGTGCGCCTCAAGCCTGCTTTAAAGCTTTTTTAAATAATAATTT
>JAGLBW010000006.1 GCA_023146545.1 Cocleimonas sp.
CCATCTCGAACTCAGAAGTGAAAAGTGTCATCGCCGATGATAGTGTGGGGATTCCCCATGTGAAAGTAGGTCATCACCAAGTGATTATTCTAAAAAGCCCCTGTAACATTCTGTTGCAGGGGCTTTTTTTATGCCCAATCAACATTAATTAGCTTACACCCCTATAATCTAATATTATTACTTGATATAAGTCAATCCATTGTCCCAGCAGTCTTGGTATAAAGAATGCAAGTAGGGTCAGTATAGAATATGATCTATTCATGATTACTAATTAGCCTTATAGGGAGGTGTTTTTCTTTCTGAATAACATGGGGTTTAGAGTATTGATTTCCTTATCTGGGCATAGATATGCGGTATATTAGCATTTTCTTTTAAAGATTTTTGTTGTATCCTTCATCCCAATTTTTGATTATCTGAGTATGTTTTAGACTAATGAATAAGCATTCTCTACACGGAATTTATTTAAACTTTTTTGAGGACTTGAGATGTCGCATAGTGCAGTAGGCTCGGATGAGCAATATAACTATGATATCGTGAAGAAATTCGCGATTGCCGCGTTAATCTGGGGCGTTGCTGGTATGACTACTGGTGTTTGGATCGCTTCGGAATTAACGTGGCCAGGTTTAAACTTTGATCTCGCAAATATTACTTTTGGACGCTTGCGCCCAGTACATACTAGCGGTGTTATTTTCGGTTTTGGTGGTAATGCTTTATTTGCAACATCTTATTATGTTGTTCAACGCACTTGTCAAACAAGGCTGTGGGGAGGGACTTTCTGGCCCAACTTTACTTTCTGGGGTTGGAACATCGCGCTTCTAGTTGCAGGTATTGGTTATACCTTTGGTATTACTCAAGGGCGTGAGTATGCAGAGCCAGAGTGGTATGTTGATATTGCTATTGCTGTTGTTTGGGTAACTTATTTTGTTATCTACACAATGACACTGATACGTCGTAATCAACCTCATATTTATGTTGCTAATTGGTTCTACATGTCCTTTATTTTAGCAACGGCTTTACTGCATATCTTTAATAACTTAGCAATGCCAGTGAGCATGACAGGTGTTAAATCTTATAGCTTGTTTGCCGGTGCTCAAGATGCGATGACACAATGGTGGTATGGTCATAATGCCGTGGGCTTCTTTCTAACCGCTGCTTTTTTAGGAATGATGTACTACTTCGTTCCTAAGCAGGCAGGTCGTCCTGTTTATTCTTATCGTTTATCAATTGTACATTTCTGGGCTTTAGGCTTTATGTACATGTGGGTGGGTACTCACCATTTGCATTGGACAGCAATACCTGATTGGACTTCTTCACTCGCAGCCGCATTTTCTATCTTATTATTGATGCCGTCATGGGGTGGCATGATTAACGGTATCATGACCCTGTCGGGTGCGTGGGATAAGCTTCGTACTGATCCCATTATGATGTTTATGATTACATCGCTTTCTTTCTACGGTATGTCCACCTTTGAAGGTCCTATGATGGCACTTAAATCGGTGAATGCGCTTTCACACTATACCGATTGGACTGTTGGGCACGTTCACTCTGGCGCGCTGGGTTGGGTTGCGATGATTTCGATTGCATCCTTTTACCATATGATTCCACGTCTTTGGAATACCACGTTGCACAGTATGGCCTTAGTGAAAATACACTTCTTTTTAGCAACGATTGGAACACTCCTTTATATCACTTCAATGTGGGTTTCTGGGATTGGTCAAGGAATGCAACTTCGTGCTTTTGATGATTTTGGTAACCTTGAAAATACCTTTATCTCTACTGTTGAGTTTATGCATTACCCTCTAATGGCGCGTGCTATTGGCGGTATGTTCTTTGTTGCGGGCATGTTATTGATGGTTTATAACATCTATATGACCGTTCGTGCTGCAAAGCAAGAAGATCAAATGGCTGCAACTGTGATTGCAAAAGCTTAAATAAAAGACTTGGAGGTCATATAAATGTTAAAACATGAAAGCATTGAGACGAATGCGGGCTTATTAATCGTCTTGACTTTGGTTGCCATTGGTATTGGTGGTTTGGTTGAAATTGTTCCTTTATTTTATCTTGATGGCACGATTGAAGACGTAAAAACAGCCGAGGGCAAAGATGCGGTGAGACCTTATTCACCATTAGAAATCCGTGGGCGTGATCTATACGTGAAAGAAGGTTGTTATACTTGTCATTCTCAAATGATTCGTCCTTTCCGTGATGAAGCCTTACGTTATGGTCATTACTCTCTAGCGGCGGAATCTCAGTATGATCATCCCTTCCAGTGGGGTTCAATGAGACGAGGTCCTGACTTAGCTAGAGTGGGTGGAAAATACACCGATGGTTGGCATACTAAACATCTCTATGATCCACGTTCTGTCGTTCCAACCTCAATTATGCCAAGTTACCCTTGGTTATTGGAAAACACCTTGGACTATAGCGACATTAAAGAACGTATGATTGCATTGAAAAAAGTAGGGGTTCCTTACTCATTGACAAAAGTTGAATATGATTTAAATGTTGAGAAATTTGGTAAAAAGGTTGCTGACACCTTAGATATCAATAATGCAGACGCTAATCTACTAGCACAAGCACAAGCAGAAAACACCGATGGTGATGCTGCACGTGTAACAGAGATGGAAGCATTGGTTGCTTATTTACAAGTGTTGGGTACGATGATTGATTTTAAAGCACATGATGAACATGAATTTATTCAGTTTCGATAGAAGCAATCAAATGTACTTTAATAGGGCTAATGGTGATTTAGGAGGTCGATATGTATGACATCTGGATGTGGTTGACAGATCTTGGTAATAGCAAGATAACTGCCTTATTAATTTTCTTTCCGCTATTTATGGGTATGCTCTTTTACGTGTATACCAATAAAAAACGCAGTAAAAGATTGGAATCTTATAAATATATCCCGTTCGATGATGAACGGGATGAAAGAAGGTTCCCAATAGATAAGGTGAAAAATAATGGCTGAAAAAGATCCTATTACAGGCGTAGAAACGACAGGACACGTTTGGGACGAGACCTTACAAGAGTTTAATAACCCGTTACCCCGTTGGTGGCTATGGGCTTTTTATGGCAGTGTTGTCTTTGCTATCGTGTACTGGACAATTTATCCCTCTTGGCCGATCGGGAAGTCCTATTTGAAAGGTGTCATGAATGACATTACTTATAAGACGGATGCTGGCGAAGAAATCACAACGCATTGGAATACGCGTGCTTTGTTACAGCATGAAATGCAAAATGGCGAGATGGCATTAGCACAAAAAGCTGAACTGAAAAAAATTGAAGGCATGAGCTACGACGCGATTGCAAAAAGTGCAGATACTCAAGCTTTTGTACAATCTTTTGGTAAAGGTATCTTTGGTGATTACTGTGCAGGCTGTCATCAGACGGGTGGTATTGGTGTGATTGGTGCTTATCCTAACTTGAGTGATGATGCTTGGCTATGGGGTGGTACAACAACTGATATTGAAAACACGATTCGTAATGGACACCTTGGTTTTATGCCTTCCTTCAAAGGGACTTTGAGCGACGTGCAAATAGATGAAACAGCTCATTACGTACTCAGTCTTTCAGGTGAAAAATCAGATGCTGGATTAGCTGCAAATGGTGAGAAAATTTTCCAAGGTCAAACGGGGGGTTGTTATTTATGCCATACCAAAGAGGCGACAGGCATGAAGGAGCAAGGGGCTGCTAATTTAACCGATCAAATTTGGACAATGGTTGATGTTAAGGGACTAACATCAGAGAAAGAAAAGCTTGATGCCGTTAAATCGATTATTGAAAAAGGGGTTAACCGTACCATGCCCGCATGGAATTCACGCTTAGATGATACTCAAATCAAAGTGTTGACCGCTTATATTAACTCGTTTGGTGGCGGGAAATAAGCCAATAAACAGTATTTATTTGTCTTAAGTGTTGTTATAGCATTGATCAAAGCACGGTTGGTTAACTGATCGTGCTTTTTTATGCCATAAGTTTTATCAATTGCGTTTTATTAAGGATGTTTTTATATAATTAATTTAGTATAAGCTAATACAGTGTTATTTTTGATCCATCTTAATCCCCAGTAATAGAGTGAAGAACAATCTGATGCTTACCTTTTACAGTATATTCTGCTTTGTTTGGTGCTTGTTATCGCTGTATTTTATTTCTGTTTCTGTAAAGTGAGACCAAGGTAGGGTGTTATGAATGAAAGTCCCATTCAATTTGTAGAATATAGTCAAGCGATACAACCCCGTTCAGTTAAAGGACGTTTTCGTGATATTAAATCGTATGTGTTAGTACTGGCTTATGCGGTTTTCTTTTTATTACCTTGGTTGCGTTGGGATCGAGCCGTTGGTCCTGATCAAGCCCTTATTTTTGATCTTGGGTCATTACGTTTTTATATTTTGGACTTTGTGGTACACCCTCAAGATATTTATTGGTTATCCATTTTATTATTTTTTGCGGCTGTTTTTCT
>JAGLBW010000060.1 GCA_023146545.1 Cocleimonas sp.
AATAGTTAATACTTAAATATTAAAATCAAAGTAGCTTTCTCTAATTTTACTGTAAACACCGCTTTTTCTAATGGAGTCAATCGCCCAATTCAGTTGATCACGCAATCCCGTATTCTCTTTTCGTACCGCTATGCCGAGACCTTTGCCGAAATATTTTTCGTTGGTATAGCTTTCTCCAAAAAAGTCATACACTTGACCTTCTTCGGTATTAAGGAATTCAAGTAAGACAAAGGCATCAGCAAATACCATATCAATCTTTCCTGCCAGTAAATCCTGATACGCTTCGCCTTGTACGCCATAGCGTTTAATTTTAATCTCTTTAAATTCACTGGAAAGAAATCGATCAAAATTAGCTCCTTTCTGAACGCCAATCCGCATCCCTTTCCATTTGACTTCATTTACCCCTTTTTTATAGATAAAGCGGGCGGGAGATTGATAATACGCTTGTGTAAATAAAACCTTCTTTTTACGCTTTTCTGTAATCGACATCGAAGAAACAATCGCGTCATACTCGTTAGTTAATAGTTCAGGAATCATCTTATCCCATTTCTGGGTAATTAATTTACACTCCTTATCCAGCTCGATACACAGTGCTTTTGCAATTTCAATATCAAAGCCAATTAAATTTCCATTTTTATTATGGTCACTAAAGGGCGGATAAGCACCTTCCACCGCAAAGCGGATGATTTGTTGGTTACGACGAGAAGATTCAGTGGTTTCGGTTGCGGTTATTTTTGAATTATTTTCTTTTATATTGTTGGTCTGTTTATCATCACTACAGCTTGAAATTAGGCTGAAGCTCAACACGAGTAATACCGTGTAAAATAGCCTTTTCATTGTACTTTCTCCTAATGTGTTTAGAAATTTAAGCCCATCTATCATGTTATTTTTTCTACTTTAGAGAATACGGCTACCTGTCATTAGCTTCTGTCAAATCAATAAAAATTTATGGGAAACTATTGATTTAAGCTATCAGTTACTGAGGTATTCTTTGCTAATATAGTATCACCCTCATAAATTAACCACAGAGGCAGTCCGTGACTCTAGATTAAGCAGAATGACCTGATAATGCGTAATATTCAAATAGGGAATGAGTATAGTCATATTAAAACTATCAATAGAAGATATTTATCAATTGATCAAAATTCAATCTAAAAAAGATTAAATAATGGTCTTTTTAGTGGGATCAAAAAAGAAAAAGGGGAGGCTTAAAATTAATTTATAACGATAAAGCGTTTGCCTGTGGATAAGTCTGTGGATAAGTCTATGGATAACATCAGAAAGGATGCTTAAGCCACTGTCTTTATTAATAATATTATATCTGATCAAAAACATATAAAATCAAACAAAAAATGATAAAAATCAATAATTTATAATTATTTATCTAGCCTTCACCAGTACATTATGATTATTAATCCATATCATTATAGATCGTCTTGTGTATAAACGGCATAAAAATTTTCAGAGGACTTCCCCTGACCAATGTTTGATCAGATCAGGGGGTCGAATTTTACCGACAGAAGGTGTAAAAGAAAAGACTTTTATAGTTCTTTAATGCCAACAATCAGCTCACTCACTGCCGCCGCACCATCACCGTATAACATACGTGTATTATCAGCAAAAAACAATTGATTCTCAATACCTGAAAAACCTGTTCCTTTTCCACGCTTTATCACAACAGCATGTTTGGCATAGTCGGCATTTAGAATCGGCATACCATAAATAGGGCTGTTCGTATCGGTACGTGCCGCAGGATTAACCACATCATTAGCACCAATGACTAATGCAACATCAGCGGTGTTAAATTCCTCATTAATTTCATCAAGATCATAAATAATGTCATAAGGCACACCTGCTTCTGCTAATAGCACATTCATATGACCGGGCATACGACCTGCCACAGGATGAATAGCAAATTTAACCGCAACCCCTCGATCTTGGAGTAATTTACTCATCTCCCACACTTTATGCTGTGCTTGTGCAACCGCCATACCATAACCTGGAATGATAACCACTTTCTCGGCAAAGGCCATCATCACGGCAACATCATTGGCATCAATTTCCTTCATCGAGCCTGCAACTTCCTCAGCATCGCCACTAGGCGCATCACCAAAATTACTGAATAATACGTTGGTAATCGGGCGATTCATTGCTTTAGCCATAAGCTGTGTTAACAAAGTACCTGCAGAACCGACGACAATACCTGCAATCATCATGGCAGGATTGCCCAAGACATAACCTTCTAAACCCACGGCTAAACCTGTAAAGGCATTATACAGCGAGATAACGACGGGCATATCCGCACCACCGATTGGAACGGTCATCATAATGCCAAAGATTAATGCCAAGACAAAGAAGATGCCTAAGATCGTCATGCCATAGCTTGTCCCACTAAAGGCAAGGTATAAACTGATGATAAAAATAACAAGAAACACCCCTAAATTGACCCGTTGTTGTCCAGAAAAACGGTAAGTCTTTCGCATCAACCCCTGCAATTTAGCAAAAGCAATCATCGAGCCAGAAAAGGCAATCGTACCAATTAATGCACCAAAGACGGCCAAGATTTGTAACGTCACCGACATTTCTTTTTGCTGCATTAAAACAACTGCCGCAATCGCTGCTGCAGAACCACCCCCCATGCCGTTATATAAGGCAATCATTTGCGGCATATCGGTCATGGCAACTTTTTTACCCGTTGCCCATGCAATCGCACCACCTAAACCAATGGCTAAGGTCATCCAAAGGTAATTATGATTAATCTCAGAGTGGAAGTAGGTAATTAAGGTGGCCAGCACCATCCCAACCCCTGCCCAAATAATACCGCGACGTGCTGTCACAGGCGAACTCATTTGTTTTAGACCGAGGATAAATAAAATAGCCGCAATAAAATAAACGGCATCAACAATAAAGCTCATTACTTTTTATCTCCACTGCTTTTAAACATTTCCAACATCCGTTCAGTGACCACATAACCACCGACAGCATTACCAGCTGCTAATAATACCGCTAGAAATCCTACCGCTGTTTCCATATCGGTTTCTGCATGACCCATTGCGACCATTGCACCGACTAAAACAATACCGTGAACAAAATTAGAACCCGACATTAAAGGGGTATGTAAAATTACGGGGACTTTAGAGATAATTTCATAGCCTGTAAAAGCGGCTAACATAAAGATGTAAAGTGCAACAAAACCTTCCATTAGGATGCTCCTTCTACTAATTTTAGAGTGGCTTGATGTTTAATTTCACCCGCATGGGTCAACAAAGTCCCTGCAATCACGTCATCCTCAAAATCGGGGGAAAATTCGTCCTCGTTAAACATCGGTGCAATAAAGTTGAATAAGTTCTTCGCGTACATTTCACTCGCATGTGCCGCGACTTGACTAGAAACATTCAGAGGAGCATGAATAATGACACCATTATCAGTGGTAATGGTTTTATTGGGCTGAGTTAAGGTACAGTTTCCACCGCCTTCTGCAGCTAAATCAATAATAACAGCACCTGATTGCATCCCTGCAACGGTCGATTCGGGAATAATTTTAGGCGCAGGACGACCAGGAACCGCCGCCGTGGTAATCAATACATCGGCCTTTTTGATATAATCCGCTAACTCTTTTTGCTGTTGTTTTTTCTCATCGTCTGTTAACTCACGCGCATAACCGCCTTCACCTGCTGCCGATATTTTCAGCTCAATCGCTTTAGCGCCTAACGATTGTATTTGCTCTACCGTTTCAGGTCGGACATCATACCCTTCGACCATTGCCCCCAAACGCTTTGCTGTTGCAATCGCCTGCAACCCTGCAACACCAGCACCAATCACAATCACTTTAGAAGGACGAATCGTACCCGCTGCGGTGGTTAACATGGGGAAAAACTTTGCCGATAAGTCAGCACCCATAATCGCCGCTTTATAACCTGCAATCGCCGCTTGTGACGATAGAATATCCATAGATTGCGCCCGTGTGATACGAGGTACTAATTCCATTGCATAACTGGTAATATTTTTTTCTCGCAGTTTTTTCACTAACTCAAGATTATTGTGTGGTTGCAACATCGCGAGTAATGTTGTCCCTTCAGTCATTAAATCAACATCTTCAAGACGAGGGGCTTGTAGTTGAAAAATAATATCGCTGGTACTCAAAATTTCTTTTCTGGAGTCAACAATTGTTGCTCCTTTGAAGTGATCATCAGGAAGATAAGCCGCCGCACCTGCCCCTGTTTCGATTATCACCTCAGCACCTAATTTACCTAATTTAGTGATAACACTAGGCTCCATCGCCACACGGCGCTCACCCTCTGCTATCTCTTTCGGCACCCCTATTTTAATTGGCATACTTTCAATCTCTCCTTGCACTTTTTGCTGAAAATAAAGCAAAATTTTATTAACCGCCAACTTTAACAGAGCAAGTCAACAAAAGGAAAATTTTTGCCGAGAGATTTATCAATGTTACAAGGATCTACTCTCCCTTCACCCATTTAAAGGCAGAGGCGCTTATACGTTAGTGCTATCACACTTTAAATCGTGTAAATCATTGGTGAAGGGAGGGTGAAAGAAAACTATTGCGCTTGTTTCCAACGTTGGTTTTCTGTTCCCCGTGTCTTTTTATGGAATGCAGCAACTTTACTGCCTTGTTGTGTTTTTTTGTAGCTAATATCTAAGACCGTACCTGTGGCTCTATTTTCTATAAAGCAATAAGGACTCTGCGGGTCTATGGGTTTAATTTTCCATTCTTGATGATTATTATCCCGTCGTTTTTTCGAAGCAAGTACCAATGGTGCATGATCTTTAGCGTTGCCTTCTTCAATTTCTAGTACTGTTTTTGTGTGTCTATTTTCGATAAAAACGAACCCTTCGGTTTGATTGCTCGGGATTAACTTCCAATGTTGTCGCTTATCACCTGTCGCGGTTTCGATCACGAGTTGTTGTTTGCTGTTCAATGCCAGTACCTTCTTGACCAGTTGGCTTTCGAATAAAACAGAGTCATTAGACACTTTTTCTGCGGCTTTAGGGTTATTTCTTGAACGAGGCTTCGATTGCTCACGGGGTTTTTGGGCTGTTTCTTGTTTTTTATTGCCTTTTGAACGGCGTCTCCACAATAAATAGATAGCGAAGAGTGCCAGCAATACTTCAACAATTTTTACGGGAAGGTAATCAAAGAAGAAGCCGAAGCGTTGTTTTAAACCTTGATAAACATCACTAAAGTTTGTTGAGGGTTCTGCGCTAACAATATCGCCCTGTTTTAGTTTTTTATAATGGGTGATATAAAGATTTTCATCGCCTTGTAAATCTTTCACCATTTGGTTTTTTTCGTGTTCCCAACGATCCGCTGGGTCGATGTTATTCCATGCAATAAAGAGCTTTTTTTGTTTGCCACTCAACTGTAAATCATAACGACTCACCATATAAAAATAGGCACGAGCAACATCACCTTTAACATTATCAGGCGGCTCTGCCAGACGATCTTTAAATGATATTTTCATATCAATATCAGGACCATAAAAACGTTCATTACCTGAAATCATGCCATAAGGAAAGTTACTTCTATCACCATTAATCTCACCAATCGCGGGGACGAGGTTATGCATGTCAGCTTCCATTTGTTTAAAGACAGGATTGGAGCTAGAACAATGAGAACGCCCTCCGTTTTGCCAACATTTTAATTGATGTCCAAAATGCCATGCAGGTACAATGTGTTCCCATTCAATACGCTGAGAACGTGCTTTGTTTTTACGATACTTAAAACCACAACTGCTCGCTATGGGGATCAGGCGCTTTTGTTTTTTACGGTAACGACAGCCACTGTAAAACGCGATTTGATGTTTAGGATAAATTTTAGTACTGAGAAGACGTTTTGATTTGCTGAAGGAGTAAGGGGAACGAACTAAACCTTGAATCAATGGATCTATAGTCGCAATATCATCTTCAAAAAAAGGGGGGGTCTCACTGGCTTTAGCAGTAACGCTAGTGAACATTAAGATACTGATACAAGCAGAGCGATAAAAAGGGGCTTTTTTCTGTGCAATTAACACGTTTTAATTCCTATCTAAAAATAGAGGGGGCAAGGTCTTTATACGAAGAATAATGCTATCAATATAACCCATTCATCACTGCTCTTGTGCCCTGATGCAAACATTACAATTATTTAAATGAAAGTCCCCCGCCTAGCCTTGAATGTTGCTCCTGTCATCCTCATGATAAAAAGGGATGTTTCGTATCCATTAGGAAAATATTAAGACAGCATTAGACTGTTTTAATATTTTTTTTATGAGGGATTCTACAATTGAATAACCCCATCACATTATATGCTTAGGAATAATATTTCATGATCACAAAAACTCTTTTTGTTAGTATTTTAGCGTTAACACTTTCTGCATCTGCTCCACAAGCCTTTTCTAAAGGTAGCAAAGGCAAAGGGTCTAAATCAAACAAGTCTGAACCAGCCCCAGCACCTGCGGCGGCTCCAGCGCCTGCGGCAGCACCTGCACCCGCTGCGGCGGCTCCTGCACCGAGTGGCGGAATGGGTGGAGCTGTTGCCGCAGGTGTCGGTGGTGTTGTATTAGGTGGTTTAGCGGGTGCTGCCATTGCATCGTCCATGTCAGATGACAAGCCAGCAGCAACAACAACGACAGCAACAACGACTGCGGCTGCTACCGCAACACCTTCACCTTTATTAAAAATGACACCTGAAGATGCACTAAAAGCAGCAACTGAAATGCAAACTAAAGCAACAGAAGCAGGGTTTTCTTTTTCTAAGTCAGGTGAAATGTTAAAGAAAGCCGAAGAGCTAATGGCAAAAGATGACGCGGGCAAAAAACAAGCTCAAGAAATTGCTGTTTTAGTTCACACTTGGGCTGAAACGGGTGTAAAGCAATCAGAAGAGCTAAAGAAAGTTGCCAGCAAGCTCGGTCTTTAAGCCAACGCTGTAGCGATACAGGCAGTGTGCGCCTTGTAGAATTAGGTGATAGGATGTTCATTTATCGTTGACCATCCTATCTACTACAGGGCGTTTTCATTCCTTAATCCATTGCACTTTTTCAATGCTTTAAAACGTTAAAGGCATTGCCCTTTTTGCGGATTAAAGGGCTTATAAAACCAGAAACAACCCGCATCAAACCCAAAGTGAAATACTTCATACTGGTATTAGAATAGCGCAACGCTCAATCGTAACAGTATTGTTTAATCAAGTGACTCCTATTCAAAGGTTGTCATTCAATATCCCGAATATAACCAACTTATCTAAAAAAGACGTTTTACGCTCACTTTGATAACGCTTTTAATCGACACGTTATCCAAAAAAACACGCCATGAGACCCTCTTTAATACAGCAAGGCATCGAGCAGCTATCTAGTCAGATTGATCAGCAAACAACGCTGGTGTGGTGTTTATCGCTTTTGGTTTTGATAATTTCACTATGAAGCACATCAACGCGTCATTGATGCACTGCCTAACCTCAGTCTTCCTGCGACATTATTATTTTTAGGTGATTATTTATTTTAAAAAACGGCTAGGGCTAAAAGTGAAGGCTTATGTTTACTTTTTCTAACCATATTTTTTCGCGTTCTAAATCGGCAATTAATAAGTCTCTTTCGTCTAAGTTGCTTTCATTGGAATGCAGTGCAAGGTCATTCAGGGTTTCGGCTAGGGCATTGGGCATGATATCTTTATGTAGGCGTAAACGATGCAGTAAAACAGAGAGGCGTAATAAAATACTGAGCCGTTTGACAACGGGTTTTTCTACTTGTGGTAAGTTGGTGAAAATGAGGTCGTTTAGTTTGCGACGATGGGTGTGTACCATGACCGATAACCAGTGTTGCTCACGTCGTGAGAAGCCTGACATATCCACGTAATCAAGAATATAAGCACCGTGATGATGGTACTTGCTGTGGCTAATTGACATTCCAATTTCATGAAGATCAGCTGCCCATGCGAGTAACTCTTTTACTTTTTTAGGCAGTTCCCATGCTTTTCGTACTTGAGAGAAGAGGTGTAACGTGGTTTTTTTTACTTGCTCACTTTGCTCGATGTCGATATTAAAGCGTTGTTGTAGCTCATCAACACTGCGGCTTCGTACGTCTTCGTGTTGAATTCTACCCATTAAATCGTAGAGCAAGCCTTCGCGTAAGGCTTCATTCGAGACAATCATATTTTTGATTTTTAAACTTTCGAAGACAGCAATGAGTACCGCTAATCCACCAGCATAAACAGGGACACGTTCTGAAGCTAAGCCTGCAAGTTTAATCTTATCAATGCTTTTTGCCGCGATTAAATGATCCCGAATTTGATACAGTGAATCTAAGGAGATGCCAAATTTTTCTAATTGCAGTTCGCGGATAATTTTACGGGTGGCTTTAATCGTGCCTGAGGAACCAATGGCACGCTTCCAATTACCCGTGTGAAAGGTTTTTTGAATGGGGACAATTTCTAAGCGCAAGGCAGTGCTGGCTTTTTTCCAATGTTCGTCGCTGAGTTGATTGTCAGCAAAAAAACGTTGAGTTGCGCTGACTGATCCCATATTTAAGCTTTCAAGTTTGATGGGTTCGAAGTTTTTGCCAATGATGAATTCGGTACTGCCGCCCCCAATATCAATGACTAATTGTTTGCCGTAATCATTGGATAATGCGTGCGATACACCCAAGTAAACAATACGAGCTTCTTCATGCCCTGAGATGATTTCGATCGAATGCCCCAGTGCTTTATTGGCGGTGGCGATAAATTCATCGCTGTCTTTCATACTGCGTAAGGTATTGGTGCCCGCAATTCGTACATTTTCTGGGGGCAGATGTTTAATACGTTCACCAAAACGACGTAAACAGGCGAGTGCTTTTTGTTGTTTTTCGGCGCTTAATTGTCCTGTTTTACTGAGACCACCGCGCAACCGTACCATTTCTTTCATTTGATCAATCATCGAAAAGCCGCCTTGATCATCCATACGAGCAACAATCAGATGAAAGCTGTTAGAGCCTAAATCAATAGCGGTAATCATGTCACTGTTGCTATTGCTATTGTTTATTTCGGTGGTTTGATTGGTTTCTTGATTTATATTTGCTGTTGTTTTGGTCTTCACGATGATCCTTTCTATCCATCTTATTTTGAATAAGATGATTCTATACTAGTCACTACTTAAAAGAGTGTTTATTAACCCCAAAAAGATAACCAGCAATATAAAACTTGTATCAGTGATAACGATAAGCTACCGTCCACGGCTACATTTCTAATGGTAATTTTGTGTGTCAACTCTTTATTTACTCAGTAGCGGCCCTGGTGATACCGACTATTTGCCACCGCTTGCTCGTCAAGCCTTAGCGCAATCAGAGCATTTAGTCGCTTATGGGCTTTATCTTGATTTACTCGGTGAGCTTGTTAATGATAAGCAGCGTTATGAATTGCCTTTAGGTGAAGAGATAGAGCGTGCGCGCTTGGCTTTGAATTTGGCGGCAGAAGGAAAAGCGACGGCATTGGTTTCCAGTGGTGATATTGGTATTTATGCGATGGCAACCTTGGTGTTTGAGCTACTTGATCATGCTCAAACTCACGATCAAAATCCATTATGGCATACCGTACATATTGACGTTATTGCGGGTATTTCTGCCATTCAGGCGCTTGCCAGTCGTTGTGGTGCGCCGATTGCTCATGATTTTTGTACTATTTCTTTATCCGATTTGTTAACCCCTTGGGAAGTCATCGAAAAACGGTTGCACGCGGCAGGTGCAGGTGATTTTGTGATTGCATTTTATAACCCTGTCTCACGTAAACGGCAATGGCAATTAGAAAAAGCGAAACAGATTTTGCTGGGCTATCGTCCTGAACAAACCCCTGTGATGATCGGTAAAAACCTTACCCGTAAGAATGAAGAAATCACGCAAACCTCATTGCTTGATTTAACGGTTGAACAGGTTGATATGCTGACCTTGGTTTTAGTGGGTAACCGTGAATCAACCCGTATTCAGACCGCGCAAGGTCAATGGGTTTATACGCCACGTGGTTACGGAAAGAAATTATGAGTGTTTATTTTATTGGTGCAGGGCCGGGTGATCCTGAATTAATTACGCTGAAAGCACACCGTTTGATTCAACGCTGTCCTGTGATTTTATATGCAGGTTCATTAGTCCCCGAACCGATTTTAGCGAATGCACGGGATGATGCGTTAATTATTGATACCGCCCCCTTGCATCTGGAACAAATTATTGCGTTTATTGAAGACGCTTATCACGCGGGAAAGGATGTCGCGCGCGTTCATTCAGGTGATCCTTCAATCTATGGTGCAACAGGGGAACAAATGCGTTGTTTGGATCAACTAAAGATTGATTATGAGGTGATTCCAGGTGTAACGGCGGCAAGTGCTTCTGCAGCAAGGTTAAAACGAGAGTTAACCTTACCGAATATTTCTCAAACTGTTATTTATACTCGCTATGCAGGAAAAACAGCGATGCCTGAGGGTGAAGACCTTGCTTCATTAGCACAACATAAAGCAACCTTAGTGATTCATTTGGGGGTGAGCCGTATCCATAAAATTGTTGATGAATTAGTGCCTCATTACGGTTGGCACTGTCCTGTTGCGGTCTGTTACAAAATAGGCTGGGAAGATGAGTTAAAAATTGAAGCAACCTTAGAGACTATTACCGCGAAAGTACGTGAACATAAAATTACGCGAACGGCCTTAATTATAGTTGGTGCGGTGTTAAACCCTGATGACTTTGATAGGTCTTATTTATACGATGCTAACCAAGCGAATATCTTTCGTCCCCGTAAGCGTAAAGGTTAGGGACTCCAACTGGCTATGTAACGACGATTAACCCAGCCTTTTTGTCCTTTATAACGCACAGGACACCACAAGCCACGGCAATAGCCAATCCCTTGAATCACTGTCTCCGACGGGGGGATTTTTGCCATAATATCGCTGTGTTTATTGGGTGATTGACGGACTTTTAAAGAGGTTGGGGCATGGTAGTTATGGCTTGAGTAATAACGATTACCCCCAATATCTTGCGGTGCTAAATAGTGCGTCGAAACCCAACCTTTGACCCCTGCATACTGTACATAACGCCAATGCCCTTTGGCTTTATTAAGGTACTTTACGTGCAGACTATTAAACGGAATATAGGTTTTAATCGCGGCATCAACCCTCGGCTCACTCCGCAAGTTTAAACTATTGCTACCTTCAACACGCGTCACTCTTAAATCATACGGAGGTGATGCAAAACCCGTATTGGAGCATAAGCTAATCAATGTCCCAACGATGAGACAGAAGCCTTTAAAACAGCGAAGTGTTTTCATTAGATCATCCTTATAAGCATTCCTATCGTTACGTTATAAACTATAGATGAAAACGACGGCGTCTTGGAAGAAAATACGGGTTCGCTTTGATCTGAATTCATAATTTTCACCCCAATGTTAAGCTATCTTATTGAAATATCAAAGAGAGAGAAGCGGTAAACCATAAACCTACCCCTGTTGCACTCAATTTTTTGGCTACTTTATTTTTTTTAGCTAAAAAATTCAGCAGAAGAAAAAATATTCAGTGTAAGTTTTGCTAGAATGACGATGCTCACCTATCGAACAATATTAAAGACAAAGAGGTCTAATATGGGCAAACATATCATAACACCCACGCTGCCAACATTTACTATTCCCGCCACAGCTCAAATCGAATCGCTAACACCTTATTATCCCCCCGAAAAGAAACAAGCGGTCATAGCCGAGATTAAACAAGAGCTTAAAGTACAAGATGCGGTGTTGGTAGCTCATTATTATGTTGATGAAGATTTACAGCAACTGGCAGAAGAAACGGGGGGCTATATCTCTGATTCTTTGGATATGGCAAAATTTGGACATCAGCATAAGGCGAAGACGCTAGTGGTTGCGGGTGTTCGGTTTATGGGTGAAACAGCTAAAATACTCACTCCTGAAAAACGCGTTTTAATGCCAACACTTGAAGCGGAATGTTCTTTGGATTTAAGCTGTCCGATCGAAGAGTTTGCCCCATTTTGTGATCAATACCCTGATCATACGGTGGTGGTTTATGCCAACACCAGCGCCGAAGTTAAAGCACGGGCTGACTATGTTGTTACCTCTGGCATTGCTGTGGATTTAGTCAAATGGTTAAATGCACAAGGTAAAAAAATCTTATGGGCTCCTGACAAACACCTCGGTCATTATATTGAGACCGTTACTGGGGTTGAAATGATACGCTGGCAAGGCAGTTGTATTGTCCATGACGAATTTAAAAATCAGTCTTTAAATGAATTATCACACGCTCATCCTGATGCTGCCTTATTGGTTCACCCTGAATCCCCTGCGGATATTATTGCAATGGCTGATGTGGTGGGTTCAACCACTCAAATTATCAATGCCGCAAAAGCATTGCCCAATAAAACCTTTATTGTTGCCACCGATAAAGCTATTTTCTACAAAATGAAACAAGCCGCCCCGAATAAAACATTTATTGCCGCGCCAACACACGGCGAAGGCGCAACCTGTAGCAGTTGCGCCCACTGTCCTTGGATGGCAATGAACGGCTTGCATAATCTGCTCACGGTATTAAAAACAGGTGAAAATGAAGTCTTTCTAGAGGAAACTATGCGACAAAAAGCCCTGCAATCAACACAGCGCATGTTAGATTTTGCCCGCGATCATCTTTAGTTTTTTTATGGATGTCTTAATGTCATCTATTAATGTCATCTAAAAATAAAAAAATAGTGTCGTAGGATGTGCTGAGATTAGGAAGCGGATCAAAGAGCAACCCTGATGCGCTTCGCACCTCAGGACATTCTACAGCAATATTAGAAATTTAATTTATTAACCAGCAAGACGCTAATACAACTTATTTATCAAGGTAAAACAGCCCGTTAACTGACTGCCCTTTCATAATAATTGGGATCAAATCATTAGGATTCTATCCCGTTATTCGAATGGGGTAGTGAGTTATTCCTTGCGGAGCGGCATAGGGATTTAGGAGAGGGTTAGAAAGAATAGCCCTTACCTCTGATTATGAAACTCCTGCCGTCTGAAATCAGAGAGAATAATTCTACCACTAAATTAATAGGCACTCTTGTTGCTTTAATCCGCTAAAAAAGAATTAAAAATATGCAATGCCTTAAATTTGTTCTATTATTTTTTGGCTTTTAATTATTTTAGGAGGTGATACGATTTTTTCAGTTTTCGGCTGTTTTCATTGTGTCATAATCGCCCCGTATACCCTTATTTATTATCTAAAGAAAAAAAACAGTTTGTAGACTTAACAGTAGAAGATATTTTACACTATTAAGTCTGAGCTGATTGATTTATTATCGCGCTAATTAATTAAACCTTCAGGTAAACTTGCTCCTTCTTTGGCTAAGTAAAGAATAAGGGATTCAGATCCATCAGCATTAATTTTTGTTTGTGTATAAGATTCAGATTCAGATGCGGTATCATTCATCATTAATAATTCTTCAGGCGAAACCTCTGCTGCTTCTGTTGAGGTGATTTCCATTTTACAAACACGGTTACTGCAACTCACATTGCTAATATTAATGCCTTTCGCATTTTCAAAGGCTTTTTTTGTTTCAATAATGGTGTTTTGTGTCCAAGGATCAGAAACAAGTGTTTGCTGTTGCCAATACTGATCAAGTTGTTGCGTTTTCTGCTCTGTTTCGTGCTTTATTTTAGCTAAAATTTCCTCAGAGGACTGGTTAACCTGAACACTTTGTTGTGGTTCATCGGTATTGTTTTCACGTTGTGATAATGCAAGCCCTGATAATGTCTGTGCTTGTTGTTTAATGTTTGAGGATAATAATTGTTGTTGTTTATCCATTACGGTTAGTTTTTTATTAATAATTTTTAATTGTTTTGAAAATTGGTTTAATACTTGCTTGTTGCTTGTATCACCTTGTTGCTTATTCGTTCTCGTGTTTGGAATATATTCAACCGTTTTTTGTGGTAAATTAGCTAAATTTTGAAACTCTATTTTTAACTGTTTTATATGATCAGATTGGGATTCAATCGCTAAACGTACTGATTGTAACTGTGCTTGTTGTTGCTTTTCTTGTTGCTCAAATGATGTTAGGTTATAAACTGAAAAACTAAGGGCTGCAACCGCAGGCAATAGCATAAAGAGTGTGTTTTTCATAATAAGTGCCTTGTTTGCAATTTATCACTAAAAAAAGGCAATAATAACTTGAATTTATACTATGGATAGCCGTTAAAAAAACAGATTAATATTTTTATTATTACTATCCAATAGTATTAATTCAGGTATAAATTATCACCCTAAAATAAAAAAGTCGGTATAAAAAAACCGATTAAATCTTATTTATTGCTCACTCCAATGATAGCTTTTTAAACGAGTTGCACCGCTTGGTTTTGTTGAGTACGGCCCATCTGCTAAACGACAATACAGCGAGCTGTTTTGGTGGGAAAGACTAGAACCAAATTTGAAACGAATAACCTTGTTACCCTTTCCTGATGCTATTTTTTTCGTCCTTATTCCAGAACCTCCACGGGTTGCCCGTTTTAAATAACAGGTTGTTTTTCGGTTGCTCGGATGATAAAGATAAACATTAAGATAAAAATTATGTCGACTACCACCAGCCATTATATCTTCTGTTAAAGGGCACTTTACCCATTGAGTCCGACGACTCTTAGAAGCACCAGAGACATAGAGTATATTTCCACCGATAGTTCGTATTGTCTTTTGTTGAAAACCATAATAAGCATTACAGGTACTTCCAGAAGAGGTTTTATCATCAGCGGCTTGAGCCGTCGCGAATAAGCTGCTCCCTATAACGACTAAGGATAATGCTAACGCTTTTTGTAGTTTAGTTTTCATTTTATAATTACTCCCTTTAAAGGTTTAGTTATTTAATCTAACAATAGCCATAAGGCCATTGTTAGGTATACAGACTATTATTTTCTGTATTCATTGTTAAGTTGTTATTCTAAAATAACAATCTAATCTGCGCTGTGATAAAAGTCACACTATAACGATTAAGGATAATGCTAACGCTTTTTGTAGTTTAGTTTTCATTTTATATCTACTCCCTTTAAAGGCTTAGTTATTTAATCTAACAATAGCCATAAGGCCATTATTAGGTATACAGACTATTATTTTCCGTATTCATTGTTAAGTTTTATTCTAAAATAACAATCTAATCTACGCTGTGATAAAAGTCACATTAACAAATATAATATAGAACTGTTTTTGTTACTTATTGAATTATTTAAAATACTCTATATCGGTTGCCTGTTTATTAATCTTTAGAGGTTAGATTGTTTTTTTTAAAAGCTTATTCTTATATTTAACAGCTTAAACAACTTTTTTAGTGGTATGGCGTATAAATAGTGCCTTCTGACCTTTTTAGCTTGTTATCTCATCAAATGATCTGTTTTTTCTGAGAAATGTTATAAATCTATCCTATACTTCCCTGCCGATTGAAATAATCCAAGTGGAAAATGCCTTATGAAAACACCCTCCTACTTTCAATATTCTCCTCCTTCTAAATCCATCACAAAAAAAATAAGAACAAAAGGGTATAAACTAAGGTTAAATCGCTTATTATTACCCCCACTATTATTTTTATTTTCAACAGCTTATGCGGGTTACGAGCCACTTAAGCCCTTAGAGTCTCCAAAAGACCTTGATGCCTTGAAAGTTAAGTTAGGTGAACGCTTGTTTCATGATGTGCGTTTATCTAAAAATGATACGTTGTCGTGTGCGAGTTGTCATAACCTTGCTTTAGGCGGTGCGGATAATAAAGCACTTTCAGTAGGGATTAATGGGGGAATCGGTGGCGTTAATTCCCCCACCGTCTATAATAGCGGCTTGTTATTTCGGCAATTTTGGGATGGGCGAGCTAAAACATTAACCCATCAGATTGATGGTCCTGTGCAAGCAAAAGTTGAAATGGGGTCCTTATGGCCGAATGTTGTGAAAAAACTTTATAAGGATAAGACCTATCCCGCGATGTTTCGCGCGGTCTATAAAGTGAAGGAGGCTGCTATCTCTCGTGAACATATTAAAGCCGCGATTGCTGAATTTGAACGCTCTTTAGTAACGATTAACTCACCTTTTGATCGTTACCTTAAAGGTGATGAAAAGGCAATTGATGCACAAGCTAAGGAAGGATACCGCTTGTTTAAAGCTTATGGTTGTGCTTCTTGTCATCAAGGCGCTAATGTTGGCGGTAATATGTATCAGGTGTTTGGTGTTGTAGCGTCTTATTTTGAAAAACAAGGCGAAATTGAAGTAGGGGATAAGGGACGCTTTAATGTCACAGGTAATCCGCAGGATATGCATCGTTTTAAAGTACCATCATTACGAATGGCTGCTTTAACCGCTCCTTATTTGCACAATGGAAAAGCAAAAACATTAAGAGAAGCTGTTGATATTATGTTCAAACATCAGCTTGGACGTAACGCTCCTAATGAAGATAAAGAGGCCATTGTTCATTTTATAACGACATTGGTGGGGGAGCATCCAGCATTAAATAAAGGGGGGACATAAATGCAGTCACAAAAAGGGTTTAGTATTGCCATCGCATTGGTATTATTGTTGGGTTTAGTATCCATCGCTACCATTGTTGGTGCTTATTATTTTATTGATAAGGCAAGAAACAACGCTTTTGAGGAAAATATAGTGATATTAAACACTTTGCAACGCCTTGATGCAAAATGGAGTGAAAACATTTTAAAAACGCGAGATTATACGTTGCAAGATTTTGATCAACTCACGCACTCAATGGCTAAAATAAGTGAAGCATTAAGTACACTGGATCAGCGCGGTATGTTAGATGAAAAAAGGGTGGGAAAGGCAACCGTTAAACAATATCAAGTGTATAAAGATTCTTTTACGCTCAAAAATGAAGCGGTTGAGTTCTATAAATCACAGCATGCTATTTTGCGTAACGCAGTGCGCTATTTACCCAAAGCAGGGGAGAATATACAGCATGCTTTGACTGAAGCGGGTAATCAGGATAATAAAAAAATAACAGGGTTGCTAATGAGTAGCCATTTTTTAACACAACAATACTTACTTAATCTCACTGATGCTCCTCGCGTTAAACAAACGTTGAGTAAATTAGAACAATACAATGCAGGTCAATCAAATAATATACAGGATCAAGTACGGGGCTATCTGACGCATTCTCGGCTTATTGTAAAATACAAACCAAAAGCTGAGGAGATGTTAACGATGGCGATGTCGGTTGATATATCGGCACTGTCAGCTTCCCTTGTTAATGAGTATGCTAAATTCCAAGATCATATAAAACAAAATATAGAACACTTACAACATGTTATGTTGATTGGTGTCGTGATGTTATTGGTATTGATTTTGTGGTTTTTACAGCGGTTAAGAAAAAGTGCGGCTAAAATCTTGCAAGCTCATGGTGAAAATAAAGTGATGCAACAGAAATTATTGCAGACCGAAGACCATCTCCGACAGGTTAATCAAGAGATTATACAAATAGGACGACGGTCAGCTTCTGGAGAACTTAGCCTTAATACCTTTAAAGCCCTAAATATTGCGATGCCTGCTTTTTCTTCTCATCTTGGGTTACTCAATAATTTGAAAATAAATGGGGTTTCATCAGAATATAAGCGTGAAATAGACCCTTTAATTACGGATATGGAAGGGGTGTATCACAATATTGATGCGTTAAGCCGTTTGATTGATCCACAGAAAAATAAAGAACGAGAAGTTAATTTTGATTTTAATTACATTATTCAATCTGCTTTTGATCAAGTAATTTTAGAGGTTGATTCATCTGTAAAATTTAATAAGCAATTAAGTGCCGTCCCCCCGATTCAAGCCAGCTCAATTGATGTTTACCAAATTGCTAAAAAATTGTTACATCAATCAGCAACCGTATGGCAACGTAGTGAAGAGAGTATTTTTGTCAAAACATGGGCAACAGGACATTATGCTAATCTGTGCTTGAGTATTTTGGGGTACGATAATCTGGATACACTTTATGCTGAAGATGCCTTGGCTGATTTACACACCCTGCTTGATCAAAATGCTGCTATCCTAAAGCTCACGCCACGCGATGATGGTAAAAGCGCCATTATTTGGGTTTCTTTCCCTTATCAAAAATAAAGGTTAAATCATTAACCCTTGAATTCAGTAGTGCTGATGTACTTTATTCCTCAAGATACCCTACAACAAGATTAAACAATAAAAAACCCACCACAAGGGCAGGTTTTATACTTAGATATTAT
The DNA here is from genome assembly GCA_023146545.1 of Cocleimonas sp. Lineage (GTDB taxonomy): Bacteria > Pseudomonadota > Gammaproteobacteria > Thiotrichales > Thiotrichaceae > JAGLBW01. Next base: position 18,199 of record JAGLBW010000060.1, read on the forward strand.
CTAATATTAAGTGCTCTATTACTTAATAAAGAGCATTTCTTGGTACTTTGGTAAAGGCCATAGATCATCAGCAACTTCTAGCTCTAATCCATCGGCGGCGGTACGGACATTATCCATAGCACCCCGAATGGCATTGGCACAATGCTGCATATGCGCATCGGTTGAATCAAAATCATGTTGCGCGAGAACATCACCTAAGCTATCCACAGACGTCATCATGTCAGAGATTAAACCTGCCACTTTTGCAACCGTTGCGGTGCTGAGTTCAACACCCGCTTCTTTTGCTTCATTGACGGTTGAGGCGATATCGGCAAGATAACGTGTCGCCGCAGGGTAGATTGATGTCTTTGCCATATCAATAACGAGCTTTGCTTCCATCTCAATCGCAAGAATATATTGCTCAGAATAGACTTCATAGCGACTGGCAAGTTCGACATTACTAAGAACACCAGTGCTTGAGAACAGCTCTTTAATATAGTCTTCTTTTAGTGTCGGTAGTGCATCCGCTGTGGTTGGGATATTTGCTAAACCACGCTCTTCAACGGCTTCTTTATGCCATTCTGATGAATAACCATCACCACCAAATACGGCATTTCCGTGTTCAATCATTAATTTTTGTAACACGGCTACAACCGCTTCTTCTTCAGACGCATTTTCTAGCGCGGCTTCTAACTCAGTGGCAATCCATTCAAGAGAGTCAGCGAGCATAGTGTTCATGGCAATTAATGGCCCTGAAACTGATTGCTCAGAACCCACTGCGCGGAACTCAAAACGATTGCCTGTGAAAGCAAAGGGAGAAGTACGGTTACGGTCACCAGGGTCTTTTGCAAAATTAAGAATTTGAGACAGCCCCAAATCCATAATACCGCCGCCTTCAGAACCTGTTAGCTTGCCTTCTTTGATGTCATCAAAGATTTTTTCGAGCTGACGACCTAAGTAAACGGATAGGATGGCAGGCGGTGCTTCGTTTGCCCCTAAGCGATGATCGTTACCTGCTGATGCAATAACAGCACGTAGTAATGGACCGTATTTATGCACACCACGAATGACTGCACCACAGAACAATAAGAAGTTAAGGTTATCGTGAGGTGTTTCACCCGGATCTAGTAGGTTACCTTGTGTTGAGTTACCCACGGACCAGTTGACGTGTTTTCCTGAACCATTAATACCTGCAAAGGGCTTTTCATGCATTAAGCAAAGGAAACCGTGTTTCTTAGCGGTATTTTTCAAAACCGTCATTAAGAGCTGCTGATGATCGGCAGCAATGTTAGCTGTTTCATAATAAGGGGCAATTTCAAACTGTCCAGGAGCCACTTCGTTATGATGTGCTTTAGCAGGAATTCCCAATTTATACAGTGTATTTTCAAAGTCTTGCATAAAGACCAGAACACGGGGAGGAATCGCACCAAAATAGTGATCATCAAACTCTTGCCCTTTCGCCGCAGGCGCGCCGAATAAGGTACGACCTGCCAATACTAAGTCAGGGCGTGCCGCTGCAAAATTATCATCAACAAGGAAGTATTCTTGCTCAGCACCACAACTTGAGTTTAAAGTGCTAACGTCCTTTTCACCCATTAGCTTCAGCACTTTTTGTGCTGCATTATTCATCGCAGTATTTGAGCGCAATAATGGAATTTTTTTATCCAGTGATTCACCTGTCCATGATAAAAAGACACTTGGAATCATTAAGGTAGGGCCATTAGCCGTTTGCATTAAATAAGCAGGACTGGTCGGGTCCCATACGGTATGTCCGCGTGCCGCATTGGTGACACGGATGCTACCGTTTGGAAAAGATGATCCATCAGGTTCGCCTTTTATTAAAAGACCGCCTGTAAATTCAGTAATTGCCTGACCTTCAGGATTTGTGACAATAAAGCCATCATGCTTTTCTGCAGTTGCATTGGTCATGGGATAGAAGATATGTGAGAAGAACTTTGCACCTCTCGCCATTGCCCAGTCTTTCATCGAAGCAGCAACCACATCCGCAACCGAAGGATCAAGTGCTTCGCCAGTTGCTATTGTCTTCTTCATACCTTTAAACGCTTTTTTGGAGAGTAACTCTTCCATTTTTGCCAGATTGAACACATCAGAAGCCCATATCTTCTTCAATTTTTTAGGTGTTTCAACAGGGGTATCTTCACGGTTGGTGATGTGATAAATGGCTTGTAAACGAGACTCATTTCCGCTCATGGTTTAGTTCCTTTTATATTGAGATATGATGTAAGCAAGTAATCTACTCTTACGCTAAATAAACCCTAAAATTTAAGAGTAGATCATTTGTGTTAAGCTTAATAAGCTAAATTAGCAAAAAACATGCCAATATATATACTATTCATCTCACGATGACAATTAGTGATTGTTTTTCCGATAAGCTTTATCGCAGAAAAAAGCCATTTATTCTGATATTAAATGATTAAAAACAATTAATTGGTTGTTTATTAAGCTTTTTCATTAAAATAAATAAAAATATTTTCAATGACTTATCATAAAATCATCAGATACTAGTAGCCCTGCTTTCTTTTGGTGCGCTAGGCACTGTTTTAGTACGCTCGTTCAATTGAGAACCATGATAATGACTCCAGCGCCTTCTTATAATCACTGCTTTGAAGGCAGCTTAAACAGGCATTCGCTCGTTTGACTTCGTTTTTAGCAATGTCCGCTGAATACTCAAGCGCTTTCGTCTTCTTGATAATCTGCATCACTTCATCAATTTTATCTAAGCCGCCTTCTTCTATGGCATGACGAATCAGTTGTTCATCATCACCTGTACTGCGCTGAAGTGCAATAATCAATGGTAAAGTGGGTTTTCCTTCGGCTAAATCATCGCCTATATTTTTACCCATTTCCGCAGCGGAAGCACTGTAATCTAAAATATCATCAACTAATTGGAAAGCTGTGCCTAAATGAATCCCATATTGTGCAACAGCGCTTTCTTCTTCTTTCGGTAACTTTGATAATACCGCACCTAATTGACAAGCGGCTTCAAATAACTTCGCCGTTTTAGAGTA
>JAGLBW010000061.1 GCA_023146545.1 Cocleimonas sp.
TCGGGGTTAGGCTGAATGGTGTATTGAATATTCAACCCCCACTGGGTGCCATCACGTAGAAGGTTTTTAAATTGTTGATGGTCATGGGGTGTGGTAATGATTAAAATATCTTGAATACCCGATAACATGAGTACCGTGAGGGGGTAATAAATCATCGGTTTATCATAAACAGGCATCAGTTGCTTGCTAACAACTTGTGTTAAAGGGTGTAGCCGTGTACCGCTTCCTCCTGCAAGGATAATTCCTTTTCTCATACCTTATACCTTTGGGGTTTTGGATGGTAGATAGAATACAGATAAATGCGGTGAGTATCTAATAGGCAATCGACAAACTGATCTTAATATAAGGACTTGTGGTATAAAATGTAGCGGTTTCATTGGGGTTATTGGAGTGATTTAAGTGTGGCTTGCCATGTTTTTAATCCTATTTTTTGAGCATAAGCAATGTTTCGATCAGGGATTCCTTCGCTATTCGGATGCATTGCAATGGCTTTTTCTAAATCCTTTTCTCGTAGTAAATGTAAAATGGGGTAGGGTGAGCGGTTGGTATAATTAGCGGGATCGTTCGGATCAGTTTCAGCAAAGCAATAATCAGGGTGGAAACTGGCTAATTGATAAACACCCTCATAATCTTGTGCTTCTAACAAGGCATTTGCAATATCAACAAGATTAAGGTAATCATCAAAACAATGAAACCCTTGAGTAAAAATTAATAAAGTGGTTGTCATCTCAGGGTGAGTGTCTAAGTAGTGCCACTCTTTTGCTAAAGCTTCCAAAGCGGCTTCTGTTTTTTCAGTGGGACAGGTTTGATAACGAATGCGATGATTGAGCCATTCTTTTTTGGCAAAAGGACAAAAATTATGTCGAATAACCACCTGTTCAAGCCATTGTTTTGTATTATTGATATAAGATTCCATATCGACTGGAAGATCTCCCTAAGGTGAAAAAATGAAAATAGAAACTGAGTTATTAGTCCTGACACGCGAGCACCATAGCTCATTGGTTTTAGCGAATAAAGCCATCAATGTTGCGCGTTCAAAAGATGAAGCTAAGATAACATCATTAAGCGTGCAAATTAGCCAATCTTTTGAAGCATCTTTTGCACCACATTTTAAAACAGAGGAAGCCTTTATTTTTAGACCTTTAATTGCTAGTGATGCGGATTGTCAAGACACTTGCCTACACCTTATACAGGAACATCAGGCACTCAACCGTTTAGCCGCCGATTTAGCTGATCATCCTGAAGAATTACTGTCTTTTGGCGAGTTATTAAAACAACACACGCGAACGGAGGATAGAACATTATTCTCTAATATCAAATATTTATCGGTCTCACAGCGACAGCAATTAGCGCAAGCCAGTGAGCAACATAAGCCATTGGAACGGTTTTTCTAATGAAGCAACCTATTTGTGCTTATCATCAAGATAAATTTAAAGACTGGGTGGCTGAGTTAGTGTGTGGTCATTATCAGCATATTCGTCATAACCCGCCTTGGATTGAGCGCCCTTGGGTCATGACGCAAAGTGGTAGGGTGGCCAAATTAGGTCATTGTCTGGAATGTAAAAAATGTAATGAGGGCGTTTCCAGAGATTGGGGTTGATAACAACTTAATCCATTCGGCTTGTTTCATTGTTTTGTTCAGCCTGAGTAACGTCCATCATTTGAAAATAATGCTCTAAATGTACTTTTAACGCTAACATTTCACTATTAATCTGTTGTTGCTCAGTGCCTTCGTAGTGTACTTGGTCTTGCAATATTTGAGCTAAGTGTTTGTTGATCCGTTTTAATGGACTTTTAATCGCAGCATAGGCTTTAGGTAAAGGAATCAATTGTTCATTTTCTTTAAGCGCAGCGGCTACACCGCCTTCTTGGGCCGCTCGAATAATGGTTTTCACCTCTTTTACGGTTTTATCAGCAATTAATGGGAGGACTTTTTCTTGCGCTGCTTTGTCTAGGGTAATAATTTCATTGGTCTGAGTCGCATTGAGTTTACCTAATTCTCTGGCTTTTTTTACTGCATCAGAAGCCAGAGCATCTCGTTTGATCGCACTTTTGATCACTGATTTTGATAGCCCTGTTTTTTCTGCGGTAACGGCGACAAACGAATTGGTATCCAACGTCTCTTTTGCTTTTTGTTTGCTGTCACTGTTCAATACAGCGTTAGAAAGCTCCACCTTCGTTGCTGTGGGGTTGAGTTCCTCATAAAGCACCCGCCCACGATTTAAACATTGCTCTAATTCGAGTTTATTAAGAGGGCTACGCACTAGGTTTTCATCAATAGAGATAAGTTCCTGTGCTAATAAATCACGATCAACAACATGGACAGGGGTTTCTGTCCACTGAAGCTCACTCAATGCCTGAAAGCGTCTCGCACCAGCTAAGAGTTCATTGTGTTGATTCACGGTAAGGGGATTAATCAGCCCAATATTTTCAATACTCTTTTTCAGCGTCTCTACATTAGTCTCTATTCTTAAATAGTCACTGTTTCGTTTGATATCAGATAGTTTGAGTGTTTTTAGTTCCACTATTCTTTTCCTTGCGTTAGATGCGGCGGCTGCATTGTAGGGGAAAAGGGGAGGGTCGTCCTATAAAAATAAGTTGAAAATCTGAAAACAGATATTATCTCTGCTTTAACTCTATCCCCTATTTAGGGGATAGCGATGATTTTGAGGGTCACTAATCCAAGGGATAGCTTCATTTCAAAAAAGTCTGCATTATATCTTCAAGATTTACGAAACAACAAAAACCATCAACGGCATCTTCGGCAAAATGAAAGTAATACGGGGCGAAGACGTAAGAAGGTTTCATTTAATGAAAAGATTAACAAGGATATATTATTATGAAATTATTAAGCACTTTAATAGCAAGCACTCTTTTAGTCCTTAGCGTTTCTCAATCAAGTGTTGCAGAACCTAGCGAGAATACTGTTTATTTTAAAGCCCCTGCTATTGCAGGCAGTGGTTGCCCCTCAGGGACTTCTGACTTTGCTATTACACCTGATGGTACAACCTTAAGCGTGTTGTTTGATAGTTATATCGCAGAGCCTGGTAATAAAACATGTAATATTGCAGTTCCTGTACACGTTCCTAATGGATTTCAAGTGTCAACGATGACCGCTGATTTTCGTGGTTTTGTAGAAGGCAGAGCAGAGCTTCGCCGTTCTTATTTCTTTGCAGGGCAACGTACAAGAGCAATGAAGCGACGTTTAAACTCTAAAACAGGTGATGAATATTTTGTACATGATGAGTTAATGGTGATGAGTGAAAGTTGGTCTCAGTGTGGTGAAGATGTCAATATGCGAATTAATAGCCGTATTAGAACACGCGGAAAAAACAGCTCAATCAGTGTTGATTCACTGGACTTAAACAGTGGTGTTGTGTTCAAACTGCAATACAGACAGTGTGAATCATAAAGAAAAGGGAGGGGCAGGTAATCTAGTGGAGAAGAGCTTCATTGTTTACAAGCCCACAATATAATCTAAGTGTTTGTAATATAGCTTCAAATACTTAAATAAAAAAATAATTTGGATCATTAAAATGAAAAAGTCAATTTACACCATCAGTCTCGTTGCTTTGGCAATGTCTATGTTTACCGTTTCCGTTCAAGCGGATAATGTAACTCAACCTAATTTATCAGTTACTCCGATTTCAAGTGTTGTTTATAAAAAAATGACACCGCAAAAAACAACCACGATGGTTGTTTATAAGAGCAAACTTAAACCCGCACAACGTGCAACCCGCTTGTCATTAAAAGTTAATAAAAACAAAGCTAAGCCGCTAACCGTTTACAAAGCGTACAAAACGATAGTAGTGAATGGTCAATCTATTGCGTACTATAAAGTACGTTCAGGGGATACCCTGTATAAAATAGCCGAATATTATGGCACTACGGTAAAAGCGATTATGTCATTGAATAAGCTAAAGTCATCTAAAATAAAAGCAGGCAGTGAATTAAAAATTAGCACCATGATTTATAAGTAAAGTACCCTGAACGTACTTTACAATAAAAAGGCTAGGGGCATTATCATCTGATAATGGGGGGTGCTGGGGTCGTCAAGGTTGGGCTAAAACTTGATGAAGCTGTAGATCAAAGGCGAAGAGTATCTCAATACTCCTCGCCTTTTTTTATGGGTTGATAATTGAGGAAATTAAAGGTGTTCGTTCTTACTCTGTTGATTACGCTAAAATAGAAAGAGGCGCTATTTTCAACAATGGAATAAATTTCAAATGAATGATCATACTAACTACTCCCATACCCCCTATTTTAATTCCAATGAGGTGCAACAAGGAAGAATAGCTGATAAAAAGA
>JAGLBW010000062.1 GCA_023146545.1 Cocleimonas sp.
ATAGAAAGGCAATTGGCACGTTTAAAGAAGCATCATCAATCCACCGTTATTGCAGGGGAGAATGAACATTTCCTTTTACTACACCAACAGCTTCAAGATTATTTTACAGGAAAACTCAACGTCTTTGATATTCCCTTGGATCTCCACGGAACACCTTTTCAGCAACAAGCATGGGAAGCTTTGCAAATCATTCCTTATGGAGAAACCCGCTCCTACCAACAACAAGCGATTGCAATTCATAACCCCAAAGCGGTAAGAGCCGTAGCAAATGCTAACCGAAATAATAAAATCAGTATTATTATCCCATGCCATCGTGTGATTGGAAAAAATGGCAGTATGACAGGCTATGGCGGTGGAATATGGCGCAAAGAATATCTGTTGGAGCTAGAAGCAAAATATTCAAAATAACGCTTTTAAAATGGGGGTTAAGTATTGAAACTATTAAAAAATTGAAGCTTTTTCAAGGGAGCTTCCTTTTTGTATAGAGAAAGCTCTCGCTTTTTGTTACCCAATTAAAAAAACTGTCCGAAGTGTTGCATTAGGTATCCAAAAATTGAGAAGGACCAAACTGTATTGATAGCTTTGTAACACAAAATGTTGCGTAGCAGGTTCAATTGTCTAAGTGTTAAAATTTTCTGCATAGCACTATTTTTAAGTTTGTAAAAATAAGCGTATAAAATAGCTCATTTTATTTTATGATGAGCCCTTTTTTAGACTGCCATTGGTTATGATATAACGCAATTGTTAGTTGGGATATTAAGAGGATATATGGACTTAGATCAGGATCAGTTAGGTTATTTTACTGCAAACCCTATTCGTGAAAATAATGCGATTCAATTTTTACCCAGTGGTGGAGCGTCTTATAAAATACGTTGGAAATTGTTAAAAGCGGCCAAACATTCGATTCATATTGCCACCTTTTCGATGATGAATGATGGAACAACCCGAAAGCTAGAAACTATACTGATGGAGCGATTAAAAGCAGGGGTGGAGGTACGCATTATCTTTGATGATATTGTTAATCGTAGCACGTTCGCAAAGCCAATGATCAATCGCTTAGTGAAAGCGGGTGCACAAGTGCATGGCTATAATGGACTATTCGAAGAATGGTGGCCTTTAGCAAAGCAGAAACCACTAAAACACCTCATAAGGAATATTAAATTAAAGTTAAAACGGCATTATCATGAGAAGTACATGATAGTTGATGGAACTGATGCAATATTGGGGGGCATTAATTGGGGGGATAAATACGCTTACGGGGGAATTAAGTCATTTGCATGGCGTGATAGTGATGTCTATTTGCGAGGTGTGGTGGTGAGTGATCTTCAAGTTCAATTTCTTAAGGACTTTAGTCGTTATCAGGCGTGGTCTCTGCATAAAGCGGATCAACCTAATTTTTACCCTGAGTTTGTAAAGCAAAATCCCGTGTTAACGCGTGAAGAAGTGATTCAGCGTTATCCAGCACATTGTCCTGAGTTAGGGCGTGAAGGCAAGGTAGCGATTCGTTATATTGCACATAAACCTTATGATGATAATGAGCTAGCAATGACACATGCTTTTCTTTCGCTCATTAAAAATGCGAAACATTCTATTTATTGGGGATGTCATGGTGTACGCCCCCCTAGGATTTATGGTGAATACTTAGCTGAGGCGGTAAAGCGTGGGGTAAAAGTACACTTGATTACGAATTCTAAATATTCCTCACAGTCTTTAATGGCAAGAGGGTTGTTAGGGTGGATGTATAAAGAATGTACTAAATATTACCGTCGTTTGTTAGATGACGGGGTTCATTTATACGAATGGCAGTTAGAGGGTGCGTTTCATTCCAAAAATTTTTTGGTGGATGACCAACTGGCTTCTATTGGGTCTTATAATCTTGCGCGTGGTTCTAGCTATCACCACTCAGAAAGTAATATTTTTGTTTATGATCAGGGCTTTGCTTTAGAGGTTAAACAGCAGTTTGAAGATGACTTTAAACACTGTAAAGAAATTAAGCGGGGTGATGTTGAATCACAATTACCGTCAGAAGATGCGTTTGAACGTCCTTTGCATGAGCGTGATTTAATGATTCAAGCGGATATGATTCCTGAAAGTATTCAGAAAGAATTAGATAAAAAAACGTATACAAGGATACTGACATGAACCCATTCGTTAAGATTTATAACTCAACTTTAAAAATTTTTGGTGATTTAAAGGTTTATAAATTTCCCTTTTTTTTATTGTACGATCCTGGAAGTTATCTCATCAAAGGGCGTGAGACCCGAACGATTATGAATACCTTAGCACCGGGGGATATTTTAGTGCGGGGTTATAAAAACTATCTTGATGGTTATGTTATTCCAGGGTTTTTCTCACACGTTGCGTTGTATATGGGGGATGTTCCTAATAAAGAAAAAATAGAATTAATACCCTCCATTCGTGAGAAGTTTTATGCGGAAGGGGAGCAAATGGTGGTACACGCGATGGCAGAAGGTGTGTTTATGGAAGATTTGTTAGATTTTTGTCGTTGTGATTATTTAGTCGTTTTACGTTCGTCTAAAATCACGCCAGATGATGTAGATGATATTTATAATAAAGCGTTAAGACAATTGGGAACACCTTATGACTTTCAATTCGATTTTTCACGTTATAATAATTTATCCTGCACTGAATTTGTATACCTGTGTACAGAAGAACAAATGGCAGAAGAAAATGTCAAACTACGTGATCGTCGTGCACCCTTTCGTCTTCAGCCAACTTTAATTCCTGATGATTTTATTGATTCCAATTTAGAAGTTATTTTCGCGAGTAGTCTAATTCCTAAGGGTACTATTGGAAAAATAAAGGGTGAAGCCATTAAAGTGCTAAGACATAAGCCATAATGAGATCAAGGCAATTTGTAGCCTTGATCTCATTATGGCTTATGTCCTGAAAAAGTTATCTTTTTATAATGGTTCTGGCACCCTGAATTTTAATTGAAACCCGTCTATTTTTTGCACGTCCTTCAGCGGTTGCGTTGGATGCGATAGCTTGGCTTTCGCCTTTTCCCGAAATATCCATTAAATAACGATCAACCCCTAAATAATCTAAGTAAGTAGCTACGGCATTAGCGCGTGCTAAGGATAGGATAAAGTTGGAATGATCATTACCTACATCATCGGTATGACCTGTAATGTCTAGTTTTTTGACTCTCATTCCTTTTTCTTGCAGATCATCCGCCAGCTTACTTAGGGCTTTTTCTCCAAAAGAGGTTAGTTCCGAGCTACCCGTATTAAAATTGGAGCCACCTGAAAGTGACGTATGAATGATTTGTAGGGTTGGTTTTTTAATAACGGGTGGTTGATAAACGGGCTTTTTAATGGTGGGGGGATTGTAAACGGGTTCGGGAGCTAGGATCGGTTTATATTCTGGTTTCGGTGTCACCGGTGGTTGATAGGCAGGTCGATAAATTACTGCGGGCGGTTTAGGTTTGATAGGAATAACAACAGGAATATGTTCTATACGGGGAGCAGGTTCTTGTAAGGCAACATCTTCAATCAGTCGGCTTTTATTTTTTTGTAACGGTTTCCAGTTGATACCCAGATTGTATTGTTGGATATCCTTATCATAACGTTCATATTCTGCACGCACATTAATATTATCTGTGAGTGCATATTCTGCACCTAAACCGACAAAGACAGAGTGTCCGTGGAGTTGTTCGCTAACGACCTCTCCCTTATCTTTATTTATTATTTTAGCAACACCTAGCTTGCCAATGGGGCGTACACCCTTAAATGATACGGGTGGTTTATAAACCCCTGCAATGCCAATCGTTTGATAATTAATGCTTCCTTTTTTGGAGCCATTATTAAGATCAACTGCCCCAAGGTCTGACCAAAAGGCTTCAACCCCTGTATTTTCTGTGATACCAACCCCTGTATAGATTTTTTTAGAGACAGAACGATCATCACTAATATTCCATTGTTTTCCACCATCAGGCGTGAGTGTTGATGCGCCGACACCGCCACCAATGTACCAACTTTCTTGCCCTGTTTGTGATTCGTCGGCAGAAACCGATAAGGTGGCACAAAGCACTGAAAGAGAAAATGTTAATTTTATTAGTTTCATGAGTGTATTATTTTTTATTATTCATGAGGAAATCCCTTCAAGGTCTACTTGAGGGGATTTTATCGTTTTAAGAAAGCAAATTTAAGGCTTACAGTCCTACTGTTTACTCTTTATTTTCTTCAGTTTGTGAAGAAACAAAAGGCTCAATAAGATAAAGAGAACCTCAAACGGTGAGGTACTACCACTCCCTTTTAGGGCTGTTTTTACCTTTTCCGTTTTTTCAACTTCCTTATTACTTTCTTTCTTTGGCAGTCGAACCATAAGGCGCGTTGTTTTTGGATTTGATCCTTGTAACTTAGCACTAATATAGAGTGTTTTTTCTGTTGTAGTGTGTTTGATTTCGATAGCACACTGCCACTCCCCTTGTTGATTAGCAATGGCAGTACAGGTTTCGTCTGATACACCTGTTGATACACTGATGTTGGCTAATGGATCTGTTTTACCTTTTATTGTGATGGTATTGTCTAAGATTAAGGCGTTGTTTTTAGGTGATTCAATGACTAAGGGTATTTTAGAGATCATTACCTTAATTTTATCTATTTTTGTTGTACCGTCCTTTGCTTCTACCGTTGCAGCGATTGATTGTGCATTATCTGATGCCAGTACATTGACCTTACAACGCCAATCACCTGTTGTATTACTCTGAGTTTCACATTGTTGATGGTTATTAACAAATACGGTAATTTTAGCATTAGGTGTACTCTTCCCTGAAACAAGAGGGGTACTTTGGGTTAATTTAGCATTGTCTTGTGGATTGCTTATTTCTATCGTTAAAGGATCAGTAATAAAGATGCTTTTCGCTTTGTGATCATAACCTTTGCTATCCGTTGCAGTGATATTCAGAGGATAGTTCTTGCCTAATTGGAGTTTTGCAATGACACAATGCCATTCACCTAAGTTGTCTGATGTGGTGCTGCAGTAGTGTGTTTCATCAACCTGTGCAACCACTTTTTCGTTAGGGTGTGTTTTTCCCGAAACATGCAGTTGTGTTGTCTTAATGTGTGCATTGTAGGGGGGCGAGACAATAACTAATGGATTATTAGGAACGCTGATATTAATTTCTGCCGTCTTTTTTACACCTGCGGCTTCAGCGGTGACAATAAGTTGTTGCGTGTTTCCAATGGGAAGGTTTTTAAGTGTGCAATGCCAGTGACCTAATGCATCACTTTTAGTCTCACAATGTTTATCCGCTACAGCGACCAAAATATTAGTATTCGGTAGGCTCTTGCCTACAATCAAAGGATAAGGACCATCAACCGTTGCATTGTTGGAAGGGCTAGTAATCTTTAGGGTCAAGGGTGATGTTTTGAAGGTGTTATTGTATTGGTACTGGTTTCCTTCTGCATTGGTTGAGGTAATCTTAATAGGATAGGTTTTGCCAAGTGCTAAATCATTAATCGTACAGCGCCAATCCCCTTGTTCATCCGCGATGGTGGCACAGTGATGATCATCATCGATTTTTACAATAATACGATCTTTGGGTGTAGTTTTTCCTGCAATGTTAAGGGCTGTGCCCTTTAGTGGTTCATTGATAAACGCATTCTGAAAGGATAGTGGGTTTTTAGGGATATTGATTTTAATTTCTGCTGTCTTTTTTTCTTCTCCTTTTAAACTGGCTGTGGCAA
>JAGLBW010000063.1 GCA_023146545.1 Cocleimonas sp.
TGCCTTGATCATCGCTTGTGGTGGTACAACGTTTATCACCCGCAGTAACGGTAATATCAACATAAAGTAAACTTTTTCCTGAAATAACGGGGGAATACCCTTGAATGGTCTGATTATCTTTAGGACTGTTGATGCTAATATTTAGAGGAGCGGTCTTAATGCTGTGCTTTATTTTGTCTGTATTGCCTGCGGTATCGGTTGAAATAATCTCAATAGGATAGGTTTTGTCTAAACTGAGCTTATTGACTGTACAATACCATTCCCCTTTTGCATCCGTAGTCGTGTTACAGCTCTCTTGATTTTTAATATGGAGGGTTATTTTTGTTTTAGGTTCTGCGGTACCTTTTATTCTTAAGGTTGACTCTTTAATGACATGATTAAGAGGGGGAGAGATAACGGAAATGGTATGGGCACTCGTATCTTTTTCAAACAGGCTACTGTTAGTTATCGTATAGCCTTTATTAGAGGTGGTTGCTTTGAGCGTAATATTGCCATCGGCTAACGCACTCAGATCAATCGGTTGGGAAAGCGTATTCCAAAGACCTAATGCATTCGTTTTTGTTGTTAAGCTTATTTGTCCCCCTTTATGGTCTGTAAAAACCAGTACGACATTGAGATTAGGGGTTGCTTTACCTGCAATGGATACCTTTTTCTGTTCCGTTGAATTGACTTTATTATCCAGTGCAATTTTTTCTTGGATAATAATCGGCATCAATACCCCTATTTTAACGGGTGCAGCATTGCTTAGGGTATAAATATCATCCAATACGAAAAGGCTAAGGGCACGCTCTTCAAGCGCTGGTGTGTTTGAGGTATTAGAGAAATGGACGAGGGATAAGGCTTTTTTGTAGTCTTCAATTGATGCCTTTCCTTTTAGTACCAGTTTAGTCTCTGATGACTGTTCGGTATCTTTTGTTATAGCCAATGGAAGATTGCCTGAAAGCTCAAGAATATCATTATCATGTGCTGTATTTAATACAATAATCGCACCCCTTAGATTATCACCTTGCTGGCTTTTGATCTCTAGATCATTGTCAGTTACCCTTATTTTATCTTTAGCAACAATATATTGTGTTTTATAAGCGTGCTGATATTCTGCTTTAGAGCTATTATCTTTATCCAGTGTTAATGTCGGAGCGGTTGTCCCTGATAGCTGAAAAGCCAACTTAAATTTAACCGTTTCACCCACAGCAATTTCATCAAACTTAAATGCTAATGAAATCGCCTCATCCGCAAACTTGCTTCCCTGTGTTTTTAATTGAGCTGTTCCTGTATAGATATCGATTGGGTCACGATTGGTGAATCCACCATGTGCAACGCGCGCATTTTTTGCATAACCTATTAATTTAATTTCAGAATTTGTTTTTTTGTCCGCTCGTTTTTGTTCTGCAGAGACAATAGCAATGCCTCCCTTATCACCTTGTGAGATGATTTGGTTCGTCGTTTTTAAGTCTTCGGGTTTATGACTGCTTTGATAGTTATTATCAGGATCAAATGTTTGCATGTAATAGGTGTTTTTTAATGCCTTATCACTTGTATTAGTCATTTCAACATCAACAATCACACTTAATCCCTCAGAATAAATACTGAAAGTTTGTTGAATGTTTAGTGCCTTATTAATATCTCCCGTCCACGTTATTTCTTGGTTTGAGGTGTAGTCTTTAAAATCACCAAACTTTCCTGCAATACGTTTCATCTCAATATGGTCTTGATAATTCCGAGTATTATGGTAGTTGATACCATTGAGATGAACACCCCAGCCCGCTTCTGTTGCGCCTTCTATAAAAAAATCACCATCATAGGCTTCAGAAAATAGACGACCTTTTGGGTCTGAGATAAAGCCAATCGCTTTCGGTGAACTAGCATAAGGTATTTTTTTTGAAAGCATGTCTGAGCCAAAGGCTGCATGTTTGTTAAGCCCGACCTGAATATTTTTTCCATAGAAAAATACTCCCCCTTGATCAGTGACTTCTGCATTGCTAGGCGTAGTACAAGTGAGTGCTGCTAAAGCAGTCGCGATACTGACAGTGAGTAAAATTGATTTATTATTTTTTTTTAACATATTTTCCCCAAAATATTGTGTTTTTTATTTGAATTTTTTTGCAAAAAATGGTGAAGTTAATGCGGGCATGATGGATAAAGTGATGATATTTCTTATTTTTATTTAAAGATAAAAAATTGAATAAATAGTTCACCAGCAATGATAGTAAATTACTATGAGCGGTATATCCTTAATATAGTATGAATATACTAATAATGGGCTTAAGCTGAAATTAAGGTTTATTCTTTTTTTTATTTTTTATTAGTAAATGTTTAGAATAGAATCAAAACTTAGGGAAACTATAAATAAAAAAGGTGTATAAAATCAACAAATAATTAATATTTATTTAGTATTAATTGAATTTAATAGGGAAGGAAAGAAGGTTGATGTGATTTCTTAAGGTTGTATTTTTAATTATTTCAATGGGTTATTATCTATATATTAAAAATATTCCCTCTTTCCATCATCAAAGAAAGAGGGAGGTTTTTTATTTTTAGTATTAAAATACCGACGTTTCTTATCCAAGGAAACGCTGTGTAATAATAGACCAAAGGTATCAAAATAGGTTCAGTATAGATTTATTTTTTTATCGGCTTTGAGTTTTCTTTAATAAACGTTTCTAATGAGGTGATTGCAACGAGACCAGGTTGAGCAGCGACTAATTTCCCTTTAGGATCAAACAGGATAAACGTCGGTGTTCCTATTAAACCCTCACCAACCGTATCGAGCATCCAAGCATTAACTTCAATCGGGTTGGATATAATGGTTTCAAATTTTATATTAAAATCCTTTATAAATGACTTAGCATCATTAATGCCTGCTTGACCATCAAGGCTAATCCCTATAATACGGGCATTTTTTAGCTTGCCATCAAATTTAACCATTGAAGGCATGTGCTTACGACAAGCATGACAATCATGTGCCCAAAGTTCCACAATCGACCATTTTCCTTTGCCTAATTGTTTTTTGATATCTACTTTCTTACCGTTAAGATCGGTAAAAGCATAAAGCGATGAACTGAGAAAAATAAGGGTTGTGAAGGTTAATATTGAGGTTACTAACCAATGGTTAGCAGCAAGAAGGGGATTCGTAATATGTTTCACTAAAGGATTACCTCTTAATTATTTTTGATGAGTGCCCGCTGAGTTTAAATTATGGCGTTCTATTTTAGGCGTGATGGTTCGATTAATATTCGTTTTTAGTTTGCTTTTTGTTCTATGTCATGAAAAAAAGTACCGTATAGTTAAGCGATGTGTATTGAAATAAACATCCCGATGTTAACTTATTTTTTTGGGAGGCTATATCATGCACTGTCCTAAGGAGGGCCTTGTACCCTTTTCTGTTCCTAACAAACTTCTAAAATAAAGAGGAGTGATAACGATTAAATACCAACAAAACCTAGAGTCTATACGCAAAAGTGATCGGTTTGGATACCAAGCTGACCAAAATTCTCATGACAACGGTAAGATCGATGAATATGAAAAAAAATAGCGCAAGGAATGCTTTATTTCAGATTGTAATTTTTTTACTGCTGATTATGAGTGTCGTTGTTTTCTTTAAAGATGAGCTCCTTTATTTTTATACGGCAAGTGAAGTCAGTACGACAGGATTAATACTAAATGGTTTGATTCTATGCTTGTTTATGATGGGGATATTGCAAATTGTTGCACTGTTATTGCGTTATTCTAAAGAGCATCAAACCTTATACCGTTTAGTTCGTTTGCTAAAAAAAGAAGCGAATGAGGCGATTGAACGACTTCCAAGTGATGCCTTATCGGTTCAACGTTATCGTTACGTTCAATGGATTAATCAGCAAGGTGCACCTATTGATCAAGCGGCATTAGCCTCGACCTTAAACGCCAATGAAAGTTCTCGATTAACCTTAGTTCGTTTTGTACACAGTATTTTGATTTTAGCAGGGGTTTTTGGAACCGTTGTTTCGTTATCACTCGCTTTAGTGGGGGCTTCTGCCTTATTAAACTCGCCTGAAGGTGCAAAAGAAATGGGCGTTATTATTGGCGGAATGTCTTCGGCTTTAAGTACCACGATGACGGCTATTGTCTGTTTTATTGTTTACGTTTATTTTTATATGCGTTTAAATGATGTCCGTATTCAATTATTAAGTGGCATTGAAAATGCTACTACGTTATACATGTTGCCAAAAATAAACCATTCTGAAGCGGCATTAATTCAACAGATTACCACGCTGAGTATTGCATTGAATCAGTCCGCAGAGCGGATGGCACAAGTGGAAGGTGACTTTATATCTGCGGGACAACAGTTACAACGATCGGTTAATCAATTACACCAAGGGTTGAGTCAATCAGGGCTGGATGAAATTAGTCGCTTACTTCGTGAAGGTTTCCGTCTACCTGCCGTCACTCGTGCTAATGACATCACCGAAAAACCGAGGAGTTAGATCATGAGCTTTGGCTTTCCAAATAATGATCACTATGAGGCAATAGAAGAAAGCTTTTGGCCGTCGTTTACCGATATTATGATGGTGATTGTAATGGTGTTTTTATTGGTAACCGTGAGCGTTATTTTAAATAACTATCATTTGATTGAAAACCTTAAAACCAGTATGCAAGCACAACAAATGGCAAAGCATCAAGCGGAAGATGCTCAAATAGAAAACAGTACGTTAGCGCAACGTTTACAACGTTTAAAACAAAGTGTGATGGTGCTAAACCAACAATTGCTTGATTCAAAAAATGAATTAACTAAACGTGAACAGACCATTCAACATTTAACGACTTCAAATACTCAGCAGAAACAGCAATTGAAAGGCGAAACCGCTAAGTTTATTGCTTTAGGACAACGTACCCAGCAACAGATTCTAAAAAAAGACAGTAAAATTAGTTATTTGAAACAACAAGAGGATAAAAGAAAAAGCGAAATAAAGACACTGAAAATACAATTAACCGACTCAAAAACAGTATTAATCGAGCAATCAAAGAAGTTTTCAACCTTAGAAAAACAACGTGAGAATGAAGAGACTAAACTCTTGAGTTTGCAAGGTGAATTAGATAGCTTGGATAAAAAGTATCAAAAACTGTTGCGTCCTGCTCGCTCTTCTAAAGGAAAAACAGTGGTTGCGGTAATGTACAGTAAGCGAAAAGGGCGTTCTGTCTATCGCTTGCGTAAAACAACGAAAGGAGATTATCAAACATTATCACGCGCAAGGTTATCGAACCAACTGGGCAAGTTAAAGAAAAAATATAAGACAGACCTCTATGTGAAGGTTATTATTCCCGAAAATAGCGGCTTGTCCTATAATGAAGCGTGGCGATTTACGAATAAAATACAAAAATCGTATGATTACTATTATCAAGACAGTAAAAAGGAATAACGAAAGCATATCAGCATGAGTATTAACAATGAGAGGGAATGTTCCATGTTAAATGACCAAGAATTATTACAATATGTACCCGAAGCAGGTTTACTAAAGGATCGTGTGATTTTAGTTACGGGTGCATGTGCAGGCTTGGGACGAGCTATCTCATTAGCTTATGCACGTTATGGTGCGACCATTGTTTTGCTGAGCAAAGGAATTAAACCGCTTGAAGCCATTTATGATGAAATATTAGCAATCAGTGCCCCTGAACCTGCTATCTACCCTTTGAATATGGAAGGGGCGAATGTTAATGATTATTTGGAAATGGCAGCAACGATTGAGCGTGAATTAGGACGTTTAGATGGGGTTGTGCTTAATGCCGCTTGGTTACCTGCATTTATTCCTTTTAAAGCGTATGACGTGGAATTATGGTCTAAAACATTGACGGTTAATTTACATGCAAATTTTTTAATCACTAAAGCCTGTTTGCCATTATTAGAAAAAGCAGATGATCCTGCCATTATTCTATCGGCGCATAAATCACAAAAAGCCTATAACGGTGCGTTTGGCATTGCTAAAGCGGGTATGGATGCGATGATGGATATTGTTGCGGATGAATACGATCAACCCGAACAGTTTATTCGAGTGAACAGTATTGATACAGGGCCTTTGCGGACACAGCTACGGAAAATGAACTATCCTGGTGAAGATGTTGAGACCTTAGCAGTCCCCGAAGCACTGGTTGGTCCTTATTTGTATTTTATGGGATCAGACGCTAAGCAACGTACAGGTGAACATATCGCCTATGAGCGTTTGCCCGCGGATACAAAGTGGTCAAATTAAGGGCTGTGATGCAAGATAATTTATTTTCGACAATGCAACCACACCTTGTTGATTTCACCTTTGATGCAGCGGTTGCTGATGTTTTCCCCGATATGTTGCGCCGTTCAATCCCAGGTTATGACAATATTATTGCTATGCTGGGTGTTTTGGCTAAAAGCTATGCTCAAGATAAGAGTAATGTCTATGATTTAGGCTGTTCATTAGGGGCGGCAACGTTATCCGTTCATCGTCATACCCGTGCTTTATCAATGCAACATTTTTGTGTGGATAACTCTCCTGCTATGATTAAACGTTGTGAAACTAAATTACAGCGTCATATGCCCGAAGCCCTTGTATACTGTGTTTGTGATGATATTCAAAATATCGAGATTAAAGATGCTTCTGTTGTTTTATTGAACTTTACCTTGCAATTTCTTCCGAAAAAGGCTCGTTTAGCCTTATTAAAAACAATTTATCAGGGATTATTGCCCAATGGTGTATTAATTCTATCCGAAAAATTATTGTTTAATGATAATGAGGTTAATCAACACCATATTGATTGGCATCATCAATTTAAACGGGCTAATGGCTACAGTGAGCTGGAAATTAGCCAAAAACGAGCTGCGATTGAAAAGGTGTTAATCCCCGATACATTGGAAACGCATCAATCAAGATTAGCAAAGGCGGGTTTCACGCAAACACAACAATGGTTTCAAGCCTTTAATTTTTCTTCTTTAATTGCAATAAAATCAGCAGGCTATTAGTATAAACTATGATTAGTTTTGAACCGTTGTATGATCATCTAAAACAAACTGATCTTGCCGATTGGGCGAAAGATTTACCCGCTCAAATAGCAATGGTTTTGGTGCAACGTTTTCATGGAAAAAGGGAGGAATGGCATCATTTATTAGCCATGTTGCCTGATCTAAAAGCAACGCAAGTTGATTTTAATGCAGATAAAATTTGCATTGGCTTGAGTACTGATAGTGATCAGGAAAAGCAACAAGCTTTGCTTCATATCCTATATCAGTTTCAACCGTGGCGCAAAGGACCTTATGAACTGTTTGGGCTTCATATTGATACCGAATGGCGCTCTGATTGGAAATGGCAACGTTTGAGCCAACATATCTCACCCTTAAAAAATCGGTTAGTCTTGGATGTGGGATGTGGAAATGGTTATCACCTTTGGCGTATGTTAGGAGCGGGTGCGAAGTTAGTGCTTGGCATTGATCCTAGTCAGTTTTTTCTTTCCCAATTTCATCTTATGAAGCACTACGCAGGTGCTGATCTCCCCGTTCATATCCTCCCTTTAAAAGATAATGAATTACCTGCGTTTACCCAAAAATACCGTGGCAAGGGATTTGATACTGTGTTTTCTATGGGGGTACTTTATCACCGTCAATCACCCCTCGCGCATTTGCAATCATTACGCTATTGCTTACGTAAAGGTGGCGAGTTAATCCTTGAAACGTTAGTTATTGATGGTGATGAACAGGCGCTATTAATGCCTAAAGACCGTTATGCTAAAATGCGTAATGTCTGGTTTATTCCCTCACCTGATTTACTAAAACGTATGTTACAACGGGCAGGGTTTATTAATATTCATGTGGTTGATATTAATCAAACCAGCCCTGAAGAACAGCGTGTGACCTCATGGATGTCGTTTGAATCGCTCTCTGACTTTCTTGACCCCACAAACCCCAATAAAACCATTGAAGGTTATCCTGCACCCAAAAGAGCAATTGTTATTTGTAATGTACCTTAGTCTCCTATTTTTTAATTAGAAAAATATTGGAAAAGTAGGCGTGTTACCACTTAGCTAAGAAGCAATGACAAATAACACCGCGAAGTTATTGTTCTATAATAATAACGACAGGCTTTCTCTGTAATGGATTTTTTTATAATGAGTAAATAAAAATAGAATGAGTAGACACGAGTTATTAGGACAAATCAGTGGATTACAATCCATGATGAGGGATATTTTTAATGCCGCAGATGAAACGGATTGCTACCAATCGTTAGCCGAAGGCCTACCCCCCTTAGCTTGGTTATTCGGTCGTAGTGTTTATGCCGAAACCTATTGGGTACGTGAGGTACTCGTTGAAGATGAGGATATGACACAACGCGTCCGTCATCTTTTTGCAAATACGGTGGTGGTGTCAGATCAAGTAGAGCAAGCCTTACCCGAACGAGAGAATTTATTGAGTTGGGCGTTAGAGTTGCAAGACGATAATATGATGAGACTAGAGAATCCTGCGCTTTTGGAAAAGGAAAGCCTAGCCCCTCATCCGTTATTACAAAATGATTATTTATGGCATCTTATTTTGCAAGAATATGCTTTGCGTTATGAGCAAATGATGGCGAACCTTAATATTATTAATGCTAGAAAGCAACAGGCTTATCAAGTTCTTAAAGTATTGAAGTCATCTCGCCCTTCAAGCCGATGTATTGTCTTACAGGGTGGTCATTACCGTATCGGGGCGAAAGAGAATCCTGCCGCTTTACCCAGTGAGTTACCGACTCAAATTGTTGAACTGAGTAGTTTCCACATGAATAAAAACGCGGTCAGCAATAGTGAATGGCTAGGGTTTATTGAAGCGGATGGTTACCAACAGCGCCATTTATGGACGGATGAGGGCTGGGACTGGTGTGAGTTAAATCGACAGTCTCCATTGTATTGGCGACAAGATATTAAAAAACAATGGTACAGTATCGGATTAAACGGTGCCTGCGATCTTGTTGCTAGTAGTGCAGTGAGTGGCATCTGTCAACATGAAGCGATGGCTTATGCTAATTGGGTTGCTGAACACGGTGGAAAGTTAAAAAATGCGGCGGTTCAACACGAATACCAGTGGGAAACTGCACAGCGCGCTCAGAAAATAAAGGTCTCAGCACCTGTTAGAGAATGGTGTTGCAATCTAAAACACCGTTATACAGGTTATAAAAAACCAGCGTATAAAGATCAACATGACACTGAATTTAAAATCACAGCTTTCAGTCTTCGGGGAACCAGTTTGTACACTCCAGAAGTGTTCCAACGTATTAGCTATCGGCAATTTGCCAATCCAGACCAACGCTTTATGTTTACAGGAACACGCTTAGTCTTTCCTGCAACGGCAATGCCTTGGCACTTATAGAAAAATAGTGGATGGTTTTATTGTTGTTTCTGAGCTTGTTTTATTTTTTTTTAGCACGTTTTAGAGCCTTCTTTTGTTGTTTTCTAAGCAGACGTGATGCCTTATGTTTGGTGCGGCGTTCTTTCCACCGACAATGAATATTGTAGCGCCAGACCAAGTGGATGCTGATATAACCCAAAATTGAGGAGATAGCGGCGAGAGTTAAACTGCCCAATAATAACGGTTGCCACACCTGCTCCATCCCTGTGGCAACCCACTCCCAACTTAGCTCAAAACTATAGTCACTTTCTTCTCGTAACAATAAGCGATTACCCAAACGATAAGCAAAATAAAACATGGGAGGAATGGTGATCGGGTTGGTAATAAAAACTAACACAATCGATAAAGGAATATGTGCAGAAAAAAAGATAGCCAATGCCGCGGCAATAACGGTTTGAAATGGCATAGGAAGCCAAGTACAAAAGAGACCAACAGCAAAGGCTTTCGCAACCGAATGACGGTTAAGATGCCATAAACTGGGATGATAGATACGTTCTCCCAAAAAATTCAATGCCTTGTTTTTTCTTAATCGTTCGGGGTTGGGAGAGTAGCGTTTAAAAAATTCTTTAAGCATGGGGGTATCGTTAGTTTTGTCTGCGAGGTTACCGCCTATCTGATCGACGATAAGGTTGATGAAAGTCTTCTTATTAACCACTCGTTTATGGTGATAAGTATACCATTTTAAACGAGCAATGAAGCGTTTCGTTGTGGGCGCTATTCTTGGGTAGCTTTCTCATTTTATGAGTTGAATCATATCGAATATTGGGTGTTTAATCTAAAAAATAATGTTTGGGTTTATTATCATTAGATTAATTTTAGTTTGAGGATTAAATTGGCAGGGCGATGCGGATTTAAACGGTATTCTGTTTGGTATTTTGTATGCACATCATTGCGATTGGATGCTTTTTAGGGGCTTTCTTATTATCATTTTTTATTGTGTTACCTGATCCAACTCGCTTGTTATTTATCCTTTTACCTGTTGCTTTTCTTTGTTATTTTTTACCTCGTTATCGGTCTGCTTTCCTTTTTTTTATTAGCCTTATTATTAGTTTAGTGTATGCCAGCATGACCGCTTTTTCAATCATTGAATCTCGTTTAACCCCTCAGTTTGAGGGTAAAAATTTGATCATTGAAGGAAAGATTGACAATATTCCAATCCATCATCCGACCCATTGGCAGTTTTATTTTAAAGTATCTAAAGCCACTTTCTTTGATGAGGCGAATAAGTCAGTGCCGTTGAACTTAAATGGCAAGATAAAACTAGCATGGTATGGCGCTAAACCATCGCTTCATGCGGGAGATCATTGGCGTTTCGAGGTACGTTTAAAACGTCCTAATGGTTTTATGAATCAAGGGGGATTGGATTATGAAAAATGGCTTTTTACACAACGTATTAGTGCCACAGGTTATGTTCGATCATCCCGTAATAATCAGCAGTTAGATAGCGCGCCTTGGTATGCGATCAATGCCTTTAGAGAAAAAATACAACAGAATATAAAACAATCAATTCCCGATGCGCAGGTGCTTGGTTTGATTACAGCCCTTGCGATTGCCAGCCGAGACGCAGTTAGTGATGATCAATGGCAATTGTTTCGTCAAACAGGTACGAGTCATTTGATAGCGATTTCTGGTTTGCACATTGGTTTAGTGGCAAGCTTAGGTTATTTTTTTATAGCGCTGTTGTGGTGGCTGTTTCCTTCTTTATATCTCTATCTGCCCGTGCGTATTGCGGGTGCGGGATTAGCACTTATTTTAGCGGTCGCTTATGCTGTTTTGGCAGGTTTTAGTTTACCGACTCAGCGTAGTTTAGTGATGGTGGTTGGTGGTATTATTGCTTTGCTCCAACAGCAGTATTTTCAACGCTTCAGTTTTTTCTCGTTGGCGATCTTGATGGTCTTGTTGATTGATCCCTTAGCCCCGTTGACGATTAGCTTTTATCTCTCCTTTGGCGCCGTTTTATTGATTTTACTGTTCTTTGCTCGACAAACAACACCCCCTAAATTTTCCTTGCTTTCATTGCAATTTATGTTGTCTTTTGGGATGTTTCCTCTGACCCTTTTTTTCTTTGGTCAGGTTTCTGTTATTTCCCCGTTAGCGAATCTTATCGCTGTTCCTTGGGTGACGTTGGTGATTGTTCCCCTGATCTTATTAACCTTAATAATGTTTGTAGTCGCGCCTGTTTTAGCTGATTTTATATTACAAGGCGTAGTGTTTAATTTGGACTATTTATTGAGAGTGTTAACATGGTTGGATCAGTTTCCCTTTACCGTATTTGATGCTAAAGATTTATCCCTTCCGTTGATCCTTACTCTGATGCTGGGTTTATTATTACTGTTTTTACCGAAAGGCTTTCCTGCCCGATGGTTAGGGATTTTATTGTTTATTCCCATCATTACCCATGAACCTAAAGCAACCTTAAACAAAGGCGAGTTTCGTTATAGTTTATTGGATGTTGGACAAGGTTTAGCCTCTGT
>JAGLBW010000064.1 GCA_023146545.1 Cocleimonas sp.
GTTGTGCTTTCGTTGGGATCGTCGTGTTCTTTTCAATTAGCTTGGTCATTACGCCGCCCATGGTCTCAATACCGAGGGATAAAGGAGTAACATCTAATAACAGTACATCTGTGACTGATCCCCCTAAAACACCGCCTTGAATTGCCGCACCAACCGCAACTGCTTCGTCAGGGTTAACATCTTTACGTGGCTCTTTACCAAAGAAGTTACTGACTTCTTCTTGAACCATTGGCATACGGGACTGACCACCGACCAAAATCACATCATTAATCTCACTAGACGATAAACCTGCATCATCTAAAGCAACTTTACAAGGATCAATGGTACGTTTTACTAAATCTTCAACAAGAGATTCTAACTTTGCACGGGTTACTTTAACATTTAAATGTTTAGGACCTGAAGCATCAGCCGTCACATAAGGCAAATTAACATCCGTTTGTTGTGTGGAAGAAAGCTCGATTTTAGCTTTTTCTGCGGCTTCCTTTAGACGTTGTAAAGCGAGTGGATCATTATGTAAATCAACGCCGTTATCTTTCTTAAATTCATCCGCTAGATAGTCAATCAAGCGCATATCGAAATCTTCACCACCAAGGAAAGTATCACCATTGGTTGATAACACTTCAAACTGATATTCACCATCAATTTCAGCAATTTCGATAATCGAGACATCAAATGTGCCACCACCAAGGTCATAAACTGCAATTGTGCAATCACCTACGGACTTATCCATACCAAACGCTAACGCCGCTGCCGTTGGCTCATTGATAATCCGTTTTACATCTAAGCCCGCAATCTTGCCCGCATCTTTAGTTGCTTGACGCTGAGAATCATTAAAATAGGCAGGAACCGTGATAACCGCTTCAGTTACTTCTTCTCCAAGATAAGATTCCGCATCTTTTTTTAATTTTTGTAAGATACGAGCAGAAATTTCAGGGGGCGACATTTTTTTGCCGTTTGCTTCAATCCATGCATCACCATTATCAGCCTTAACGATTTTATACGGGACAAGTTTGATATCTTTTTGTACCGCATCTTCGTTAAAGGTACGTCCAATTAAACGTTTAATGGCAAATAAAGTATTTTCTGGATTAGTAACCGCTTGACGCTTTGCAGGTTGCCCCACTAAAACCTCATCATCAGAAAAGGCGACAATAGAAGGGGTTGTACGATCCCCTTCAGCGTTTTCAATCACTTTCGGCGCACCGCTTTCCATAACCGCAACACAAGAATTCGTTGTGCCCAAGTCGATTCCAATAATTTTTCCCATAATAATTCTCCAATTTTTTTATCAGCTTAGTTTTTAAGCTTTATTTGATACTATTTGCTGTACGCTAACAAGTTGGGTGAAAACTCATTTAAGATAGCTAGTTAAGTGCGGCTGATTTTAGTTAATTCAAGCCAAGCCCTACGGATTAATTTGATTTTTATACACAGTGCTATTAACCGTTCTTAGCCACCATCACCATAGCGGGGCGAACTAAACGACCATTTAAGCGATAGCCTTTTTGCATTACTAAGGAAACCAAGCCATCGGCATATTCTTCGCTCGGCTGCATTGCCATTGCTTGATGTAAGTCGGGGTTAAACTTTTCACCTAAGGGACTAATTGACACTAAATTTGATTTTTCCATTACCGATTCAAATTGTTTTAATGTCAACGTCATTCCTTCACGAATACTGTTCAAGTCGCCCTCCGCTTGTAAACCCATTTCAAGACTATCAATGACAGGGAGAAGCTGTTCAATAAACTTTTGTGATGCAAACTTATGAGCATCTGAAACCTGTTTTTCAGTACGCTTGCGTTGGTTCTCTCGTTCGGCTTGTAGCCTGATAATATTATCTTGCCCCTGCTGAACTTTATCTTCTGCCTCAGCGAGTAATGCACGCAGTTGATTAAGCTGGTCATCATTAGGCGCTACTGCGTCAGCCGCCTCATTTTCTATTGTTTTTGGATCAATATCCGCGGATGTTTCAAACTTGTCTTTATCGGTATTTACAGCGCCTGTAGCCGCCTGTGCCGTTGAAGTTTTTTCGCTACTCATGAGTGTATCTCGAAGAAATGGAAGGGACTATAATATCTTAAGTAATTCACATAAATGATTATGTCATTGATATTAAATCATATTTTTTATTTTCATATAATTTAGAAACCTCAAAAGAGCCTAAATTAACTGCGTATAAGGTAAGGTTTAAGGCTGTAATTTCAAGAGCGACGTGATTATTTTTATTATTTTTTTATATTGAACAGGTTATGAAAATACCCTTTATTCTTCTTTATAATGGTACACCCGCATCCAATATCTTCTTTTTCAACTCAACAAATACTGGAAAAGAATTGGAGCAATAAAGCATGTATCAGATGCTATAAGATTGTTACAATACATCACTCGATTGATCAGGAAAAACCCACATTATGTCGGACAAAACATCAGAAAAAACCTCTACTCATTTTGGTTACGAACAAGTCCCCATTGCTGAAAAAGTGAATAAAGTTGCGGATGTCTTTCATTCTGTTGCTGACAAGTACGATGTAATGAATGATTTAATGTCCATGGGTGTCCATCGGCTTTGGAAACGTTATACCATCGAGAAGTCGGGTGCAAAAAAAGGCGATACGATTCTTGATCTTGCGGGTGGGACGGGCGATTTAGCCGCTAAATTTGCTCGAATTGTAGGTCAAGAGGGAAAAGTCGTTTTGTCGGATATTAACGGCTCAATGTTAGAGAATGGACGCACCCGCTTAACCGACTTAGGCATTGCTGGAAATATTGATTACGTTCAAGCGAATGCAGAGTGTTTACCTTTTCCAAGCAATCACTTTAATCTCATTACCATTGCTTTTGGTTTACGTAATGTCACCGATAAAGAAAAAGCCTTACGCTCGATATTTGAAACCCTAAAACCAGGTGGAAAATTAATGGTTCTAGAATTTTCCAAACCTGTTGTTCCAGGGTTGAATATATTGTACGACCAGTATTCTTTTAAGTTACTGCCTTTCATTGGAAAAGTTGTTGCCAATGATGCTGACAGTTACCGTTATCTTGCTGAATCTATTCGTATGCACCCTGATCAAGACACTCTAAAAGGCATGATGGAAACCGCAGGCTTTGAACGCACCACCTATCATAATATGACAGGTGGTATTGTCGCATTACATATTGGCTATAAATTATAATATGATACCGTTATCCAGTAGCCTATTAGCCAGTATTGAAATCTCACTGAATGCTTGGCTCACCTTAGACGGTGAAACCCTGCCTAAATTCAGCCCCCTGCAAGACAAGGTCATTTGCTTAAAGATTAGCGGCTTGGATGTTACACTGTATTGCCTACCCAGTGCTAAACATATCGTCGTTATGGGAGAATACACCGATATACCTGATACCACTATTATCGGTTCACCCATGGCATTAATACGTCTTGGAACCAGCAACAACTCAGGGAAAACCTTGCTGGAAAGTGAGGTGCGTATTGAAGGTGATACCCATCTTGGTGCAACCTTTAGCCGCATTCTGAGTGAGGTTGATATAGATTGGGAGGAGCTACTGGCAAAACAAGTCGGTGATATTGTTGCGCATCAAGTCGGACAAGTTACAAGCACAGGCAAAACATGGTTACATGATAGCGCTGAAGCTATGAAACTAAACACCAGTGAATACATTAGTGAAGAAGCACGCCTGACCCCTGCTGAAGCTGAAATCAACTATTATCTTGATCAAGTTGACGAACTCCGTTTTGGCGTAGATCGGCTTGAAGCACGCCTACATCAACACCTCAAATCATCGTAACATAGCCTACTTATAATGAATTTTTTCTCTCAAATACTGCGCCTGATAGAAATCAATCGCATTATCATTCGTCATGGATTAGATGATATTATTTACTCGATTCCTGCACTGAAACCCCTTCGTTTTATCTACTACCTCTCGCCGTGGAACTGGCGCAAGAAAAAAGAGATCCCTCGTGGGAAACGTATTCGACGTGGACTTGAAGACCTTGGTCCTGTGTTCGTTAAACTAGGGCAAATGCTCTCTACCCGCCGCGATATGTTAGAAGAAGATATTGCCGATGAACTCGCCAAGTTACAAGACAATGTTCCACCTTTTTCGCCCCAAGTCGCACGGCATATTATCGAGAAAGAACTGGGTCAATCTATTGACCACATTTTTCAATTTTTTGAGGATATTCCACTTGCTTCTGCTTCTATCGCACAAGTTCACTCTGCAGTGTTGCGTTCAGGAGAAAAAGTAGTCGTCAAAGTAGTACGTCCTGAAATCGAAAAAACCATTCGGCATGACATTGAATTGATGTATTTAATGGCAAGAATAGTGCATCGATTTAGTGCCACAGGCAAACGTCTCCGTGCAGTTGAGGTGGTTCAAGAGTATGAAAAAACCATTATTGATGAATTAGATTTGTTACGAGAAGCGGCTAATGCAGGACAATTAAGGCGCAATTTTGAAGATTCAGACGACCTTTATATTCCTGATATTTACTGGAATCTCTGCTCGCAAAATGTACTCACAATGGAACGAATTTATGGTGTTCCCAGTCGTGATGTTGCCCATTTAAAAGCCATTGGAACGGATATGAAACGTTTAGCAGAGCGTGGGGTAGAAATCTTTTTCACCCAAGTCTTTACCCATAATTTTTTCCATGCAGACATGCACCCAGGGAATATTTTTGTCGATGCTAGCAACCCCCAAGACCCACGTTATATCGCCGTTGATTTTGGTATTGTTGGTTCATTAACGCCAGAAGATCAAAGTTATTTAGCCGATAATTTTCATGCCTTTTTTAACCGTGATTATCAAGGGGTTGCCAAAGCTCACATTGCCTCAGGCTGGGTTCCTTCCGACACCAATGCCAATGAGTTTGAAAGTGCTATTCGCACCGTTTGCGAACCCATTTTTCAACTGCCGCTAAAAGACATCTCCTACGGCAAACTTTTATTACGCCTCTTTCAAACTGCCCGACGTTTTAATATGGAAGTCCAGCCTCAACTGGTACTGCTACAAAAAACGTTGCTCAATATTGAAGGTTTAGGGCGTGAAGTTTATCCCGACCTTGATCTTTGGGAAACGGCAAAACCCTTCTTACAGCGCCGTATTGATCAACAATTTGGTTTGCGCTCTTTACTTAAAATTGCGAAAACCGACCTACCCAAACTAATCGAACATTCCCCTCACATTCCCGTGATGTTAAATGAAATTATTCACCACATTCACAAACAGCAAACCAATCAAAATAACGAAACACAACAACTAGAACAACTACGCCAAGAAATAAAACAAAGCAATCAACGCACCATTCTCACCTTAACAGGTGCAACCTTATTAATTACCGCAACCTTTAACACCAATACACCGCTCGCAACTACCCTAGATACCTCAAATGCCAGTTGGTTATTAGGGAGTTTGGGATTAATCTTAATTTTATATAGTTTATTGAGACGATGAATATCAGAAAGAAAGCGACGAGTGATTGGCAGCAAAGTAGCTTGTGTTAGTTTCTTCGAGATACGCCTGTCTATCATTACGCGACTAGCAGAATTTTAACAGTGTTAAAACTCCCAAGAAACGCCTACTTTTCCTAAGGTGCTTCGGCTCGTATCATAAGCAACGCCCCCATTGAGTTGCATATTATGTTTGTTACCGTTTAGGCGATGACTAAACGATAAGGCGACGGCTTGTTCGCCACGATAATGAGCGGCACCAAAACCCACTGCTGTCTTTCCTTGTGCAGAAGGCGTTGTCGGCGTGAGGGCGGCAACACTGGCAATCCCTGCAAACGCATCCTTGCGCACGCCTTTTAAGCCGCGATTCATTTGACCTAAATTAACCGCATCAAGGTTTGAAATAGCGGGGGCTAGATTGGTAATGCGACGGGTTAAGCCTGTTTCTGAGTCTCCAACGGATACGGTGTTTTTTTCACGTGCGGCAGATTGACTGCCCAAAGCGACAGCCCCTTCCGCATCACTAATCGAATCAGCCCCTAATGCTATGCCGCCTTTTTCCAAGACAGAAGCGCTTTCACCGACCGCAATACCATCATTGGCTTCAACCATTGCATTGACACCGACCGCTGTGCTGTTATGTTCGAGTGCTTGAGCTAATGCACCAACGGCGGTACTTTGTTTGCCTTGAGCTAACGCAGCTGTTCCCAATGCCGTGGTATTAACAGCGGTAGCACTCGATATTGCGCCATAGGTGGTGCTTGAAACGGCGGTAGCGAAACTACTTTCGCCAACAGCTGTTGAATTGGTTAATAAAGCTTTTGCGGCTAAACCCACGGCGACATTATTACCATCAACCTTTTTAGCCCCATCCAATGTTCCTGCTTGTGCTGTGCTAACAAAGAGCAGGAGAATGAAAACCTGTAATTTCAGTGAGATTGTTCTTTTTTGCATAATGTAGCCCCTTTTTTAGTTGATGATTTATTCCCCTTGAGACAGGGGGCAGAAAAGATTAGCCGCTATGACCCTTTGTGTTCTCCACGGTGTTTTTTTGAAATAATGTTAGTATCGAGGCATTACTTTGTATCGGGTTCTAACAATGTCCTACACTCCATGTTACTTTCACTTTATAATTTAAGCGTCCTGTGGGGGAGTGTTGCCATG
This sequence comes from Cocleimonas sp., assembly GCA_023146545.1. Taxonomy (GTDB): domain Bacteria; phylum Pseudomonadota; class Gammaproteobacteria; order Thiotrichales; family Thiotrichaceae; genus JAGLBW01. The sequence continues at coordinate 6,620 of JAGLBW010000064.1, forward strand.
AGATCTTTACTTTGCAGGTTTCTGTCTTCGGATTACAGTGTCGCTCAGGGCGCGACACAATCTTAGCTTTACCATAGCGGCGCTTGGTATATTTTACTTCGGCTTTTTCAAATAAAGCACAATGTCCCTTGGAAACGTCTAAAGGAATCAGTGCAATTTTATCGGTTGACTTTCCCCCACCTTGACGCTTGTGTTTAAGCTCTTTGGTATAAGAGATTAGTGGCTCTGATTCTGCGGTATCCGCAACGACTGCACCTGAAAAGAGTAATGCACCCAATGATATTGTTATTAACCCTTTTATTAACATTTTGTTTCCTCTGTAAACTAAAGCCCTTCAGCACGTATTGATAACTTATTATTTAAGTGCTGTTGGCTTCTTGTGTTTCCATTGTAATGGGTAGCGTGACAATCACTCGGCTACCGTTTTGATTCGTTTCAATTTTAAATTCTGCCGCAATTTTTTTTGCGCGGTACTCCATGTTTTTCAATCCATTGCCCTCTGATTTACTGTTGCTAAATCCTTTTCCATTGTCATAAACCTCTACTTTAATAAGACCTAAACCCTGTGGTGTAAGTTCAGAATAAGCGGATAAACCGATACGACTTGCTCCAGAATGTTTTAGTGCATTGGTAACGGCTTCTTGTAAAATACGCAATAAATTTAATGCCCGTTCAGGACCAAAATCTTTCACAGGAGGTAATTCTTCTACATGCCAAACCAGCTCAATCTGACAGGCGGTTAGCATCACATTGATACGGGTACGAAACATGCCTAACATGGCAGGTATATCGGTACTAGCACTGCCTAACGAATCAATCATTAAACGTAGATCGTTCAATGCGTTGTGTGCCGACTCACTCAGTTGCTCTCGATTAATATTGTTATTCTCGATTTGACGAATCATGCTGGTCAAATAAACACCAATCCCATCGTGCATATCACGCATAATGCGGGAGCGTTCATCAGCTAAGACGCGCTCTTGACCTAGGACGCGAATCATTTCGTAACTTTCTGCAATTTTTTCACCCCGAGCTTTTACCCGATCTTCCAAGCCTTGGTTTAGCTGTTCTAATTCAAGGTTGTATTTTTCTACTTTATTTAAGGTGCTAATAAAGCGTTGTAACATAATCCAGCTAAAGGAGATTAATAAAAAAGGTGCACCAAAATGAAGAAACCGACCTTCGTAAAGGGGTCTTAACCCCATCATCATTAAGACATCGTACAGTGCAAAAAAGGCAATAATGCCAATGGCTAAGGCTAAAACATGCCATTCTATTTGTTGTGCTTTGGTAGCATGAATAACGGTAATACTGAATAAATACAAGACGGCTAGAATGGAGATCCAATGGCCCGCTTCAAAAAATAAAGGATGCACCCACGTTTTAGGTAAGATCAACAGCGTTGAAAAGGTCAGCACCATCACAATAACCAAACTTTTTTCTAAGACCGCTTGTTTCTTTTCTAATAAACGATGAATAAAAAATAGCCCACTTAAGCTTAATAAGCCTGAACTTAAATAAATCATCCCATCCCAAAGATAGCCAGAAAAGGGAATATCAATCACAAATTGGTTCAATGTGTTGATGACCCAAAAAAAGCCACTTAATGCAAACAGACCGTACTCCGTATCTTGACGACGATAAACCCATAACAACAACATTAAAAAGCTGATGACCGCAATGGTTAAGGTAATTGCAAGCGGCAAGGTATGTCGAAACACAGAATACTTTTGATAAGCAGGGGTTATGACTTCAGCAGGAGCAATATGGACTTGCCCAAGAAAGCCACTTTTAAACGGTTCCGAGATCAGGTAAATATCAAGTTCGTTAATGCCTTGATGAAATGCTGTGGAGGGAAAGGTGAACATTTGTGGACTTGATGCATTTCGTGCAACAGGTGCTTCAAAACTTCCGCCCCAACCCAGTAAATTACCATTTAAGAAAACCGCTGTATTTTGACTCACCATCGGTAAAACAATCGCCCATAAATCTTCAGGAATCACGGCAAAGGGAAACTCAAAATGATAGAGAGCTTTACCTACCCCTTGTTGTGTGGATAACCTTGTATCGTTACGCCATTCGTGGGGTATGTTAACGGCGTGTTTTTTTATCCCACTATCTGATTTTAAACTTTTAACACAATGACTTAAGATTGAAGGTAATGATTCAACAATAACGTCATCGGTCGCTAAGTTATCAGGGATTGAGTCATCACACAGTCCTAAATTATCGCTATATAATGTGGCTTTTTTTAGCATAATACTGCCTTCAATGGGGGGCGTAAAACGGACGTGTATTATTTGCCATGCAACAAAGATAAAAATAAGGGATAACAGTAATGGGATAAGGATTGTGAGAGAAAGTTTGAAGGATGGTTTTTTCATAATCTAAATATTCTCTAACATCGCCTGTAATGCTTCTTCATGACTAAAATCTAATGTGAGCAAGGCTTCTATAATCAGTTTATCATCCACTTGAAAACTTGTTTTCGCGGCAATAAAAATTTCAGCGGCACTGCATTCTATTTGTTTTAATACCGTAATTCCTTCTAACATATTGAGACTAAAGACTAACTTTAATACCTCTATAATTTCTTCTGCTGATTTTCCTCCGTCTTTGAGTGGTTGACTAATTTGTAATGCATCTTTGTGGGATGCTTGAGGCTTTGCTTGTTGATGCATGCTTAGTTCCCCCATTCGCCACCCCTCAAAAACCGCTTCATTACGTGAATTAACCTCTAATTTTCGGTAGATCCGCTTAATATGAGAGGCAACAGTATGCGGTGATATTTGCAGTGATTGTGCAATTTCTTTGTTAGAGTAACCTCTTGAAATATACTGTAATACTATTTTTTCTTTGGGGGTGAGTAAGGAGTCTGGATTAAATTCAACGGGATTACTTTTAGCCGTATCCCCGTTTTTGAAAAAGTCTAAAATATAACGTGCAATGGCAGGACTAATGGGAGAGCCACCTTGCAATAACTGTTTAATTGCATCAATAATGTGTTCTTCGGGTTCGTCTTTTAACAAATAGCCACTTGCCCCTGCTTTAATCGCTTCAACAACACTGTTTTCATCTCCAAAGCGTGAAATAACCATGATTTCAGCTTGTTCGTGCTGTTTGCGGGTTTGGGCAATGAGCTGTTGCCCTGTACCGTCGGGTAAACCTAAATCGGTTAATAAGACATCGAGTGTATGGTGACTTAACCATGCTGATGCATCAGTGTAGTTAGCGGCCATACCGACTAAAGTGAGTTCGGGCTGAGCGCGAATAATCGTTGCCATTCGCTCTAACGTGCCGTGATCATCTTCAACTAAAAAAACCTGCCAGTCTTGTTTATCTTTCATATCTATCCCTTCTATATATTGATCAAATAACTTAAACCCAAGTCAGATTAGACAGTAATTGATTGCAATGATATTTGTTGCAATGAAATAGATAAACCTGCGGAACAGTTTAAGAAAAAATAAGTGTTTAACACAATCCCCTATTTAAGGGATGCCGCTGTAATCAAGGCTCGCTTAGATAAGGGATAGTTTAATATTGAGCCATCCTGCATTATGTATTCCAAGGTTGATACACAAACAAAACAACAGACCAAGTAGGCGTTTATCCTAATAGCTTGGTAACAAAAAGGACACTTCATTATGAACACATTAAAGACAATTATTGCAGGCACGCTTTTAGCGATTACAGCACAAACTAGCATGGCCGCACCAAGTAACAATACCGTATTTTTCAAAGCTCCTGCGATTGCAGGCAGTGGATGTCCTTCGGGAAGTAGCGATTTTGCAATCACACCTGATGGTTCAACGTTAAGTATTTTATTTGATAGTTATATCGCAGATCCAGGCAATAAGTCATGTAATATCGCGGTGCCTGTTCATGTTCCTAATGGTTTTCAGGTCTCAACCATGACGGCTGATTTTCGAGGGTTTATAGAAGGTCGAGGGGAGTTAAGACGTTCTTATTTCTTTGCGGGTGATCGTACACCCGTCTTGAAAAATAAACTGTATTCAAAACATGGGGATGATTATTTAGTACGGGATAATTTGATGACAATGACGGAGAGCTGGTCAGCTTGTGGTCAGGATGTTAACATGCGTATCAACAGTCGTATTAGAACAAAGGGGAAGCGTAGTTCGATCAGTGTCGATTCACTTGATTTAACCAATGGTGTTGTATTCCAACTTCAATACCGCAAATGTCGGTAGATGATTCAGCCCTTAAACGTCTTGTTGATTGAATACCTTTACGGGATTTATAATAAGAAATGCCATCCGCTCGTTGATACGTCAGATGGCACTGTTGTATCATAATCTCATGGGTTAAGACGGTATTGAGTTAAGCAAGTAGTATACTAATACTAGGAAAATAAATAAAAAATATAACGATATTATGAATATTTTACTTAATGCTTGTCTTCATGGTTTACTTGTTGGTGTTGTTTTATTAACAACCTCTTTTATTGCTTTCGTAATTTACCACGCTTTGAAGAAGTGACATGAATCCTTCCTTTCGTTACCTTATTGAACATTACCTTTCTCACCGAAAACAAAGGGTGAGAAAGGTAATCAAATATCAAAAGAGCTTCGATCCTTAATGCTGTTGGATTACATCAAGGGGATCATTAATAACGCAACAATATTGATGATTTTAATTAAAGGATTAATTGCAGGCCCTGCGGTATCTTTGTAAGGGTCGCCAACAGTATCACCTGTAACCGATGCCTTATGTGCTTCGGAACCTTTGCCACCGTGATGACCATCTTCTATATATTTTTTAGCATTATCCCAAGCGCCACCGCCTGTTGTCATTGAAATTGCTAAAAACAATCCCGTAATAATAGTTCCAATTAATAGACCACCTAATGCTTGTGGACCTAAAACCAAACCAACAAATAAAGGAACTAAAATAGGCAGTAAAGAAGGAACAATCATTTCTTTAATAGCTGATTTTGTTAATAAATCAACGGTTAAAGAATAATCGGGTCGTTCTGTGCCTTTCATAATCCCAGGGATTTCTCTAAATTGACGGCGAACTTCATGAACAACCGCACCTGCTGCACGGCCTACTGCTTCCATTGCCATCGCGCCAAAGAGGAAGGGAATTAATCCACCAATAAATAAGCCAATAATGACCAGATGATTAGATAAATCAAAGGTTAAGTGTGTGCCATTTTGAGCCGATAAACCGTGGGTAAAATCAGCAAAAAGAACTAATGATGCTAAGGCAGCAGAACCAATGGCATAACCTTTTGTAACGGCTTTTGTCGTATTGCCAACAGCATCCAGTGCATCGGTTGTTTTACGAACATCAGCAGGTAACTCAGCCATTTCTGCAATACCACCGGCATTATCAGTGATCGGACCAAAAGCATCCATTGCGACAACAATACCTGTCATAGATAACATTGATGTTGCTGCAATCGCTATACCGAGCAACCCTGCAAAATAATGTGAGAGTAAAATACCCAAACAAATAATAATGACAGGAGCAGCAGTTGATTTCATTGAAATTGCTAAACCTGCAATAATATTAGTAGCATGTCCAGTTTCGGAAGAAGCGGCTAAGTGCTTGACAGGTTTAAAGGCGGTTGAAGTATAATAATCTGTAACCACAACCAGTAATGCTGTGACAAATAAGCCAATCAATGCGCTGATATAAATAGCGGCAGAAGTGTAAACAGTACCGTCTATACTTTTTGCATCGGACATTAACCATAAGGTCGCGGGGTAAAATAAAATAGCGGAGATCACACCCGAAACAATTAAGCCTTTATAAAGACCTTTCATCACTTTGCCATCATCACCAACAGAGACAAAGAACGTCCCCGCGATAGAAGCTAATATAGAAACAGCACCCAATACCAGAGGATAAACAACCGCATCATGTGCGACACCAAACATCAGTGCTGCTAACATAATCGTTGCAATAATGGTAACGGCATAGGTTTCAAATAAATCGGCTGCCATACCCGCGCAGTCACCGACATTATCACCGACATTATCAGCAATAACGGCAGGGTTACGTGGGTCATCTTCAGGAATACCTGCTTCCACTTTACCGACAAGATCAGCACCAACGTCTGCACCTTTAGTAAAGATACCCCCGCCTAATCGAGCAAAAATGGAAATTAATGATCCACCAAATGCTAAACCGATTAAGGGAAAGAGATCAACAGGGGTTCCAGCAGGTGTCATGGATTCCAATATCATTAAAAAGCCTGCAACACCTGAAAGGCCGAGTCCAACAACCAGTAACCCTGTCACAGCGCCGCCACGAAAGGCAACTTGCATCGCGGGGTTAAGCCCATCTCGGGCAGCTTCCGTAGTACGAATATTGGCACGTACTGCAACATACATCCCAATAAAGCCTGCTAATGAAGAAAAGACCGCGCCAATAATAAAGCCGATCGCGGTTAATGAACCTAAGAAAATCCAAAGCGCAACGACCAGTACCAGACCGACTAACCCAATAGCACTGTATTGACGTTTAAAATAAGCCGTTGAACCCTCTTGAATTGCAAGGGCTATTTCTCGCATGCGTTCATTACCTTGCGGCTTTTTTAACACCCAGTTGATCGAATAGATACCGTACACAAGGGAGACGAAGGCGCACCCTAATGCAATGAATAAAGCAGTTGACATAAAACTTTCCTCTAAAAATTATGCGCCAGCGGTTGCGTAACGCAGCTTAAAACGTATTATTTTAATAGTTTGTTATAAATACTTGGGTTTTTTACTGTAAGTGATTGTTTTAAATTAACCTTTTGTTATTTTGTAAAAAAAATAGATTAAAGGTCAGCACGTTATAAATCTAAACGACTATTTTTTCAAGTATCTACCCTAACTATTGATTAAAATTTACACTCTTAGTGTAGGTCTATAATTTTGTTTTGTCTCAATTTAAGCTCAAATTACCAAATAAAAAGTATACTAAGCAGAAAAAAGTAATCACTTGAGCTAGAACAAGTCTCAAGTGCCACTTTCAAAATTTTTTCGAAGTTTGTTGTGATTTAATTGTTTTTTCTACTATTAACCGATTTTCGGTATCAGCTACTTCTCCAAAATGACAAAACGTTGCTCTACGCGATGACCTTGTTCATCAACTAAAATAAGGGTGTGTTCACCGACAGAAAGATAAAAGGCTTTTTCATGAAAGGTACGGGTCGATCCCTTATATTGATGATCAATATGCCAATAGATTTGGCTTTCGGGCTGGCGGTGAAGCGCGGAAAAAACCACTTTGCTTGGTTTTCCTGAGAGTTCTCTTGGGATATAAATTTGTGTATTGCGACGTGGATAAATCAAACGCAGGGGCTGATGATTAGCATTAGTATTGCCTAATGTTTTGCAGTCTTCACGCCAATCGGGCAAGGGTTTGTAGTTTGCATGACTTTTTTGATAATAAAAGGCTTGGTCGGGAGGCAGTACAAACCATGAGAGATGCTGCATATTAGCGACTGATTCACATTGGCTATGCACTTGTTTAGGGACACCGTTTTGAGTCACAATATGTACACGTTGATGATAGGGACTGGTACGGTCAAAATGACTGCTTTTAGGAATCCAATACGGTTTTGATGCACAATTTTTATCGGCTAAAAAACCATCATCAATACAAATGTTAATCGACTTCATTTGCTCAATCGGTTGCGTAAACCACTCATTCGACAAGGACAAGCGGTTAAATACATCGAATAAAATAGGAGCCGCGGTCTTTATCCCTGTTAACTCTTTTCGTCCTTCACCTTGAGCATTACCAACCCAAACACCCACGGTATAACGCGGTGTTGTTCCCATTGCCCATGCATCACGGTGTCCAAAACTAGTCCCTGTTTTCCAAGCAATTTTATGACTGCTGGTGAAATTACGCCAATAACCTGATTCATTAGGACGGGTCACATCCAATAAAGATTCTAACGTCATCCATGCACTCGCAGGCGAAATTTCACTGCGGCGTTTGCTTACCGTATGCGCTTCTTTAAGGACACGCGCTTGTCGATAATAGAGTGCTTGATGACCTTTTTGCTGTGCTAGATAAGCTAAATTAGCATATAAGGTGCTGAGTTCCCAAAGCGTGGTTTCAGCACCACCTAAAATTAAAGGCAAACCATAATCCCGTGATTTTCGGTGTAATGTTGTCATCCCTAAATGCCGTAAAAAGGCTAAAAAACTTTCTACACCGTGTAAGCTTAATAAATTAACCGCAGGAATATTTAAAGAGCGAGCTAAGGCTTGTTTAGCAACAATCGCCCCTTGAAATTGGCGGTTAAAATTCTTGGGTTGATAACCCGAATAACGGACAGGCGTATCTGCAATTAACATTTCGGGAAGGATCTTCCCTTGCTCAATTAAAGTGGCAAATAAAAACGGTTTTAAGGTGCTGCCTGTACTGCGTCGGCGATGAATGAGATCAATCGCCTGACCGTGTTGATTGGCTTTTTTTGTTGGTGTATTACCAATATAAGCGACGACATCAAAGGATTGATTGTCAATCACCATAAGGGCTAAATTATGAATATTATTACGGGCTTGTGTTTCAGCGTAATGTTTTGCCAGTTGGCTGATGCGTTGTTGCAAGGTATGATTAATCGTGGTGTAAAAACGGTGTTGCTGTGGATGGCGAACCATCAAGGTATCCAATAAACGAGGTGTTAAACGGGGTAAAGCTTTCGGTTTATTCGGAAGGCGCTCTAAAATCGCTAAATCATATTCCAATGGAGAAATAAGCTGCTGTTGTTGCAGTTTTTTTAGCAATCGATTGCGTTTTTTTAGCAGTTTTTGTCGATGTCGTCCCAAATGAATTAAAGACGGACTATTCGGTAACACCGCCAACATCGCACTTTCAGCCCACGATAATTGATTTGGTCTGCGCCCAAAATAACGCCAAGATGCCGCTTCCAAGCCGACAACATTCCCACCAAAAGGGGCATGACTCGAATATAAAGTAAGAATACCTTCCTTGCTATAGGCTAACTCCAAGCGAATCGCCTTAAATAATTCTTTAAACTTTTCCCACAAGGTACGTTGCGGATTGTGCAACGCCATCCGCACCACTTGCATGGATAAGGTACTGCCACCGCTAACTACCCGCCGTTGCTTTATATTAAGATAAAAAGCGCGTGCAATAGCAAAAGGGTCAACCCCAATATGCTGATAAAACCGTTTGTCTTCAAAAGCAATCAATGCCGTAGCAAATTTTTGGGGCGTTTGTTGTAACGGAGGAAAACGCCATTGCTCGTCTTGAGCAATATGCGCGCCCAATAAATGCCCTTCATCACTCAACACAAGGGGAGAAAAGGGGTCATTAAATAAAGGCTTCGGTAAAGCAAACCAAAATAAGGTAGCACTCAACACAAGTAACCCTAAGATAAGCCCGCGCGCCGAATATTTTATTCTTTTTATTTGAAACAAGCGTTGCACAACAGTCCTCAAAATGTGTCAGGGCGACTCCTTTTATCGACATCCTCTATGGTGTGATTTTCAGTTAACAGTTTACTTTAAATCGTTAGCCAATTTCATCTGTATCTGTGTTGCCTGTGCAGTGGGTTTTTCAATGCCGTATTTTAATACCATCGGATCAGCAACAATAGTGATGTGTTGTTTGGCGCGGGTAATACCCGTGTAAATCAGTTCGCGGGTGAGTACAGGGCTGTCTTCCGTGGGGAGTATCATTAAAACATTATTGAATTCAGACCCTTGACTTTTGTGAATGGTCATGACCCATGTGGTTTCGTGTTGTGGTAATCGAACAGGGGAGAAGGATTTTTCACCGTCTTTGGTTTGAAACCAAACTTTGGTTTGACCTGTTTTTTCATCCTGTAGAGTAATACCAATATCACCATTAAATAAGCCCGTACGGTAACTGTTTTCGGTGATCATAATCGGACGACCATGATACCAGCGTTTATAACAATTTAATTTTCCGTATTGAGTAAGGTATTTTTCTAACTGGCTATTGAGATAAACACAGCCTTTCATGCCGCGACGCAGGGCAGTTAGGATGCGAAAATGATTAAAGCGGTTAAACAACTCATTAACCGATGCATTTGACCTGATCGCGTTTAAATAAGGTTCCCATGCGCTTAATAGCTTATTTTTGGTTAATTCAGCCGATAAAATACCTTCTGCATCAGGAAACTGAGCATTTTTTAGGATCTCAAGGCTGGTTTTTGTATTGCCCTTGTTAATCGCTGTAGCGAGTTGTCCTATGCCGCTATTCTGATCAAAACGCCAGCTTTTTTGTAAACAGACAATATGATTTTCAATCGATGTAGCGTGTTGGGATGTTGTCACACAAGCCTCTGTTATTGTGTGTAGATAATTAATCACTTGGGGGGTGTATTGGTTATTAGCAAAAGTACAAAGGTCGGTGAAAACAGAACCTGTTTCGACGGATGATAGTTGATCTTTATCCCCTAATAAAATAAGGCGGCTACGGGCTGGAATGGCTTCAAACAGTTTTGTCATCATAGCAAGATCAATCATTGAGGCTTCATCAATAATCACAATATCGCTAGATAAAGGATTATTTTTATTGGATCGAAAGCTAGCACTGTTGGGAATATAACCTAATAAACGATGCAAGGTACTGGATGCTTGCGGAAGCTTCTCAATCATTTCAGGCGGGAAAACCTCTTTTTCGTCTTGAATCGCATCACGAATTGATTCACTCATTCGCATTGCTGCTTTTCCTGTCGGGGCAGCTAAGGCAAAACGTAGGGGTGTTGTTGATGAGCTGTGCTGATGTTGTTCAATTAATAACGCTAAGATACGTGTAATGGTGGTGGTTTTCCCTGTTCCAGGCCCCCCTGAAATGATGAGGAAGCGGGTGCTTAGTGCTAAAGCCGCGGCAATTTGTTGCCAATTGATATTATTTTCTTTATCGGCTTCAAAATAATGTGCGAGACGTTGGTTTATCCATAAAGGGTCAACGCCTGCAAAATCAAAGGAAAGACGGTCTGTAATTTCTGCGGATAAACGCTGTTGATAAGACCAGTAGCGGTTTAAATAGATAAACCCTTGATCAAAAATTAGCGGTTTTTTCTGTTCTTTTGTGCCAACTACTTTGGTTTTGAGTAACGCTTTGGCGTGTGTTGGTTTACAGGCTAGGGCAATACAGCCTTCCCTTGTTTGTTGGCTGACCTTTAACGTCGTTTGGCGCAATATGTTATGTTTTGATTGATTCAATTCTTCAAGTAAATCAGCTAATTGATAGTCTAAAGGTTCATAGCGGGGCTTTATTGTCATAAACAGGTTCCAAAGAGCGTGTCTAAAGCACAAATCAATTGATAATCGGGCTGGTTATAAAAAACACCCTGATTGGGATGATCTTCCGACATACCGCGAATAAATAAATAATAAACACCGCCAAAGTGTGTTTTATAATGATAATTAGTCAGCCGTTGGGTTAAATAACGGTGTAGTGCAACCGTGTAAATCAAATATTGTAGGTAATAATGGGAGTGAGCCATTGCGCTTAATAGGCTTTGGTCGCCATAATCCTCTAAATGATTAGATTTATAATCAGCAATATAATATTTTCCATTGTACTCAAAAATCAAATCAATATAGCCTTTTAAATAGCCTCTGACTTGCTGAAAATCGAGGCTGTTAATCGCGTGTCGAATCACGTGCTGATGTTCTTCTACAAAGGCAGTGATTAAAAGGGGTTTAAGTTGATCTATTTTAAGTAAAGCTAATGGAAATACAAACTCCATTTCATTTAAACGTTGTGCTGTGCTCAAATTACTTAATTTAAAATCAGGATCAGAAGCGAATAACGGAGCTTGTAAACTATTGCTTAATAATGTTTGTGCGGTATCCGCCAGCTCAAGGTCAAAGCCCCATTTTGTGAGGGCGTTAATAATCACACTCTCTTCATTCGTTGCAAGCGGCTGTGTAAAATCAATGTGTTCATAAATATCATGCAAACAACTACCCGCCCTCGAACCGCGTGGAAATTCGGCGGGTGTATCAGCTTTTAAATAACTATTAAACACAATATCCTGATCATGATCAGCCGTTTCACTGTGGTGTCCATAACTTAAGGCACTAAAGCTGGTGATCCGATGGTCTTGTTGAATTGAGGATGAAAACAGACGAACATGGAGCCTTGGTGTGGTTGTTTTTCGTTGGTACTCTAGGGGCGTATTTTCAGGCAATGATTTAACTTCAATGGCATCTTGTGAAACTTCCGCTAAGGTTTCTAGTGTCTCTTGATAGTTAGGGAAAAAGGCTTTACTGCCCGCTAACGTCCCTTGACTTAATAACCAACCTAATGCAGAGCGATCAATATAACCTACAATTTTTTGTGGGGCGGTGACAACGGTACAATGGTATTTTGCACGCGTCAGTGCCACATACAATAAGCGCATATTTTCAGCGGCTACTTCTTCTTCAAAGCGTTTAATATGTGCTTTACGTTGAGTAGATCCAATATCAACACAAGGAATATGTTCATCATTATGAAACAAAATGGCGGGGTCTTTTGACCCTTGTAATCCATCGCTCCATAAATAGGGGCAATAGACAATATTGTATTCTAGACCTTTGCTTTTATGGATGGTAACAATTTTTACTAATTTATCATCACTTTCTAAACGTAACTGAGAATAATCACTGCTTAAGTTACTGTGCTCGGCTTGTTGTTGCAACCAACGAATAACACCCTCCATTCCGCGTGAGTTTTGATGGCTTTCATGATGAATAAGCTCCGCTATATGTAATAAATTGGTCAAACGACGCTCACCATTGTCATGGCTTAATAAACGCAAAGGGATCGATTCATCCCGCATGAGATGACGCATCATGGGGATGAAACCTTGTACAAGCCAAAGCTGATGCCAGTGTTGAAAGGCATGTAGCTTATTATCCCAAGCGGTGTTATTTTCATCAAAATCAATTAAATCATCGGCACGATAGGCAAATAAGTCAGTGACTAATGCACGACGTACTTGATCTTCACGAGCAGGTTGAGCAATCGCCATCAATAGAACCATTAGCTCCTGCGCTTCATGGGTTTTAAAAATACTTTCTTTGGCGCTTTGCACCGAAGCAACACCACATTGTGTCAATGCTGCTTTAATTTGTTGTCCTTGTTTGTGGCTTCGTACTAAAACAGCAATATCACCCCCCTCTAAAGCACGATCAGCAATCATTGCATTACCTTTATCAGCACTTGTTAACAACTGGGTTATATCCTGTGCAACACGTTGAGCTATTTCTTCTTTTAAATCGGCTATCGTTTTATTTTGTCCTTCTTGCTTCAGCGTATCAATTGTCCATAAACGTAACGGTGCGCGCTCATCATCAGTGACTAAAGCAGGTTCTTCCTGTTGACCTGCATTGATCGATTGATAGCTAATATTTTCATCAATAAAGGGATTTGTATTACGGGTGAATAAACAATTAAGCGCGTCTATCAGCTTTGGGTGGGAACGCCAGTTCTTATTTAAGGTGTATTGATGTTGTGTATCTTTGCTGGCTTTTTGATACGTATAAATATCAGCACCACGAAAACTATAAATCGCTTGTTTAGGATCACCAACAAAAAAGACAGTATGATCACCGTTATGACTCGCGCCATAAATTTTCTGAAAAATAGCGTATTGAATCGGGTCAGTATCTTGAAACTCATCAATCATTGCTACAGGATATTGCGCCAATAAAATAGGTGCTAACGCGGTATTGCTCTCTAAAGCTAAGTCCAGCTGTAATAATAAATCATCAAATGACAGAATGCCTTTGCGCCGCTTTTCTAAGGGGAGCTGATCGTGTAGATAATCTAGCGCATCATTACGTAACACATCATGATAGTTTGAAACACAATGATCTAATGCTGCTTTTGCTTCAATAAAATGTTGCCACTGTGTAAAAAAGCAATGACTGATTGCAGGCGCACTTTTTTTTAATTTCAGCTTATCCTGACTTAACCCTTCGAGTGGTTGAGGTAACTTGGCAGGTGGACTTTCAAAATGATCAGAGAGCAAGATAGCCATTTCTTTGATCATTGCGTCTACTTTTTTATCACTAACCGATTGTTTATTAAAATAATTTTCTTGCTTGAAGTGAGTGAGTAAGGCCGTGATTTCTGATAATTGTTGCTGGTACGTTTTAATCGCAAGCTGATAAGTCTGTTCCAGTGTTTGAGTCAGCTGCTGAATATCAAAATCAGTATCAGGTTTTAATCGTTTTAAATAAGGTTTACCAACAACGTTTTGAATATCATTCAAGAGGCTATCGGGTGTAATATTTTTTGTTTGTAATAGTAACAATAAAATATTAGGCGCTTGCTGAAACATTTTACGCCAATAATCATCCAATAACGATTGCATTAGCTCCGATTGATCATCTAATAACTCATTATCAAACCCTAAGCCCGAATCAAAAGCGGTCTCTTTTAAAGCACGTTGACAAAAGCTATGAATCGTAAAAATAGCCGCTTCATCAAAATTAAGCAATGCCGTATAGAGACGAAAAATAGCATCCGTATGATTAGCATATTGAAGACAAAGCTCACGGTATTCATCACAGGCTAGTTCAGGAAAAGAAAAGGCAATCAGCGCTTCGTTTAAACGCGTGCGAATACGATCTTTTAGCTCTTTTGTAGCGGCTATGGTATACGTCACCACCAGCAGTTGATCAACAGAAAGCTGAGGTTCCGACTCTAGAATAAAACGTAAATAAAGCAGTGAAATCGTATACGTTTTACCCGTACCCGCACTGGCTTCAATTAAATTACTGTCGTTAAGGGGGATAGTGTTAGGGTCTAATGATTGCATGGCGAGATTATAGAGTAAATTTACCCACAAAAAAGAAACAATCAAATCAAGTAGAAAACAGAGGGATTAGAAGGTTACTTATTGAAGGTGGCTTTGATGCATCACATGAATTTTTCTGTAGTTTTTCCGTTGCATTGTTTAGGCTCCGTTGACATTTACCTAAGCCATAAAACAAGGTAGCTAAACAGAACATTACAAACGGCATAAACTTTACAACTAAAACCGCCCTTCGAGCGACCTAATGCTTCCTGTTCTGCTGAGTCTTTTTGGTAGCCTGCTTCACCAGCATGAGCACGGTTGACGGTACTATCAATAGAAATATATTGATATCCGAAGCGCCGAGAGCACACCCGCGAGAATAACGTTTAAAAACGCTACTCCCTTTTCCTAATTCAGGTGGCAATATACGCCATTCTAATCCCCATCGTAAAAGCCACAAAATGGCACTAATAAATTTCCGACACTGATCTAAATTTCTAATTTTTACATGAGGTACTGTCAATAATTCAGGAGAGACTAGCGCCCCTTCGCGATCGCTCTTTCTATGCTCATTTTATGACCTAAAATGAATCATCCTTCGCTAAGCACCCATGTTTTAAATACAAATGGGGGTGCTTAGCGAAAGGTTAGTTGTTGAATACTAATGAAAAATTAACTACTAAAGTCTAAACTACTGAGCCATTTGGTCACCACGCCCAATACCGCATCATTTTTCCCTGAAAGTTGATGATCGCCATCTTCAATAATTTTCTGACGTGATGCACTGTTAAAAGCACGGTTAATATGACTGAGACGTTCGGGTTGTGTAGCTAAAACAGCGTCGTGATCTTTAGAACCGTAAATATCAAGCTGTGGAACTTTCATGCCTTCAATCGGAATTCGTAGATGAGCTGAATCTTCAAACGCGGTATTCATAAAGCCTGTCCCCATGCCAATATAGCCATTAATTGTCTTACTGCCCCTTTTTTCCATCCAAGCTAATGCCATATGAGAACCACAGCTGTGCCCTAATAGCAGAACTGGTGTTTGACTCTTTGCTTTCGCCATTGTAATCGCGGATTCAAGACGCGTAGCAACTTCAGGCATAATAGCACCTAAATCGTTATAACTACTGGATAAGCTTAAGCTAGGTAAAGCAAAACTAAGGGTATTCCAGCCCTTCTTTGTAAGACCTGTTTTCAAAGACCCCATAAGATCACCTGTTTCGGCTTTATAATCACAGCCGTGCAGAAGAATCAATGTCCCTTGTGCATTTTCTGCGGGGGTATAGCTTATGTCTAATGAATTATTGTCAGTGGTTGAGACTAAGGTTTGAACACCTGCTAATGTTCCCGTGACAGCGGCAACTGTAGCAATCGTTGATACTTCTGATGTTGATTCCGTTGCTGTGGTTTCGTTCTGAACGGATTGTTCGGATTCATCTTGCTCCGACTCCTTAGTTGCCTCTTTTTCTTCATTACTTAAATTATCGAATACGGCGGTTTCCGATGAAGCAACAGCTTGTTCTTTAGGAGCTTGTATAATGCTCTCTGAAGAGGTTTGATCAGAGGGTTCGCTTTCTTCAGAGACAGGGCTAGGATCAGAAGCTTCAGTATCGGTCATTGGTACTTCTTGTGTTTCAGGTGTTTTAGTCTCTGCTGCTGGTTCAGCTTCTTCTAAGGTAGTTTCTTCTGGAGTTGCTGATTCTACTGTTGCATCAGCAGTTTCTTCTGATTCAGATGCAGTATCACTGGAAGTCTCCGTTTTCTCTGTTGTTTCACTGGCTTCAGAAGCGCTATTCTCTTTACCTGTTGCAGAGGTTTGAGTCTCTGTGCTGGTTTCTTTGGTTGTTGTTTCTACAGGTGTTTTTGTATTGTTTTCACTCGATGCTTCTCCCACTGGGGTGTCAGTCGTTATAACAGGCGGTGATGTTTGATCGCTCGGGGCTGTGGCAATAGGGGGCATAGCAAAGCCAACAGCATGACCTGTGGCGGCGGGACGTTGGGCTACCCAGCCAAAAGCGGTTGTTGCAACAGCGGTAAAGATAACAGCACTTACAGTGCTTGGTCTCACTTTCATATTGTATCCCCTTTAAAATAAGGCATGATAATTTAGGTACAAATGATAAGTTACCATCTTTTTCTTAGAAATGTGAAGAATATATTTATATTGTTATTTTTTGCAGTAGCGAAACAGGAAAAATAATCATTGTTTTATTAGAAAACAATTGACTAGCATCCATTTTATTTCTTTTTGCGCACTCTCGGGTGCGCCTTATCATAAACCTCTGCCAGAGGTTGAAAGTCTAAAGGGGTATAAATCTAGGGGGTGCTAATATCAGCATGACCTCATAATTCTTGCAGCCGATTCACATAGGATAAATTGATAAAAACGACACAATGTAGATCATTTGTGCTGTCGCGTTTTTCCACTTATCCCTTGACG
>JAGLBW010000065.1 GCA_023146545.1 Cocleimonas sp.
TCGAGGGCTTAAACAGCGATTGATAAAATTGTTTTAGATCGCGCTGATAACGGCTTAGGGTAGGGTATGTTGAGCGTACTGTTTTCATAGTGTAGATAAACACAGAATGCATTAAGTTTCAGGCTTCATTTTTGAGGTTACTTTTTAACAAAGCGTGCAATAGCTGTCGAAATCAGTTCAGCAAGGTGACTAATAAAAACGGTTCCCATACCAGGGTGAAAACGGCTTTGATCTTGACTACCCAGTGCTAAAATCCCAAGGTTTCTACCCGCATGTAAAGGTAATAATGCCACTGATTTTACTTCATCAAGGTGATCCGCAAATAAGAAGGCTTGCTGACTGTCAGGCAGTTTGCCACAAATCGGTGTTTTTTCGATAAACAGTTTTTCAAACTGTCTTAATGTTTTATCATCTGAATTAATAAAATGCAGATTGGCGCGCTGTTTTTTCTTTTCTGAGGTTTTAATTAAACGAATCGCAACAAAATCAGCATTAAAATCACTCCGTAAAACATCTTGGCAAATACTGATCATTTCATCCAAATTATCTGAACGTAGCAACTCCAGTGTTAAATGTTGTAGACGTACAATAATTTGCTCATTACTGCGAGCGGCACGTAATAAACTGTTTAACTGCTCATCTAAATGGGTGTTTTTTTCTCTTAGGACAGCCACTTGACGCTCAATCAAAGAGGTTGCTGTTCCCGTATTGTGATGCGGGATATGCTGCTTTTCTAAGAGGTCAGTGTGACGTTGAAAAAAATCAGGGTGTTGATGCAAGTAAGTCACAATATCAGCTTCATGGAGTGTTTCTTCTGGGTGCTTCTTTAATTGCGAACTCATAAGATGATACTTCCTTTAAATATGGTAGCAGTAGGGCCCGTCATCATAACGGGGGATTCTCCACCTGCCCAATAAATTGATAAATGCCCTGCGGGTAGGGAAACCTTGACTAATGGATCAAGCACCTTTTGCAAGCAACCTGATACAACTGCCGCACAGGCTCCTGTACCACATGCCAGCGTTTCGCCTGATCCACGTTCATATACACGTAACGCTATGTTATTTTTATCCAGAATTTGCATAAAACCAATATTCGCTTGATTAGGGAAGTATCGACTATGCTGTATTAAAGGGCTTAACGTTTCAACAGGTGCTGTTTTTATATCATTAACCCTAATAACGGCATGGGGATTCCCCATCGAAACGACACCTAATGTAACCCTTTTATCGGATAGCTTTATATCATATTGATCTTTCTGTTTTTTTGCAACAAAGGGGATTTTTTCAGGGATTAGTATCGGTGCTCCCATATTAACGGTAACTTGATCATCTGCTTCGATTTGTAAGATAATCGTCCCACTAGCGGTAATAACGTTGATTGTTGTTTTATCGGTTAAGCCTTGTTGATGCACAAAACTTGCAAAACAACGCGCGCCATTGCCACATTGCTCTACCTCACCCCCATCAGCATTGTAGATACGGTAACGAAAGTCAATACCTACCTGATCAGTTGCTTCAACAATTAATAGTTGATCACAACCCACCCCAAAATGGCGATCGGCTATAAAACGGACGTGTTCTTTTGTCAGGTTGACCGTTTGGTTAATGCCGTCAACCATAACGAAGTCATTACCCAAGCCGTGCATTTTTGTAAAATTTAGTTGCAAAAGTAACCTCGATAAGCGTACAAACCAGTTTAATAAAATCGTATAACAGACCAATTCTAATCGACTTATTAGGTAACCCGCAACGACTAAACACCGACAAGCACCGCTTATTTTTATTTCTGAACGGTTTTTACCAAAAAACGTATAGTTATTCTACGCAATAACGCATAAAAAGTGGCTCAGCCTACAAAAAAATCAATGAAGTATTATTTGATTAGCGGCCACTCGGTGTAGTGTTATTATAAATTTACGCCTTATTTTATGTCTTTACCTCTTTCCATTATTTTTCTCGATTTAGAGCACTTAATATTTTGATTTCAGACCACCTTGTTCACTATTGCCTCAATAAAATTAGTGCGAAGTCATCTTTTTGATGATAAAGTTGGGTAAATATCAGGTTTAACTAATATACATGGAGAATAAAATCGATGAGTGATTTTGATGACACGTTGGATGCACGCGGTCTTAACTGCCCTTTACCGATATTGCGTTGTAAAAAAGCGATCAATAAAATGGATTCAGGTCAAGTATTACAAATTATTGCCACTGATCCTGGTTCGGTAAAAGATTTCCAAGCGTTCTGTAAGCAAACAGGCAATGAGCTACTGAGCAGTGATGAAGCGGGTGATGAATTCACTTTCCGAATCAAAAAAGGCTAAACTTTATTGGCTATGAAGAATAAAAGAAGACACTTTAGGGTGTCTTTTTTTATTCTTATTTGAAAACCCTATGAAAAATGACCCCAAACTAATTCAACAGTATTTAGCGCAACAAAAAGCACAACAACGTTACCGTTTTCGACGTAACGTTTCCTCTCCCCAGCATGTTCTGATTAATATCGACGGAAAGCCCGTTATTAATTTTTGTAGCAATGACTATCTTGGCTTAGCTAATCATCCTGACCTTATTGCCGCCTTTAAAGCTGCCGCTAATCAATACGGTGTAGGCAGTGGTTCAGCGCACCTTATTTGTGGTCATACACAAGCGCATCAAGCACTCGAAGAGGCTTTGGCTGATTTTACAGGGCGGGAACGAGCTCTACTGTTTTCAACAGGCTACATGGCAAACATTGGCGTGCTGACTGCTTTGGCAGAGCGAAGTGATGTAATTTATGGTGATCGTTTGAACCATGCCTCGTTAGTCGATGGGGCCTTATTATCACAAGCAAAGCCTAAGCGTTATCAGCATAACGATATGCGTTCCTTGGCTCAACAGCTAAACACACAGGAAGAAGGCAATAAAATCATTGTTAGCGATGGGGTGTTTAGCATGGATGGTGATTTTGCTCCCTTAATGCCTTTAGCCAAGTTAGCACAGCAACACGATGCTTGGTTAATGATTGATGATGCACATGGTTTTGGTGTTTTGGGTGCAACAGGTGGTGGCTTATTACAACAACAAAAAATCACACAAGATCAAGCCCCGATTCTTATGGCAACATTAGGAAAAGCGGTGGGTACAGCAGGCGCATTTATTGCAGGTTCAGAAGCGCTGATTGAATATCTGATTCAAACCGCGCGCAGTTATATTTTTACCACCGCAATGCCTGCCGCAGTCGCTGCAGCGACACTCAGCAGCTTAAACATTATTACATCAGCTTCCGATCGAAGAGAAAGGTTACAACAACGTATTGTGCAGTTTAAACAAGGAGCATCAGAGCTAGGACTACGTTTAATGCCTTCAGACTCTGCAATTCAACCCTTGTTAGTCGGCAGTAATGAAAAAGCATTAAAAATCAGTCAACAGCTTTTAGATAATGGACTGTTAGTCTCTGCTATTCGTCCTCCTACTGTTCCAATAGGCACTGCTCGGCTACGCATTACATTCTCTGCGGAACACACAGAAAAAATGGTGGATGAGCTCTTATTAAAACTCAATGACACGGGCTTATCTTATCAAGAATGAGTCTTATTAGGTTCTAAATAATGCATAGGATTTTTGTTGGATAAGATTACCAACGCATTAAATTCACACCCAGCGCGTATTCACTATAGAAAACCTGATAGAATCTTATTTTCATCTCCAAAGAATGAATAAAACACTCATGAGTACAACCATTTTTGAAACACACCTAAAGCACTTGCCCCTAATTGCACGCGGGAAAGTCCGTGATATTTATCATGTTGATGATCGTCACTTGCTGATTATTACCACCGATAGGCTCTCTGCTTTTGATGTGATACTCCCTGATCCGATCCCTGAAAAAGGCGCGGTATTAACAGCCCTTTCTAATTTTTGGTTTAATAAATTAGAACATATTATTCCCAATCATTTTGGGGTGCTCACTTTCAATGACCTTGATTTAAGCCCAATGGATAAGGAAAGTTTAGCGTCACGCAGTGTGGTGGTTAAAAAATTACGACCTTTACCTATTGAAGCGATTGTTCGCGGTTATTTGATTGGTTCGGGATGGAAAGATTATCAAAAAACAGGGCAGGTCTGTGGTATTGATTTACCCGAAAATTTACAGATAGCGAGCCAGTTACCTCAAGCTATCTTTACGCCATCAACCAAGGCAGGAGTAAGCGATCATGATGAAAATATTGATTTTTCTACAATGGAGTCATTATTAGGTGAAGCATTAGCCCAACAGGTTCGTGATGTCAGTTTACAGCTGTATACCGAGGCGGCAGAATTTGCACTAAAGAAAGGCATTATTATTGCGGATACTAAATTTGAATTTGGCTTGGATGATAATGATCAACTGGTTCTCATTGATGAACTTTTGTCACCTGATTCTTCACGTTTTTGGCCAGCAAGCTCCTATCAAGCAGGGATTAGCCCTCCTTCTTTTGATAAACAATTTATTCGTGACTACTTAGAAACCTTAGCTTGGGATAAAACATCCCCCGCACCAAACTTACCGCAGAAAATTTTGGATAAATCGGCTGAAAAATATCAAGAAGCGGCAACCTTATTGTTAGGAAAATAACCACTAAAATAAACCCAATAAGAATAATAGATTATGACACTCACTCAAAATTACCCTCAATTAAAAAAACTTCCTTACCTGTTGACTACCCTGTTGGTTATCTTTCTTGGTATTGTTTTGGCTAAATTACTGTGGATGATTTTAACGCCTGAGCAAAATGCCGCTTTAAAACCAGCTACCGCTCAAAAGGGTGTAACGGATCAACCAAAGCGACAACCTAATTATGGTCATCTGATTGCAAATCAACATTTATTTGGTGAAATTGAAAAAGAAGTTGTACCGCTGGATGCGCCCCCCCCTGAAGCTAAGCCTGTTGAAGTTTATGTTCCGCCACCTGTAGTGATTCCCAAATTAAATGTACAACTGCATGGCATTATGTCGTACAACAAAAAAGATACAGGCTATGCGTTATTAACTTATGAAGGGCAAGGGCAAAAAGTCTATGCTGTGGGTGAATACTTAGCGGATAAAGTGGTGATTACTAAAATTACTGCCGATAAAGTGGTGATTGATAATCATGGCTCTTTGGAAGAATTTGTTTTACCAATCACTAGCTATGATACGAATGGCATCGCCATTCTTGCTAACAGTAAGAAAAAAGAAAAACCTGAGACAACAACCGCCGAAGCACCACCTTCAGCAACGTCTGCACCGCCACCGCCATCATCCGTGCCGTTACCCAATGCTTCATTTTCTTCCTCACAAAAGACAATGGGGAATACAGGTGATCATAATCCGAATGATTATTCGATTGAACATATGGCTCAGTTTCGAGAAAAAGCAATGGCTGATCCCAGCAAACTAATGGAAGTAGCGAGTGCTTCGCCGTATAAAAAGAACGGGGAACTCTTAGGCTTTCGGGTACGTCCTGGAAAGCAACGCAAATTCTTTCGGCAATTGGGTTTACGCAATGGCGATGTTATCACCGAAATTAATGGGGTGAAACTCGACAATATGGCAAACAGTATGTCACTTATGGGAACATTATCGGGGGCAAGCGAGTTAAAGATCACCGTATTACGTGCCTCACGTGAAATTCCGCTACCTACTTTAAATTTCTAAATTAAACGCCCTCTTCTGCTTGCTTCTGCTCATTAGTGCGTGTAACACTAATGACCTCGCCTTATATCAGCTACAAGGGCATACAATGGGAACGCAATATCATATTTCCATTCCTTTTCAAGCAGATTATCCCATCAAGCAACAGCAACAACAGACATTACAAACCGCGATTGATGCACGGTTAATTGCGATTAATCAAGACATGTCAACCTATCAAAAGCATTCGACTATCTCCCAATTCAATCAGTCCCGTCAATCACATTGGTTTCCTGTATCCAAAGCCTTTCTTTTCGTAATTCAGCAAGCTCAACGCATTAGCGACCGTTCTAACGGTGCTTTCGATATCACCATTATGCCTTTGGTTAATTTATGGGGATTTGGCACAACAACACCGCCTCAATTTCCACAATCCAATCAGATTGAACAATTACGTCAACAGATCGGTTATCAAGCTTTAAAAACACAGTCTCAACCGCCTGCAATAAAAAAAATAAAGCCCCAATTAATGCTCGACCTTTCTGCTATCGCTAAAGGGTATGCGGTCGATGAAATTGCTAAGCTCTTAGAGCAACAAGGATTCGATCACTTTCTGGTTGAGATTGGGGGCGAAATTCGTACTAAAGGACATAATAAACAGCGTAAACCATGGAGAATAGCGATTGAAAAACCGACGAGCTTAGGACGTTTTGTACAACAAGGGGTGCTTCTTCACAATATTGCTATTGCAACCTCTGGGGATTACCGTAATTACTATGAAAAACAAGGGGTTCGTTATTCCCATACACTTGACCCTAAAACAGGTCGTCCGATTACCCATCAACTCGCATCGGTCACGGTTTTAAATGATTCGGCTATGATTGCTGATGCAGAAGCAACCACTATCATGGTAATGGGTGAGAAAAAAGGGAAAATATACGCGCAACAAAAGGGGTTAACGGTATATATGATCTTTCGAGATCACCAAAAATTTTCTGTGTGGCATAATTTACCTAAAAACACGCTACTATCACCTGCTAATTAAACGTTAAAGACTAAAAACATCAATTAACCACGGGTCTAAAGCTCGTTTTCTGCTACATTCCTGCCATGGCAAAATCATCCTCTAAGAAAAAAAATCCACACACTCCCATGATGCAACAATATTTGCGTATCAAAGCAGAACATCCTGATCTTTTGATGTTCTATCGTATGGGGGATTTTTATGAATTATTTTTTGATGATGCAAAGAAAGCATCGGCAATATTAGACATCACCCTAACAGCACGCGGAAAATCAAACGGTGAACCGATCCCAATGGCGGGTGTCCCCTATCATGCTGCAGAGCAGTATTTATCACGGTTACTGAAACAGGGCATCTCAGTTGCGATTTGTGAACAAGTGGGGGATGCTTCCAAAGCAAAAGGACCTGTTGAACGTAAAGTCGCCCGTATCCTTACCCCTGGAACGGTAACCGATGAATACCTTTTGGATGATCGCCGCGATAATATTTTACTGGCCGTTTTTGGGCAAAAAAAAGGCGTTGGATTAGCCCATATTGACTTAAGTTCTGGACGTTTTATGGTTCAACAAGTCGATGATCAA
The DNA here is from genome assembly GCA_023146545.1 of Cocleimonas sp. Classification (GTDB taxonomy): domain Bacteria; phylum Pseudomonadota; class Gammaproteobacteria; order Thiotrichales; family Thiotrichaceae; genus JAGLBW01. The sequence continues at coordinate 7,245 of JAGLBW010000065.1, forward strand.
CAAACCGTGCTGAATGAAATTGAACGCTTACAGCCTGCGGAAATTTTATTATCTGAAGCCCATGAATTTACCCTACCTAATCATCTGCCCATTACCCAACGTCCTGCATGGCATTTTGATGAAGACACCGCGAGACAATTATTACATAAGCAGTTGGGTACGCATGATTTAGCAGGCTATGGTTGTGAAAATCTTCCTCTTGCAATTATTGCCGCAGGCGTATTGCTGGAATATATCAATGAAACACAACGTACCGCCTTGCCACACATTAGCCGTTTACAGGTTGAATCCAGTCATGACTGTATTATTTTGGATGCTGCCAGTCGGCGTAATCTTGAGTTGGAAGAAAACTTACAAGGCGAACAAAAACACACGCTGATTGCCATCCTTGATAAAACAGCAACCAGCATGGGCGGGCGATTATTGCGTCGTTGGCTAAATAAGCCACTAAAGCATCAAGAGTCCTTGAGCAAACGTCACCAAGCGATTGATCTTTTTATCCAACACTTTGAGTATGAAGCCGTTCAACAACACCTTCGCCATATTGGTGATATTGAACGTATCGTATCCCGCATTGCATTAGGTTCTGCTCGCCCACGTGACTTATCGACCTTACGCGCGTCACTGCATATTATTCCTTTATTGCGCAACGTCATCGGGAAGTTTGCTCCCTCTCACCTCTATGACTTACATCAACAAATTGACCTACATAGTGAACTATTAACCTTATTGGATAGTGCCATTATTGAAAACCCTCCCGTTTTAATTCGAGACGGTGGTGTTATTGCCAAAGGCTATGATCAAGAGCTGGATTCATTACGCAACTTAAGTAAAAACTCAGACCAATATTTACTGAATTTAGAAACCAGAGAAAAAAAACGCACGGGGATTTCAAGCTTAAAGGTTGCCTACAATCGTGTGCATGGTTTTTATATCGAAATACCACGTACCCAATCAGATAAAGCACCCGTAGATTATGTACGCCGTCAAACTTTAAAATCTGTCGAGCGCTTCATCCTCCCTGAGTTAAAAACCTTTGAAGACAAAGTGCTCTCTTCACGGGAGCGTTCGTTAGCGCGTGAAAAAGCATTGTATGAAGTATTATTGCAACAGATCGGGGAACACACCCTGCTTCTACGTCAATCAGCCGAAGCGATTGCCGAAGTTGATGTCCTCAGTAACTTTGCCGAACGTGCGGTGACTTTGGACTATAACTGCCCTGAATTCACGTCTAAAGCAGGTATTAGCATTAGCGAAGGTCGTCATCCTGTAGTTGAGCAGACCTTAGATGCAGCTTTTGTCCCAAATGATCTACAAATGCATCGGCAACGCGGTATGTTAATGATCACAGGACCTAATATGGGCGGTAAATCCACCTATATGCGTCAAGTCGCTTTGATTGCTTTAATGGCTTATATTGGCTGTTATGTACCTGCAAAAAAGGTGCTGATAGGCCCCCTTGACCGTATTTTTACACGGATCGGCGCGCAAGATGATTTAAGTACAGGGCGCTCTACCTTTATGGTCGAAATGACCGAAGCGGCCAATATTCTGAATAATGCCACCCAGCACTCCTTAGTCTTAATGGATGAAATTGGGCGCGGCACGAGCACCTTTGATGGTTTATCACTCGCTTGGGCTTTTGCCGAATACCTTGCACAAAAAAAGAAAGCGTTTACTCTTTTTGCTACCCATTATTTTGAATTAACCAGTTTACCCGACACTATTCCAAGTATTGCTAATGTCCATATTGATGCAATTGAACACGGTGATAAAATCATTTTTTTACACCGTGTGAAACACGGTGCAGCGAATCAAAGCTACGGCTTACAAGTGGCACAGCTTGCAGGCGTTCCCAAAAGCATTATTAACCAAGCACGCCAAAAACTTCACAATTTAGAGCAAGACACGCGTACCCACTATATTTCGGAAGGACAAACGCTACCGCTTACGCTAACCTTTCCTATCGAAGAACCTGATGAAACGTTAACAGAACTCAAAACAGCCGTAGATGATATTCACCCTGATGATTTAACCCCCCGAGAAGCACTTGATGCACTTTATAAACTAAAAAAAATGATAGAACAAGAGGGGCTGTAGAGTATACAATCTTCCTCTTTTCTGAAAAATAAGCTCCAATAGCTCAGCTGGATAGAGTGGTCCCCTCCTAAGGGACAGGTCGCAGGTTCGAATCCTGCTTGGAGCGCCATTTAATTCAATAGGTTAGATGATCAGTCAAACTGATTTATTATGATGAGCCTGCTATTTATAATAAATTGATAATATTAGTTTTTATTAATTATTATTCCTCTTGAAAAGGGTTAAAAGAAATTATTTTTTCATTAGTAAACGCATCTATAGTTAGCCCTTCTTCAAAAATAATCGCTATTTAAAATATCAGCAAATACTTATTTATCATGTTAAGCTCCAAATCATGGATACTAGTCATTTAAGCGATATTAAATTCGCAGATCTCCCTTTACTTTCAGACATTCAAACCGCTATTCATGCCACAGGTTTTGAATATTGCACGCCGATTCAGGCAGAAACTTTACCCTTAACTTTAAAAGGAAAAGACGTTGCAGGACAAGCTCAAACAGGAACAGGCAAAACCGCCGCCTTTTTATTGGGGATGTTTCAACACCTTTTAAAACAACCCTTAAAAAATAAAAAACCAACTGATATTCGTTGTTTGATTTTAGCGCCAACGCGTGAATTAGCGATACAAATTGCGAAAGATGCCGAGGTGTTAAGTAAAGTAACAGGCGTGCGTTGTGCCTTAGCCTACGGTGGTACAGGCTTTAATAAACAGAAAAAACAGATCGAGCAAGGGGCTGATATTTTAATTGGTACGCCTGGGCGTATCATTGATTATTGGAAACAGAAGGTATTTAGTTTAAAACGTTGTCAAGGGTTAATTCTCGATGAAGCAGATCGTATGTTTGATTTGGGTTTTATTGGTGATATTCGCTTTTTATTAAGACGTTTACCTCAACCGTCCTTACGTTTGAATATGTTATTTTCAGCAACGTTATCACACCGTGTTTTGGAGCTGGCTTATGAGCATATGAATAGCCCCACAAAGATCGAAATAAAAGCACAAGCAGTTAATACTAAAAAAATAGCACAATGGATTTATTACCCTGCTAATAATGAGAAAGTACCGTTATTACTGGGTTTGATTCGTACATTACAACCTTTTCGAGCCATTGTGTTTGTTAATACAAAACGCAATGCAGAACTTATTGATGATTATTGTCGTGGTAACGACATTAAAGCCGCCATGATTTCAGGTGATGTGCGTCAAAATAAGCGGGAAAAGTTATTAAAACAATTTGAACAGGGAATCTTTCAATTATTAATTGCAACCGATGTTGCCGCGCGCGGCTTGCATATTGATGATATTTCTCATGTGTTTAATTATGATTTACCGCGAATAGAAGAAGACTATGTGCATCGAATCGGTCGAACGGGACGAGCAGGTGCATCAGGGGAAGCGCATAGTTTTGCTTGTGAAGCCACCGCCTTTTACCTCTCTCCAATAGAAAAATATATTGGCATGTCGATCCCGATGGGCAGCGTCCCATCCGATGTAATGATTGATCTTAAACGTCCGATTAAAGGTGCGCGTCAGTCACCGACTCAACATCGAAAAAAACCTAAAGGTAAGCGGTCCTTTAAGCCTAATACTAAAGCCCCGTACCGAAAATCTTCTCGCTCAAACTCTCATCAAAGAAAAAGAAACAACCCAAATAAATATTAGCGATATATTATACTTATTGACGACCTGTTTTTATGTTAGTAACATGCTCTGCGCTCTTGATTCGTCTTTCTTCTTTGAAAATGAATAAAAAAAGAGGTGGTGAAGATCAAGATAATAATAGGCTTATGAGAACATAACTCATAGGTTAAAATAAAAACTTGTTTATCAATATGTTGAGGATTACCTATGTTATTTTCTAAAAAAATGTTACTCGCTGTTATTGTTTCACTGTCCACGTTAAGTATAGCAACAACATCTCAAGCCCGTGAATTTGGTGAAATTTATACTCAATGTGGCTTAGGCGCGATGATTTTTAAGAAAACCCCCGTTGTCGCGGCAATTTCAAATATCACTTGGGACTTAGGTACAACCGCAATATTATCTAATGCTTCTTCAGAAGATCAATGTCAAGGCAGTCAAGTGGCTTCTGCTGCTTTTATTCATAAATCCTATGCGTCTCTTGAGCATGATATTGCGAAAGGTGAAGGAAAACACCTTAATGCGTTGATGGATATTGCAAGTTGTAGTAACACATCACGCGCTGGTGTTGTCACTAAAGTGAGAGCTGATTTTGCAACAACAGCCGCGAAGAAAGGGTTTGCAACATCTTCTCCGTACAATAAATCAAAAGCACTTTATGATATTATGCAGACTAAAAAAGTAAAAAGTGCTTGTAGAACATAATCTTTATTATATCTTGTAACCTTATAAAACAATAAAGGTTTTAAAAAGCCTCGTCTATTGACGAGGCTTTTTTTTAGCTCAGTATATTTAGAGTACTCAAACCGATCAGCTTACCAATGATGAAAAAAAGAGGCTTTAACTTCTCCAGCACCCGCTTTTTTATACGATAATCTAAGCGTGTAATTTTTAGACAGTGAGTAACGCATTTCCAACAGGGCTTGTGTTTGTTGTTTCCCTGTTCTTAAATTAATTTGGCTTCTTAGTTCAAGGACAGATTTTAGAGGAGCACTATATTGTGTAATAAAACCAAGATTAGGTGCAAGGTGTAATGTTTTCTGACCCGTTATAAATTCTGCATCCAATAAACCATAAGCAATGATGTGATCAGATAAGGCTAATGCTTGTCCAATCCCTCCTTTGAGGTAAAAATTAGTACATTTAAGACAAGCCAACTGACGGTCTTTAAAGCCAACATGAACCCGCCATGAGCGATTACTTTCACCCTGCAATGCTGTTCTCGTCAGTCCTAGTTTTTGGATACCAATCAGGTCAAGTTTTCTCAATGAAAGCTGTTGCCTTTTATCGTAATTGAGGGTTAAATCAAATACTTTTAACTCGGCATTTTCTAATAAACCTTTGCTATTGGTTAATAAATCATAATGAATCGCCGTCATACCTAATTCCCCTAGAGTCCCCTTATTTTTATGATATCCAATGCCTACCTGAAACAATCTAGGCTTTGCTCCTTTCGCGGGTGAGATAATAGTCACTTGCTTTTTTTGTTTTGTTTTACCCAGAATAGGCAATGTTAATCGTGAGAGTAACAGCTGGTTTTTATAGCCTTTTAATTGATTAACCTCTACTTCTTTTAAGTCCGTATCAGATAATTTATATTGATAGTAACGCAACATCACATCAACTATTTCAGCCTGTTGTTGAGTTGTAAACTGCCTGAAGGGCTTATCTTTTAATCGTTCAGGGTTAGCTAAAATATTATTAACCAGAGTCACCTGTTGATCAGGTAATTGATTAAAAGCATGATAGAGTTGACGTTGGCTTGAAGGCAGAAAAGTGATTTTTTTAATATAGTGTGAATGTTCCACTGCTTCTAATTTTTGAAAGACCGAGAGCGGTAAATACCAAGGTTGTCGATCAGGGGTGAATTGTTGACCTGTGATTAACTCCAGTAATTCTGCAATACGGTAACCACAGTTTTCCTTTAGAAAATAATAGTTAGATTGCATTCCCAACATTTCCCAAAGATGATAAACCAGTAATTTTTTTTGCCGTTGATTAAGGTTTAGCTCATATTCCCACATATCCCGAAATTCGTGCTTTGAGTACACTAAATCTTGAGTATAAAACGTTTTTTCTGAAAAGGAAGAAACATAACCGCCAAAAATACCTTTGGCAATATAAACAGGGATACTCTCATTATCAGGAACTTTAGCACCATAGTTAATGCTTTGATCCAATAAATTACCACTGCTGGGTTTAAATTCGCTGTTATTCAGCTTTACTAATAAATGTCCAAAGGTAGAGGCAGGGTTTCCAAAATAACCACTGACCATAATTAAACTCACCGAATCCAGTGTTTTAAATTTAGCCCACCCATTTAAACGCTGACACACTACGGTGGGTAATGTCGCTTTAGAAACTGGCAACTGTTGCTTCAGCCAATAAAACCGAGCAGGAAAGCGACATTGAGGGTGCGGTTTCTTGGTTTGAGTGTTTTTTTGATAAAAGGCTTTTAATGTCGCAAATAATTCCTGTTTAGCGGTAATCTGTTGAGTAGAGATACCTTTACGGTAGGCGTTAAAAAATTCAGGTGAAATAATATCGCTGTGTGTGGCAATACGGGGTGTAATGCGAAAATGTAATAACCGTAACCAAGCAGGGTTATTATAAATTTTTTTCTGATCGGCCATTGCAATGAGTTGCTCTAGCGTTTGATCTGTCTCAATCAAACGGGGTTGTGCAATAGCCAGTGGATTAATCAATAGAAAGCAAGTGATGATAAAAAAAATTCTAAGAAAGGACATTTTAAATGAGATCTACTTTTGATAAACCCTGTTATTTTAACCTGAATGAGAAGAGGAATAAGACATTAACCCCTATTGTCGATTGGTTTGACGCTGAACGCGTTGAGCTATACCCTAAAATGACCCTTTTCCGATAAACTATTCTGATGAAAAATTATGATGCTGAACAGGTTCACTCAATAATTAAGCAACAGAGAAAAATGACGTTTAGCCTCACTCTCCTTGTTATCTTGATACTTATTTTTAGTGTCACAATAGAAAAAATAGGGGCAGAATCCGAAGTATTACCCAATAATTTTTTTGATACAAAAAAAGATCTGCCTCTTTTTGAAATTCCGCAAGCGTTGCTTGAAGCATCAATGTCAAAAGCAGGTTTTAGCCCAAAAGGCGCACGTATTATGGCTGCCGAAAAAGGGGGTGAATTATTATCTATTGATGATATGCCTAAAGCATTAGCGACGGATCTAAAGCAGGCTTTGGAAGAACTGAATAGAAAAGGGTTTTCTGAAATTTCGGAGAAAGAGATCAAGGAAATAACAGAGATTAAAGATCATCTTATCAGCTCTGATTATAAAATTCCCAACATTAAATTTCAACTGTCAAAACTACCCCCTTCTATTTCGAAATCTTATCAATATCTTGGCTACACCTTTCCGAGCTATACCTCCCGACCTTATTTTGCTACCAAGGCACAACAAAATACAGTGCTTCGTGTCTTTCAAAAACTTAATTCAAATGATATTTTAGTGATTGAGGAAGCATCAACAACGGTAGGCAGTGTCCAGCTTATGAAAGCGTTTGTGAATGTTCAGGTTGATGCTTTACCTGCGATTCATGAGGTTAAAAAATCTAAATCTAACATCAGCTATACCATGATAAATTGGATGACTCCACGTTTTATCTATACACTGTATGCTGTGGGAGCTTTGGAGAAATCAAAACAAGGCTTAGTCAATATTGCCGATGACCTGTCTAAAGCAAACCATTAAGAAGGTGTGAACTTTTTTATTGAAAGAAACGATAAATTTCTCTAACTTTCCTAAGAAACATTAAATGACTCCTAACGACTAACAATGATATTGTTATTTTTTTTCAGGGAAATTTTCAGTCGGTGTAGTGATTCTAAAACCGCTGTCTAGGGCTAGTCCTTATTTTGATTGAATTTCATACATTTTTACAGCTTTATTCATTTCACTTAATAGCGGTAAATTCATTGCCGCAACCTTTTTTAGTGTAGTGCTGTCAGTTTCTGTTTTTTCAATGATGGGTTTAAATTCATTCCAGTGATTTTCTATGGTGGTTAACTGTTTGATAATTTGTTGATCTTTTGTTGCAGGTAGTCCTAGGTCACGGTTACCATGAATCAGTGCTTGTAAGGTGTTGTCAAAAAGTTGTGTGGTTTGTTTTAGGCTTTCTTTATTTTTTTTGATTTCAACTTCTTTAGCGATTAATAATAATTCCTTGGTCATTTTTTGGGTGAGCATCCGTTGTTTGCCCGCCAAATTAATTACAATGGCAAGTTCATTTAGGTCACTACCACTGTTGGCTTGATACAGACTAACGACGTTATTCATTTCCTTCATCAAGGCAAGATTATTAGCTGAGATATAGTGTAAAGCCTCCAGAGTATTTTCCTTATTCAATATACTTTCAATGCTGGGCTTGAAAGTTTCCCATAACTGAATGACTTTAGTGAGTTGCTTAAGTGTCTCTTTACTCTTGGTCTCAGTTAGACCTAGTGATTTATCGCCAAGCTGTAGTCCTTTAAGTGTTTTTTCAAACAATTTGATACTGTTTTTAAGGTTTTTTTTATTTTCTTCCACATCAATATTTAATGCAATAAGTAATGATTCTTTACTCATTTTCTGGGTCAACATGCGTTGCTTACCTGCAAGGTTAACCCGTATAGCCGATTGTTTAGATACCGCTTCAAATGCTGTTTTTGTGGCGGCGGCTAATTGAGCCGAAAGGTCGTAAAACTGATCCTTTGCTTGAACTGTCATTGATAAGCAGACAGTCAATAACATTGCTTTATAGATATTTTTCATAGCTAACCCTTTATCATATTTTGCATTTGCCGAACGGTAAATTTTAAACGTTTGACGATTTTCAACAAATAATCTATATCAAGTCATTTTATTAATACTATTAATAAAATTGGCTTCTCCTTTTTGATAGCACTAATTAAATGACCTAGCAGTGGGTGGCTTATAAAAAGGCGAGGATCTCTTTTTCAATATCCGCTTTATCAATTAAAGTGGTTTGTACTACTTTTTTGCTAAATAAAGCATTAATTTGTGATGGAATTTCGATATTGGCGGTGTTGGCAATGGATTGTAATGCATCAATATCACTGACTCCTTTTATATTGGTTAATGCGTTAGCAATTACAGGTGAGAATTTTGTCCATTCGGCTGTGGAATAAACAATGGTGACACCCTTTTTTTCTCGACAGGTTTCATAAGCTTTAAAACAGGTCGCTGTGTGTGGATCCATTAAATAACCTGTGGCAAAGGTGCTTTGAATATAGTCTTTGCCTTCTTCATCACTACAAAAATCCGCAGAAAAAACAGCTTGTAACTGAGCTAATTCATCATTATTTAATTGATAATATTGTTCCTGATCCAGTTGTAGCATCAACGATTTAGTCCGTTGAGCGCCGAATAAATCATAAAGAATACGCTCAATATTGGATGATTTTAAAATATCCATTGCGGGTGATGTGGTAGGGATAACCGCTAAGGTTCTTAAATCGTATAATCCTGTGTTAATGAATTGTGTTAACACATTGTTCTTATTAGAAGCAATTAGAATTTTCTCTACAGGCAAGCACATTTGCATTGCATAATATGCACCTAAAGCATTACCAAAATTTCCACTGGGAACATCTAAATAAACCTTATCACCCAACTTAATCGCAGATTGACGTACTAATTCAAGGTAGCTGTGAAGATGATAGATGAGTTGAAAAATAATCCGTCCAAAATTAACTGAATTAGCAGCAGATAATTTAATGTTTTTTTCATTTAATTTAGCATTAAACCGTTTGGAACTTAATAAGGCTTTTAATGCGGTTTGGGTATCATCAAAATCACCGTGTACGCCAATTACTTTTAGATTATCAGCATCCTCCGTCACCATTTGTAAGCGTTGAACATCCGATGTGCCGCCGTTGGGGTATAAACAAACCACTTTAACATTATCACGGTTTTTAAAGGTTTCTAACGCGGCAGGTCCTGTATCACCACTGGTTGCGGCAAGAATTAAATAGTTTTCATTTTTAGCTTGAGCAAGGGAGGATAAGACCCGTCCAAACGGTTGCAATGCCATATCTTTAAAGGCGCGAGTAGGTCCATGATACAGCTCGCTCACGTAAAGATCCTGTTTCACTTTAACCAGTGGAGCAGGGTTCTTGTTGTCATCAAAGGCATCATATAAGGCTAACGCTTCATCAATGATGTCAGCATCAATATCAATCTCAAAGGCGGCTAACACCCCCTTTGCTAAGGTTTTATAATCTTGATCAAGGTGTTGTTCTAAGAAGTCATTATCCAGTTGAGGCAATGTTTCTGGGACATAAATACCGCCATAAGATGACATGGGCGATAAGATGGCTTCCGAGAAGCTAACGTGTTCAGGCGATTGTCCATCATTGCCACGGGTTTCTATAAATTTCATGTATTGACCTCTATTGTTGTTATTTTAAATCGGGATAAAAAGATGACATCCTGTTTATTTTTGGTGTCTTTTCTGATGTCACCTTTAAGCAAATTATCCTACTTTAATAGGATAATCGAATTGTTGTTCCCTAAAGCGATTCGACTCGAATTCGCACCGCGTCGCCACAAATAACATCTAAGGCTTCGATTTTTGTTAGTGCAGTATTCATATTACCTTCCTTAATACGGTGCGTTAATAAGATAATATCGACATTATCGGTGGAGTGTTCGGGTTCTTTTTGGATAAAGGCTTTAATACTAATCTCGCCTTCGCCTAAAATCTTAGTCACTTCAGCTAAAACACCCGCATGGTTTTTAGCGCAGAGACGTAAGTAATAGGCAGTTTCAATCGCATCAATGGGTAAAATGGGTAAATCAGATAATGCATCAGGCTGGAACGCTAAATGTGGGACACGATTTTCAGGGTCAGTTGTTAAGACACGCACAACATCAATAATATCTGCAACCACTGCCGAGGCCGTCGGTTCATCACCTGCGCCTGCGCCATAATAGAGCGTTGGGCCTACAGCATCACCGTAGACCAAGACCGCATTCATTACACCATCAACATTGGCAATCAGGCGTTTTTTAGGAATCATGGTCGGGTGAACCCGTTGCTCTATACCTAAGGGTGTACGACGCGCAATACCTAAATGTTTAATGTTATAACCCAGCTCAGCAGCATAAACCACATCATCACGGGTGATTTTAGTAATCCCTTCGGTATAGGTTTTTTCAAACTGTAATGGAATACCAAAAGCGATCGAGGATAAAATAGATAGTTTATGTGCTGCATCAATGCCTTCCACATCAAAGGTGGGATCAGCTTCGGCATAGCCTAATGCTTGTGCTTCAGCAAGTACGTCCTCAAAATCACGACCCTTATCCCGCATTTCGGTGAGAATAAAATTACCCGTACCGTTAATAATACCCGCTAACCATTCAATTTTATTTGCCGCTAAGCCTTCGCGCAATGCCTTAATAATCGGGATTCCACCAGCAATACCTGCTTCAAAAGCAACCATGACACCCTTTTCTTGTGCCTTGGCAAAAATCTCATTACCATGAACGGCAATCAAGGCTTTATTTGCGGTGACAACGTGCTTACCGTTTTCAATCGCCTGTAATACCAGCTCTTTTGCAGGAGAATATCCCCCGATTAGTTCAACCACAATAGCAATATCAGGGTCATTAACCACGGCAAAAGCATCGTCTGTGGTACGCAAACCCTCCAAGCCTAATTCAGCCGCCCGTTCTGGCTCTAGGGTTGCCGCATAGTCTACAATAATACCTCGTCCTGCTCGGCGCGCTATTTCTTCTGCATTTCGTTTAAGTACTGTGGCTGTACCACCACCAACAGTTCCCAAACCCAATAAGCCTATTTTCACAGGATTCATTACATTACCTATTTATAAATTAAAACAAACAATATTTTTAGTGATTTAATGACTAAAAAAACAAGGAAAAACACATTACCGTTGCATCTGTTATGTGTCAATAAGCAAGCGTGCTCAATCAAGAATAAGGCAAAGAGACTTCGTTTAAAGTAAGGTTTAAGACGATAGAATGATTAGATTTTCCGCTTTCAAGTCGTACAATGGTCGCACACATTAACAAGGATAAATGTTTACTCATGAGATTTAGTGAAGAATACAACAAACAACAGTACAGCATTACAGGCTACAATAATGAAGCCATCAGGGTGAATGAAAAAAGTTTCAACACAGGGTTTATTATTAGCCCAGAGAAAGTAGTTGAAGACTGGCAACCTTCAAGTTATCAAGATTTTAGAGTAGATCACTTGCCCGTTTTGTTTGATTTAAATCCCGATATCATTTTACTCGGAACAGGGGTTAAACAAATCTTTCCCCCAAAATCACTTTATTTAGCCTTAGTGAATGCAAAAATAGGGTTTGAGATCATGAACACCCAAGCCGCCTGTCGAACCTATAATATTTTATTATCAGAGGATAGAAAGGTAGTAGCGGCTTTATTTATTCGTTAAATTCTAAATTTTTGGGTTAATAACGACAACTTCGATACTGTACCGTATAGCGTCTTGCGCGTTGTTTGACATAACGTGAAACCTTAACCAGCCACCTTTTCTTACGGTAGCTACGCCTTTTGTAGCCTCCCCAGCCTTCATGGTAGTTGAGGTATTGATGCTGTGCGTTAGCGTATGATATTTTATTAATTTGATTGGTTTTATGAATAAACCAACCCATAAAATCAATGGCATCATTAAAGTTGGTGCGACTGGCTAATAGACTATTCGTCTCGCTCTGGTAATCATCCCATGTTTTATCCAATGCTTGAGAAAAACCATAAGCCGAACTTGCACGACCAATAGGAATAAAGCCTAAAAAATACGTTTTAGGGGGACGTGCATTTTGTCGAAAAGAGCTTTCTTGAAACATAATCGACATTAACACAGGAACAGGGACACCCCATTTTTGTTGTGTATTTCTAGCCGCTGCAAGCCAATGCGGTTTCTCATCAAAAATATCGCAAATATTATGTGCATTACGAGGTGGAAGATCCGTTGTGATTAACTCCCAAGCTAACCAAAACACAACAGAAAACAAGCCCATTTTGACCAGAAGTAATTTCATTGCTTAGCCCCACTATTAATCAATAAAAATAACACTGCACTCTCCATTGCGCATCGTATCGCATACGTTACCTTCTCCTAGGACGTTATCCGAGAACACTATCCATACTCACAATCACACGAATGATTACTTTTTGTATCAGAAAAAAAGTGTAACCAAGGTGATCAGCAGTAAGGGTCTGTTCTCGGACAGCCCACCGACTGCTTATTAATCACCCGAAGGTTAAAGAAAGAATTTATTGATGTCCATCTATTTATTTGACATCCTCATCTGCTTAAAGGAGAGCCGCTTTCTCCTGCGAGAGGGTCATTCCCGACCTGAAGAACACTCTGTTTTTTTAGCCCGTTTATATCACGATCATATTCTACATCACAGCAACGACATCGCCATTCATTCAAAACCTAGTTGTCACTAAAGGCAAGATAAGACGGTAACTTACTGTGCTTATCTTTTAATCTTACTGGCCGTGTTTTTGTTTGTTTAGCCCTTTCGCTAAAGGAAGAAGTTTTACGCTCAATTTGATAATAAACAAACAAGCTTATAACGACATCAAGCAGTAGGAAGCGCATCAATAACGCTATTGGTTAACATAAAGTTTTTATACATATTCGTACATCCCTTTTCGTTTAGCCAATTCTTCAACCGTGATGTTCAGTT
>JAGLBW010000066.1 GCA_023146545.1 Cocleimonas sp.
TAAAGTTTAATATCATCGCCATCACTATTAGCGGGGAAAAAAGCAAGAACAGCGTTAGCCATGAGCCATTTTTCACTGACAATAGTTTTAAGCATAATTAACGCATCCTCATATAATTTACTGGCGACATCGCCAACCACATTATCGGTTAGAATCGCAGGATAACGCCCCGCTAATTCCCAACTACGAAAGAACGGTGTCCAATCAAAAATATCAACTAAATCAGCTAAAGGATAATGGTTAAACTGAACTAATAAACCACCGTTTTCAAGTGACTCCGTCGTGTAGTCCACGCCATTTGGTAGGCTAACCTTAGCCTCAAATACAGCAGGTTTAACGGCTTGATAGTTGTTCCAATCGATGGGGATTTTATTCGCTTGAGCCTGAACGAGTGTGGCGGTTTTCTTTTGACGTTGATTGCTGGCGCGTTTGATCCGCATCGCATCATAATCATCTTTAACGCTTTTAATATAATCTATTTTTGTGGTATCTGAGAGTAAACGTCCTGCAACGCCCACCGCACGTGAGGCATCAGGAACATAAACAACAGCGCCATGATATTGGGGTTCTATTTTAACTGCGGTATGTATTTTAGAGGTGGTTGCTCCACCAATGAGCAAGGGAATGTTAATGCCTTGACGCTCCATTTCTTTGGCAACATTAACCATTTCATCGAGTGATGGTGTGATCAATCCCGAGAGACCAATAATATCCACCTGCTCATCTTTAGCCGTTTGTAAGATGGTTTCAGTTGCTACCATCACGCCTAAATCAATCACCTCGTAGCTATTACATTGTAAAACAATGCCGACAATATTTTTACCAATATCATGAACATCACCTTTAACCGTTGCCATTAGAATTTTGCCATTGCTGGCAATGACACAGCCCTCTTTTTCTGCAATAAGGTAAGGCTCTAGCCATGCGACAGATTTTTTCATTACCCGCGCTGATTTCACCACTTGAGGCAAAAACATTTTGCCGCTACCAAATAAATCACCAACAATATTCATGCCGTCCATTAAAGGACCTTCAATAACATGGATGGGACGTTTTAACTGTGCGAGTGCTTCTTCGGTATCTTGATCAATAAAAGCATCAATCCCTTTAACTAAGGCATGTGATAGACGCTTACCAACGGGTAATTTACGCCATTCAAGATCTGCTTTACTTTCTTTTTGTTTGCCATCCCCGACATAATCGGGTGCAATATCGGTGAGTTTTTCGGTTGCCTCGGCATTGCGATTTAACACAACGTCTTTAACCGCATCATGTAGTGCTTTTGGTAAATCATCCAAGACCGCTAATTGTCCTGCATTAACAATTCCCATATCCATACCCGCTTGAATGGCATGGTAAAGAAAAACGGCATGAATAGCTTCCCGTACGGGGTTGTTGCCACGATAGGAGAACGATACATTCGATACCCCGCCTGAAATTAAAGCATGCGGTAAAGTAGCTTTAATCGTGCGTGTTGCTTCGATAAAATCAACGGCATAGTTGTTGTGTTCTTCAATCCCTGTTGCAATAGCAAAGATATTAGGATCAAAAATAATATCTTCAGGTGGAAAATCTATTGTTTCAGTTAATAACTGATAGGCGCGTGTACAAATTTCTATTTTACGGGCTTGCGTGTCGGCCTGACCCGCTTCATCAAACGCCATCACAACCGCCGCTGCACCATAGTGTTTAATTAATTTAGCGTGTTGAAGAAATTTCTCCTCGCCTTCCTTCATTGAAATCGAATTAACAATGCCTTTGCCTTGAATGCATTTTAAACCTGCTTCGATAATATCCCATTTAGATGAATCCACCATCACAGGGACGCGTGCAATATCAGGTTCGGCAGCAATCAGGTTTAAGAAGCGCACCATTGCTTCTTTGGATTCCAGCATGCCTTCATCCATATTGATGTCAATAATCTGAGCACCGTTTTCAACCTGTTCTTTAGCAACCTCTAAGGCCGTATCATAATCACCTTCTTTAATCAGTCGCTTAAAACGAGCAGAACCCGTGACATTAGTCCGTTCACCAACATTGGTAAACAAGCTGTGCTTACCTATATTAAACGGTTCTAAACCTGAAAGACGACATTCAACGGGAATATCTGGAAGCACCCGAGGAGCGGTCTCCTGCATAGCGGTAGCAATGGCTTGAATGTGTTCTGGACTAGAGCCACAACAGCCGCCAACAATATTGAGAAAGCCACTGTCTGCCCATTCTTTAATCTGTTCTGCCATCGCTTGGGGTGAAAGATCATATTCACCAAACTCATTCGGCAAGCCTGCATTTGGGTGTGCGGAAACAGCAGTTTTACTGATACGTGATAATTCTTGTACGTATTGGCGTAGCATATCAGGACCTAAAGCACAGTTCAGTCCGATAGAAATAGGCTCAGCATGAATCAGTGCATTATAAAATGCTTCAGTGGTTTGACCTGATAAAGTACGTCCAGAAGCATCAGTAATCGTGCCTGAAATCATAATCGGCAGCTCCACTTGATCCGCTTCAAAGACACTCTTAACCGCAAAAATAGCCGCTTTCGCATTGAGGGTATCGAAAATCGTTTCGATTAAAATAATATCGCTCCCCCCTTCAATTAAACCACGGGTAGAGGCACTGTAATCTTCCACTAAATCATCAAAGGTAATGGCTCGAAACCCAGGGTCATTGACATCAGGCGACATACTACAGGTCTTGCTGGTTGGTCCGAGTACACCCGCTACAAACCGTGGCTTATTTGGGGTAGTGTATTTGTCTGCGGCCTCGCGGGCGAGTGTTGCTCCAGCAACATTGATTTCATAGGCAAGCTCTTCCATCTCATAATCTGACAGACTGACACGGGTCGCATTGAAGGTATTGGTTTCCAGAATATCAGCGCCTGCGGCGAGGTACTCTTCATGAATTTCACGGATAATATTAGGCGCTGTAATGGCGAGTAAATCATTATTACCTTTGATCGAAAGGTGATAATCAGCAAATCGTTCCCCACGATAATCTGCTTCCTCTAATTTACGGCGCTGGATCATCGTACCCATTGCACCATCAAGAATAAGTATTTTTTTATCAAGGAGGTCGTGCAATTGCTGTTTTTTATTCATAGTCTTTTTTATTGATGTTATTGATGTTATTGATGTCTGGATCTCGTGTGTATCTTCATCTCGGATAAAGCGCCTAGACCCTTATACGGGATTTGTTTGGAATTGCAAGCGCTCTAGGGTTGAAAGAATAAGAATTAAATACTTTCCCAGCGTTTACTTGTTTTTTTAAATTAGAATGAAGCCTATGTCATAGTTTGGGATCTTATTAATCCCTCGTTTCTAAGAATATAATTTGCCTAGAATAGCTTGTCCTAAAAAATGAAAAGGGTATATCAAATGTCAGCCTTATCCGAATCAATAGAAAGGTGATCGAGGTCGCTTTGACTCTATTGAGGTAACCGTTTCCGTCGAGGAAATTTATCAGCGGGTTGATAATGACGATATATCTAAGTTTTTTAAAGTAAAAACAAATAGAAAAAGAGCAAGCAACAGGGCTTCATTCTTTTGCAGAGCCTGTAAGCCGTGTTGAAATTTAAACCAATTTTAATGCTACACAGTGTGTTGGGTTTGATTCAAAAAGAATAGCCCGTACCATAGCGTGTTCTTTTTCTTTATCGGTGTTTAGATTATGGAATTTATTCCCTCAAAAATCCCTGACGTTATCTTAATAAAACCACAGGTGTTTGGTGATCATCGTGGTTTTTTTATGGAAACATGGCAACGTCAGCATTTTGCTGAAAATGGTATTGATGTTGATTTCGTACAAGATAACCACAGCAAATCTTCCCAAGGTATTTTACGGGGGTTACATTATCAATTAACTCAGCCTCAAGGAAAATTAGTCCGTGCAATGGAAGGGTGTGTGTTTGATGTTGCTGTCGATTTACGCAAAAAGTCGCCAACGTTTGGACAGTGGGTAGGTTATGAACTTTCAGCTGAGAATAAACACATGCTTTGGGTTCCCGCAGGGTTTGGGCACGGTTTTTATGTCATGAGCAAATCAGCCGAATTTGTTTATAAATGTACCGATTATTATGCGCCTGAACATGAAGGTTGTGTGCGTTGGGATGATCCTGAGTTAGCAATTGATTGGCCTTTAGTCGATGCTAAACCGCCGATTTTGTCAGAAAAAGATGCTACAGCGCGCTTGCTTAATGAAGCAACTGTCTTTGGAGATAGATCATGAAAAAAGTATTAATTACAGGTGCGCAAGGTCAGTTGGGTTACGAGTTACCACGAACTCAACCTAAAGGTTATGATTGTATTCTTACGGATCGAGCCGAGTTGGATATTACTCACGCTACAGCGGTTAATGCTTTTGTTGCGGAGTGTCAGCCCGATATTATTATTAACTCAGCAGCTTATACCGCTGTTGATAAAGCGGAAGAAGAATTAGCGTTAGCCACAGCGATTAATGCCACGGGTGCTGAAAATTTAGCGCGAGTCGCAAAAGATCAAGGGATAAAGTTGATTCAAGTGTCAACCGATTTTGTTTTCAATGGCAAAGGGCATACTCCTTATCCCGTTGATGCTAAACCTGATCCACAAGGGGCTTATGGTGATACCAAAGATCAAGGGGATCAAGCCGTTTTAAAGCTGTTGGGTGATGATGCTTTTATTATTCGCACCGCTTGGTTGTATTCCGCTCATGGCAATAACTTTGTGAAGACTATGCTACGTTTAATGGCAGAGAAACCTTCACTAGGTATTATTGCTGATCAAATCGGTACCCCCACTTGGGCTAATTCATTAGCAGAAGCGATTTGGTGTGCAATTGAAAACGATAGCACGGGTCTACATCACTGGACCGATGCAGGCGTTGCGAGTTGGTATGATTTTGCCGTGGCGATTCAAGAAGAAGCGTTAGTTTTAGGGTTGTTAGATAAAAAAATTCCGATTAAACCCTTAACGACTGCAGATTATCCTACCCCTGCCAACCGTCCTGCTTACAGTGTTTTAGATAAAACCAGCACATGGAAGGCGCTGGGTTTAGAAAGTAATCATTGGCGTGTTGCTTTAAGAAAAATGTTAGCGGAAGTAACGTGTTAATGCTTTAGCAATAACAAGCCACTATTCAAACGCCAACGATGAGACCTTTTGGTAGCCACGCGGCAGTTGTTTTCCACGTTGACCACATTCTCCGACATAAGCGGTTAACCCATTGCCTGAAAGTCGTTTATAGCGTTTTCCTGAATGAATAAGCAGTTGGCTTCCCTTGGGTATTGCAAGGATTGCGACTACCTTTTCTTCTCCAGACTTGAGCGATTTAAGGGGGATATTCATCAGCTTATTACCTTTGCCTCGACTCAGCTGTGGGAGTTCGCTAAGGGGTATAATTAATAAATAGCCTGTGGAACTTACTATCGCAATGAGGTCAGTTTTAATTTGAGTAATTTTAGAGGGCGGAAGTACGGTTGCGTCTTTGGGTACGGTTACAATTGATTTGCCCTTTTTGGTACGACCAATCATGTGTTTAAATTGGCAAATAAATCCATAACCAAAACTACTCACCATTAGATAATGTGCCTCAGATTTAGCTGATATCACCGATAGAAAATGAGCGCCCGAAGGACTGGAAAAACGTCCACTGAGTGGATCACCCTGTCCTCTAGCAGAAGGTAAGCTATGTGCTAATAGCGCATAGCACCGTCCTGTGCTGTCGAGTAATACGGCTTGTTGATTGGAGCGCCCTAAAGCCGCCGCCTGAAACGCATCGCCTTGTTTATAGTTTAATGAGGTCGGGTCAATTTCATGTCCTTTCGCGGCACGTATCCAGCCCATTTTAGAGAGAATAACGGTAATCGGTTCAGAAGGAACTAGCGCATTTTCATCAAACACTTTGGATAACTCTCGGGAAACCACGGGTGAACGACGTGGATCACTGTATTCTTTAACATCTTCTTTGAGTTCCCGCTTGATTAAACGGGTTAACAATAAGGAGGATTGAAGCAGACTGCTTAGTGCTTTTTGTTCTTTTAGTAATCCTTTTTGCTCCTTTTTTAAGATCCCTTCTTCCAAGCGCACCAGATGCTTTAGACGAATATTTAAAATGGCATCCGCTTGTCTTTCGCTGGTGTTAAAACGTTGCCTAATAAGGGAGTTTGGTGTCGCTTCGGTACGAATAATATGAATAATTTCATCAATATGCTGGTAAGCAATTAAGAGACCCTGCAAAATATGCAAGCGATCCTCCACTTTGTCCAAGCGCCATTGAGTTCGGCGTATAATGGTAGCCCGTCGAAAGCGGAGCCATTCGTTTAAAATAGTGAGTAAATTCTTTACGTGTGGACGACCATCAACACCAATCATATTCATATTAACACGATAACTTCGTTCAAGATCGGTGCTGGCAAAAAGGTGTAACATGAGTCGATTTAGATCAATACGATTAGAACGTGGCGTAATGACTAAACGCGTAGGGGTTTCATGGTCAGATTCATCCCGTAAATCAGCCACCATTGGTAATTTCTTCGCTCGCATTTGTTGCGCGATTTGCTCTAATACTTTAGCCCCAGAGGTATGATAAGGTAGCGCATTGATCACAATGTCGTTGCCTTCTTGCTGCCATAAGGCGCGCATTTTTATACTGCCTTTACCGTTTTGATACAGGCTACGAATATCGTTAGCAGGGGTAATAATTTCGGCATGAGTAGGATAATCAGGCGCTATAACATACTGACAAATATCCTCTAAACTTGCTTCGGGATGATCTAAAAGATGTAAACAAGCATTAACAATTTCACCTAAGTTGTGGGGTGGTATATCCGTTGCCATACCCACAGCAATTCCCATACCACCATTAAGCAATACATTGGGCAAACGTGCGGGCAGTAACTTCGGTTCGTGTAATGAACCATCAAAATTAGGTTTCCAATTTACGGTGCCTTCCGCAAGTTCTTTCAATAAAACTTTGGCATATTTTGTAAGGCGTGACTCGGTATAACGCATTGCCGCGAATGATTTAGGATCATCTGCCGATCCCCAGTTTCCTTGCCCATCAACCAAAGGATAACGATAAGAGAACGATTGCGCCATTAAGACCATTGCTTCGTAGCACGCTGAATCCCCGTGTGGATGAAATTTACCTAATACATCCCCCACTGTACGAGCTGATTTTTTATGTTTAGAGACTGCGGATAACCCCAACTCTGACATGGCATAAACAATCCGTCGTTGCACAGGTTTTAAACCATCACCAATATGCGGTAAAGCACGATCTAAAATGACGTACATAGAATAATCTAAATAGGCTTTTTCGGTATATTCTTCTAAAGAAAGGGTTTCTGTCATATTCATTGTGGTCATTGATTCTCTTTATTATTGCATTGTTTAAGGTTCTTCTTCTGGAGTGATTAATAACGCCTTGTGAAGTGCTTGATGAATTTTAATCGGCAATGCTTCACAATGGAATTCACAGTGATACCGTCCATCGTGATAAAGAAACAGGCTAGGCAAATGAAAAATATCAAACTCATGCGTCAATGCGGAGGAGATCGCGGCATCCACCTCAAAGACCTGTAAATCATTATATTCCTGTAAGTACTGAATAAAAATAGCACGTAAATGATGACAAGCACCACAGTCAGAGCTGGTAAAGAAAACAACCACAGAACCCCTTGTTTCACTCAGGGTATGATGATAATTAAATTCATCCAGTGGGGTGATACTTGATCCTTGTTGCTGAGATTGATGGTTCTCGATTTACTGCTTCCCCCAAATTGAGGCATTTATTTTAGGTTTTTCAGGTGTAACTTCAGGCGTGGCTTTGGGGGTGCTAACGGGTTTAGCGGAAGGAATCGGGATGGGTTTAGGTGGTGGTGTTGCAGGGGTGTTATTGGCTGTTTTATAAGGACTTGTGACAGCAGGTTGTTCTGTTGGTTGATACGGTGGTTTATCCACTAATACTTCAGGGGAAGTCGTTTCTCTTCTTTTACGTTTTATCTGTTTTTTAGACTGCTTTTTTTTTGCCTTTTTTTTCGGCTTACTACGTGTTGGTGGCGGTGGTGCTATTTCATCGGCTTCGAAACCTGCAATCGCTTCCCAGTTTAAACACAAACCATTGCGCTTTTCAATCACACTAAAATGTTGATATTCATGATGTGAAATCAACGAAATAGCAATACCTTGTTGACCTGCTCGACCTGTACGCCCAATACGATGTACATAATCGTTTGGGCTACGGGGTAGCTCATAATTTATCACACAAGGCAGTTGTAGAATATCCAATCCACGTGCGGCAATATCGGTTGCCACCAAAATACGGCTATCCTTTGCTTTAAACGCTTTTAGCGTATCCCGACGTTCATGCTGTTTTTTATTACCGTGTAAAGCGGCGGCACTAATGTTTTTATCCGCTAATCGCTGGATTAATTTATCGCAAGTGCGTTTAGCACTGCAAAAAATAAGCACTTGTGGCCAATCATTATTATTTAATAAATCCGCTAATAGTGCTGTTTTTTGATCAAAATTAACCGTTAAAACCCGTTGATCAATTAATGTTTTATCCTGTTGATCTTGTTTAATAATTTCGGGGTTATTTAATACCTGTCGAACCAAAGGACGTATTTCATCAGGGAAGGTTGCTGTAAAAAAGAGATTCTGACGTTTATTCGGTAAGTATTTTAAAATCGTATCAATATCAGTTTTAAAAGCAACTTCTACCAAACGATCCACTTCATCTAAAATCAAAACTTGGAGCTGATTAAATTTAACCGCCTTAGCTTGTATCAGATCAAGAAAGCGTTTCGGTGTAGAGACCAAAAAATCAACGCCTTGAAGCAATGCTCTCGTTGGCTGTTCTATTTTTACACCACCATAAACACTCAAACACTTGATAGCAGGTTCGATATTCTGAGAGAATTTTGTAATCTCTTGGCTAATTTGCAAAGCAAGCTCACGCGTTGGTACTAAAATAAGCGCTCGAACTTGTTGAGAACGTACCTTCTCTTGGGGTTGTCCTTGAAACGTTTGGGTTAATTGGTGTAAAACAGGCAACAAAAAAGCGGCTGTTTTTCCAGAGCCTGTTTCTGCACCCGCTAGGACATCGCGCCCTGCTAATATTTTAGGAATAGCCGCCGTTTGGATCGGGGTAGGGGATTGATACGCAGCAGATTTAATCGCGGATAATATCTCAGCAGAAAAACCAAACGGATTAAACGTGTGGGTTGATAGTTTCTTATACATAGCGAAAGGACAAGCTCAAAACAAAAAAAAGAGGGGAATCATTCTAACGGAAATTATGGAATAGAGGCGTTATATATTTATTGGGAATGAATTTTGGGAGTGAAAACTCAACAACCTGAATAACGATTAGGCATTTTTTGGCAGGCTTTTAAGGTATCAGGTACAGCCACCAACCCGCCTAAGTCTTCTTGGTGTCGATTCCATAATTTTTGTTGTTTCTTTTTCGGCAACCATTTAGTGGGTTTATCGCTATAACGACCAACATCAGTAATCCATTTTGGAAAATAACGGCTGGACCTATTGTGTAGGCGAATTTTT
Organism: Cocleimonas sp.; assembly: GCA_023146545.1. Taxonomy (GTDB): domain Bacteria; phylum Pseudomonadota; class Gammaproteobacteria; order Thiotrichales; family Thiotrichaceae; genus JAGLBW01. The sequence continues at coordinate 9,543 of JAGLBW010000066.1, forward strand.
TCGCCTGTAAAGGCAAGAATATTGTAACTCCAATAATTGTATTTTTTAGCTCTTTTCCCTGCTTCTTCTGTACCGTAGACATAGGATAAGTGAAGGTATTCACATTTTTTATCATTGGTGTAATCTAAAAAATCAGCAGGTTCTAGCTTATACGACAGCAGTTGTTTAACGCTATAGCCTTTGGGTGTGGATAAATAGAAAGTAGAGACTTGAAAACCATTCAAATGACCAATGCTAGCAAATCGGGTATTGATAATTAAGTCTTTTTTATTGTCTTGGTTAAGGTAAGCCCAGTACACTTTATCTAAATATTTGGGGCTTAATCCAACCCATGAAAAATTTTGTACGTATTTTTGTTTTTTTCCTTTTTTCATTTTTAACGCCGCAAACAAACCATAAGCACGTCGATCAATAATTTTTTTTAACGTCAGGGTGAGGCGGCGTTGAGCATCTTGAACGGTGAAGGTTTGAAGATTGCCTTTTTGACTGATAGATGCCTTGATTGGATGAATCTGACACGCTTGAGGCATTTTGCCTTTTTTATAGGGAGGGTGCTGATGCTCGTAAGCTGCACTAACAGTGTTCAAGCTAAAAAAAATGAGGAAAATAAAGGCAAAATAAGGGATTGCTTCAGTCAATATTTTACACCTCATGATGGATATAAGCCTCGTCTATTTCGTTTTCTTAAGGGAAAAAATTGAGTGATCAAGGGTTGATCACATCGTCAATACTAACAAATAGTAAAGTGATTGCCTGTTGTTTTCTTATTTTGATTTCAGTAGATATAACGTTCTATAGGCTGATGAAGAATACCTACTTTTATAAAGGGATCGCCACAACATTTAAATCATTGCTTTTCATAATAATAAATCGCTTGCAGTTATACACCGAAATAGATAGGCGTTAAGTGTTTTTGTTGTGCTTCTGCAATAAAAGCGTGCAGTAGCGATGTCCCGATTCTGATCCTTCGATAAGGTTTTAAAACGGCTAAATATCCTATATCTCCGTCGTTTTACATTGATCCCGTAGCAATAAGTTACTGTTTTTTTTGACTAGCGCACGAAGACAATGGGGGTCTAATCCATCAAGATGTTCATTCACATCAATTTTTTGTTCCAGAGTGAACACCGTTTGACGGATTTTACTGATAACTGGAGCATGTTGTGTGTCAAGTTGGACAAGATGTAAAGTTTTCATAAAACATGATTTCTTTTACAAAAGTGTGTAATGCAATAGTCATATCATCTCTAATCTTTTTTAGTTACTATTGCATCCTTTTTTATTTTAAAGGTGCTTTCTTTCAATGTCTCGCTATAGCGTCGTCATTGATACGTCACCTTTTAAAAACGAGAATAAGATAAAATCTATGGAAAAGTTTGAGATTGAAGGTGGTAAACCACTCAATGGAGATGTGATTGTTTCGGGTGCTAAAAATGCGGTATTGCCTTTACAAGCAGCGGCCTTATTAGCAGAAGGCGAAATGATTATTCGTAATGTACCACGTTTAAAAGATGTGGCAACAATGACCTCTCTTTTGGAAGGAATGGGAGTTACGCTTTCAGTTGATGACGAAAATAATATTCGTAGTAATACAGATACCCTGACCACTCAATGCGCGCCCTATGAACTGGTGCGTACCATGCGTGCTTCTATTTTGGTGCTAGGGCCTTTGGTTGCACGTTATGGTGAGGCTGAGGTGTCGTTACCGGGCGGCTGTGCTATTGGTAGTCGTCCTGTCAATATTCATTTGACAGGTTTGGAGGCGATGGGAGCAGAGATTACCGTTGTCGATGGCTATATTCGTGCTAAAGCGCGCCGTTTAAAAGGCGCTAAGATTGTGATGGAAACGATTACCGTCACGGGTACGGAAAACTTGTTAATGGCGGCGGTGCTTGCTGAGGGGACAACCCATTTAGAAAATGCCGCGCGTGAGCCTGAAGTGGTGGATTTAGCGCATTGTTTGATTGCGATGGGTGCAAAAATAACAGGTGCAGGAACGAATACCATTGTGGTTGAAGGGGTTGAACGTTTAAATGGTATTGATTACTCTGTGTTGCCTGATCGTATTGAAACAGGAACCTATCTTGCCGCGGCAGCGATTACAGGTGGGCGTATTCGCTGTTTAAATGCGGCTCCGAATACCTTGGATGCGGTATTGCAAAAGTTTAAAGAAGCAGGCGCAAAAGTCGAAACAGGTGATGATTGGATTGATTTGGATATGCGAGGGCGTACCCTCAAAGCGGTTGATATTCGTACCGAGGCACACCCAGGGTTTCCAACCGATATGCAAGCACAGTTTATGGCAATGAATACGCTCTCGAAAGGCATTGGGGTCGTGGTCGAAAACATCTTCGAAAATCGGATGATGCATGTGGCGGAATTAATGCGTATGGGGGCTAATATTCGTTTAGAAGGAAATACTGCCATTGTGGCGGGTATGCCAACTTTACAAGGTGCGCCTGTGATGGCAACTGATTTGCGTGCTTCTGCTTGTTTGATTTTAGCAGGTTTAGCGGCACAGGGAATGACAATGGTAGATCGTATTTATCATACTGATCGGGGTTATGAGAGGATAGAAGATAAACTATCCGCACTGGGTGCGCGTATTAAGCGCGTTTAGCCGTTCTTAAACGATAACGATTCAAATTCGCGCGTCAACGGAGTCTTTGGCGCGCTTTTTGTAGAAAGATTGAAAATAAAGCATCAGCGTTTAAGGTTGTGATTAGATAAAGTAAGTGATGCTGTGGAACAAAAGAAAACAACAGCACTAAATCAGGGGTATTTTGAGTACGTTTACTTGAAGTAAAGAAAGATGCCCGCAAAGAGAGATGAAAGAGAGCGTAATAAGAGATAGAGCATTATGAATAGAACAACGGATGACTTGCGTATCAAAAAAATCACCAAGGTTATTTCACCTGAAAAATTACAACAACAATACCCTGTCACTGATGTGGCAAGTCATACCATTTATGATGCGCGGGAAGCAACACATCATATTCTTCACGGTGAAGATGATCGTTTGTTGGTTGTGGTTGGCCCTTGCTCTATTCATGACCCTGAAGCCGCTTTAGAATATGCTAAAAAACTACAGGTTTTGCGGACTGAATTAAGTGATCAATTGCATATTGTGATGCGGGTTTATTTTGAAAAACCCCGCACCAGTATTGGTTGGAAAGGCTTAATTAATGACTCTGATTTACAGGGTAACTTTGATATTAATAAAGGCTTGGGGGTTGCCCGTAAACTGTTGGTTGATTTGGCTGATATTGGTATGCCAGCAGCAACAGAATACCTTGATTTAATTTCTCCACAATATATTGCTGATTTAATCAGTTGGGCAGCAATCGGTGCGCGTACTACTGAAAGTCAAGGGCATCGAGAATTAGCCTCTGGTGTATCGTGTCCGATTGGTTTTAAAAATGGAACGAATGGAAATATTGATATTGCGATCAATGCGATTGAAGCGTCTTCTCAAGCTCATCATTTTCTTTCGGTGACAAAAAAAGCGCAAACGGCAATTTTTGAAACAGGTGGAAATAACGACTGCCATATTATTTTACGCGGTGGAACAGGGTGTACTAATTACGATGTTAAAAGTATTGCTGATGCCACTGAGCAACTGGCAAAATCAGGTTTTCCAGCCCGTTTGATGGTGGATTTTAGTCATGCCAATAGTGAAAAAGACTATAATAAACAAATGCTAGTGGGTGCTGATATTGCTAAGCAAGTGATGATCGGAAGTCAATCTATTTTTGGCGTTATGATTGAAAGTCATTTGGTTGAAGGCAAACAAAATGCGGATGGAAAAGCAAAGCAGGATTTGGTTTATGGTCAAAGTATTACCGATGCGTGTATTGGCTGGGATGCCACCAATGACCTGTTGCGTATGTTAGCAATGGCAGTGGATGCTCGACGCAACAAATAGTCCTCAATAGTCAACTTCCCCTGAGCTAAAGACACAAGGGGGTTCTTGTCAGCAATATTATAAATAACAACGATAAAGATTATGATAGAGACAGTAAAAATAGCGACGTTGAATACCGAAGACAATGATTTTTGGACGCGTTTAGATAAAATGTTAGCGTGGGATGGGGTCTCTGATGAGGCGGTGTTAACCACCGTTACTAATATACTCCATGCGGTTAAAGAAAGTGGTGATCAAGCGATTGTCGAATACACGAATCGTTTCGATCAAACTGATGTTGAGACGATGTCCGAACTGGAAGTTTCTCCTGAGCGATTACAAACGGCATTCGATAGTTTAAATGAAGAGCAACGCGGTGCATTGGAAAAGGCGGCTCATCGTATTCAGGCTTATGCCGAGCATCAAAAAATGGAGTCTTGGTCTTATACCGAAGCGGATGGAACTGTTTTAGGGCAACAGGTTACGCCCTTGGATCGGGTGGGGTTGTATGTTCCTGGGGGTAAAGCCGCTTATCCTTCCTCGGTCTTGATGAATGCGATTCCTGCTAAGGTAGCGGGTGTGCCTGAATTAATTATGGTTGTTCCTACACCCGCTGGTGAGGTGAATGAACTGGTGTTTGCAGCGGCAAAGATTGCAGGGGTTGATCGTGTGTTTGCTATTGGTGGTGCGCAAGCGGTGGCGGCTTTAGCTTATGGAACCGACACGGTTCCTCAGGTTGATAAGGTGGTCGGACCGGGGAATATCTATGTCGCAACGGCAAAACGGATGGTTTATGGTACCGTAGGCATTGATATGATCGCAGGGCCTTCTGAAATATTGATTATTTGTGATGGCAAGACTGATCCTGATTGGATTGCGATGGATTTATTTTCTCAAGCAGAGCATGACGAAGATGCTCAATCTATTTTATTGAGTCCTGATGCTGATTTTTTGGTAAAAGTAAGCGACAGTATCAATCGTCTGATTAAGGAAATGCCCCGTGCGGATATTATTCGTCAATCCTTAGACGTTCGGGGTGCTTTAATTCAAACGGCTGATATGGATGATGCGATTAAGATTGCTAATTACATTGCACCAGAGCATTTAGAACTCTCCGTTGATAATGCTGAAGAAATGGCAAAGAAAATTCGTCATGCTGGTGCTATTTTTATGGGACGTTATACCGCTGAAGCCCTTGGTGATTATTGTGCAGGGCCTAATCATGTCTTGCCGACCTCACGTACTGCACGTTTTTCTTCACCGTTGGGTGTTTATGATTTCCAGAAACGCTCTTCGCTCATTGGGTGCTCTGCTGAGGGAGCTTCTGAGCTGGGAAAAACAGCCTCAATATTAGCCCACGGTGAAGGCTTGACCGCTCATGCACGTTCTGCTGAGTTTAGAATTAAATAAAGGATTGAGTATGTCATCATTAAATGGATTAGTTGAATACACCAATGACTTATTGTCTGTTGACTTGTTTAAAGACTATGCTCCTAATGGTTTGCAAGTTGAAGGAAAACATGAAATTCACCGTTTAATCAGTGGTGTTTCTGCCAGTAATGCGTTAATTGATGCGGCGATTGAACAACAGGCTGATGCTTTATTGGTGCATCACGGTTGGTTTTGGAATAAAGAAAACCCGTGTGTTGTTGGGATGAAAAGAAGTCGGCTGAAAAAATTAATGCTCAATGATATTAGTTTATTGGCTTATCATTTACCTTTAGATGCTCACCCTGTGTTCGGCAACAATGCTCAATTAGCCGAACGCTTTGGTTTTTCAACCGAAGGCGTAATGGATTCGCAAGGCGTTGGGAATTACGGGCGATTAGACGAGTACATGAGCCTTGAAGCATTGGGTGAAAAGATTGAAAAGGATTTGGGTCGTAAACCGTTACTTATTAGCGGGGGAGATCATGCGATACGCCGTATTGCGTGGTGTAGTGGTGGTGCACAAGATTGGATTCATAAGGGAGTTGATTTAGGTGTTGATGCCTTTATGAGTGGTGAAATATCAGAACATACGGTTCATGTTGCGCGTGAGTCAGGTATTCATTATATCGCGGCAGGACATCATGCAACCGAACGTTATGGTGTCAGTGCTTTAGGGGATCACCTTGCCGCAAAGCATGGTTTAGTACATACCTTTATTGATATTGATAATCCTGTTTGAACGCTAAAACCTGATCGTTTTCCGAGAAAAACTGTACCAGAGAGGGTGCAGAAGGCATTGAGTGTATCCTATGTGCTAGGATGACGGTGGTGTGTTTCTCTGAAATTTTGAAGGTATCTTATGCGTGGTCTTAAAGGTGTTATCTTTGGTTTTTTATGTCTAGCGAGTGCCGATTATGCAGTTGCCGATCCTCGCTTTAGTTGCAATGTTTTTCAGCTCCATAATGCAGAACCCTTGATTGAGGATATGATCGATAAAATCCTTACCGCCAATAAATTACAGCAACGTTACCATGTTTGCCGTGTGCCTAAGTACTCTAACGTCGCCGCAACGGTGATCGAGAATAAGCGGATCATTGTTTATGACTCCGTTTATCTGGAAAAAATTGCCAGTGAGGCAAATGAGGAATATTGGGGGCGTGTGACAGCATTAGCGCATGAAATTGGTCATCATCGCTACCAACACCTTATAAAAATAAACCAAAATCGACACCTTGCTATTTCACAACAATTGGCGTTGCAACGACAGTACGAACTTCAAGCGGATCATTTTGCAGGGCAAGCCCTTGCAGGTATGGGGGCTTCATTAAAAAATACGCAAGCGCTGATGCGCGTATTAACAATCCATCGTAATGAAGACTTCTCTGATCATCCTAATGTACAAAAACGAATGAGTGCGGTAACTCAAGGCTGGAATATAGGCTGCAAATGGGCGGGGAGTAATTGTAATAGCCCACGGTATAAGCAACGCGCTCAAGCTAATATTGCCTTATCATTCTCTGCTACAGTGAGTACAAACGCTTATTATTTGCAATTTATGCGTCAAGCAGAGCATTTAAAAGGTAAGCGAGTGACTCGTGCTTATTGCAAGCACTATGCCCGCTTGGCAACGCAACAAACAAAACGTGCTGAACGTGATCTTTGTGGGTTTAATATTGCAAAGCATGGCGAGAAGAATAGTCGTTGGAGCTTTGATTTTTTACCACAGTTTAATTGGTGTTTGAAGGCAAGTGCTCATGCTACTGCGGGAGAAGCAAAGCATCGCGAAACAAAGTTAATGGGGTGTCAGTGATGACATTGAATGGGGTGAAAAATAGCCCCTATTTTTAAGGGTTATCGTTATTTTTTAGCTGAAAATAGTAACAATAATGACAATAGGGTTTAAGTATTTTTTATGGGCGTAAATTAGTCGTTTTATATTCTCTTTGGGATATGTGAAATAAAATTATCTACTTTTTGAGGGGGAATTAAGGATTAAATCTTGACCTTAGAGAGAACATAAGCGAGGATACGATCTTTTTAAGCATCCGCTTATATGCTTAAAAAACAGATAAAATTCTTCTAATTTGAGGGAGCGCTACTTACACGCTGAAAATAAAGTAGATTTATATTTTTGCTTAATTTTTGTTATTTATTTTGGTTTTTAGATGACTATAGATGGTTTGTAATTGACGTCAGTCAAATAAGATAAATTTATAGCGTAGTAGAATTTTCCCTCAGATTTATATTGTATTTGCCTTTACGGGTTAACCTTCAAAGGCAGTTACAAATGATCACATAGAAGGCTGCTTGTGGTTAAAATAAAGCAATTTTAAAGGGCGTAATTGGATCGGTGAGTTAATTTTTTCTGTCGTTAAATGTTGTTGGCATGCTCATAAAGCAAATGACTTAATGGGCGTTAGAGTATGAATATCGGTGGCTATATTCTCAAAATATATCAACATTAAGGCTGAATGCTTATTTTTATAGAGAAGTCGAACACCAATAATTTTCACATACTATAATGGAAAATATTTTATGTTTTTACTTATCTCAGATAAGCGTTTTGATTATCCAGATAAATTTATCATCTAACACATTGCTTGCTTTTTGATACAATTGTAAGTGGCTTATCATTACGTGACCTCTTCCGTAATTTATGTGATTCCCCATTTTTGTTAAATTTCGGGAGTGAGTCAGTCATGGCAAATTCAGAAGTAAATAAGAGCCGTAGGCGCTTTCTTGTTGGTGCAACATCCGTTGTTGGTGCCGCAGGTGCAGCCGCTATCGCAGCTCCATTTATCCTATCGTTAACACCCAGTGCAAGAGCATTGGCTGCAGGTGCACCTGTAGAAATTAACGTTTCTAAAATTGAAAAAGGGCAGTTAATACGTGTAATTTGGCAAGGTAAACCCGTGTGGATTGTTTATCGCACTGATGAAATGCTTTCAATGTTGCCAAGCAATGACACAAAATTGAAAGACCCTGATTCTGAGGTGGTCAGTCAACAGCCAATGTTTGCACAAAATGGATACCGTTCGATTAAAAAAGAATACCTTGTGCTTGTCGGTATCTGTACACACCTTGGTTGTTCACCAACCTTTAGACCCGAATTAGCCCCTGCTGATTTAGGTGCAGAATGGAAAGGGGGCTGGTATTGCCCTTGTCATGGTTCACGTTTTGATCTAGCAGGACGAGTTGTTAAAGGCTCACCCGCAGGAACAAATTTGGTTGTGCCACCTTATTACTATAAAAATGACACCACTATTTTGGTGGGTGAAAGTAAAGGAGCTGCATAATGGGTGGGTTAGTCAATTGGATTGACGCTCGGTTCCCCTTAACAAAGGTATGGAACGAGCATTTGGCGGAGTATTATGCGCCAAAAAACTTTAATTTTTGGTATTTCTTTGGCTCTTTAGCCATGTTGGTGTTGGTGATTCAGATTGTCACAGGCATCTTTTTAACCATGCACTACAAGCCTGATACCGCCTTGGCGTTTACATCAGTTGAATACATTATGCGGGATGTCCCTGGGGGCTGGTTTATTCGCTATATGCATTCGACAGGCGCATCAATGTTCTTCATTGTGGTCTATTTGCACATGTTCCGTGGCTTAATTTATGGTTCTTTCAAAGGGCCGCGTGAATTAGTTTGGCTGATTGGTATGGCTATTTATTTAGCGCTGATGGCCGAAGCCTTTATGGGGTATTTATTGCCTTGGGGTCAAATGTCGTTCTGGGGTGCGCAGGTTATCATTAACCTGTTTAATACCATTCCTTATATCGGTGATGTGGTGTCCACGACGATTCGTGGTGACTTTGTTATCTCCGACCCGACTTTAAACCGTTTCTTTGCTTTCCATGTGATTGCAGTACCCTTGATTCTTGTCGGCTTAGTCTTTGTGCATATTGTCGCACTACACGTTGTGGGTTCTAACAACCCTGATGGTGTTGAGATCAAGAAGTTAAAGAATAAGAAAGGCATTCCACTCGATGGTATTAACTTCCATCCTTACTATAGTGTGAAAGACATTATGGGTGTGGTGGTGTTTTTAATGGTGTTCTTTGTTATTTTGTTCTTTATCCCTGAGGGGGGTGGTTATTTCTTAGA
>JAGLBW010000067.1 GCA_023146545.1 Cocleimonas sp.
ACGCCATTCTATACGGTATTACGTGCCGTACCTGATCCGTGGTATGGAACCTTAGCGATGTTTGCGGCGATTGCGGTCTTGTTTATTCTGCCTTGGTTGGATAAGAATCCGATTAAATCAATTCGCTATAGAAATACAGCACATAAAATCAATATCATTTGGTTTGCTGCTTTTTTCTTGATCTTGGGTTATTTAGGCGTGATGCCTGTGACTGACTTCTTCCGAGAGTTAGGAACGCGTGCCACACAAATTTACTTCTTGTTCTTCCTTGTGACGATGGCACACAGTTACCCTAGCAAAGCTAAGTATTTCTTCTGGTTTGTTGCCTTATTTGCAGTGGTTCTGTTCACTGATTGGTTGCGTTGGAATGACAGTTTTACAGGACCTCAGCGTCATTATTTCTGGGTTATGTTGGCTTTACCTGCAATTTATTTAGCATCGACTTTATTATTGCCAATGTTTGTCTCCCGTTGTAACGAAGAGAAAGCTGTTCCAGAGAGGGTAACAGGATGAGGGACAATACAATGAAACGATCTATTCTTAACATGCTTTCAGCAGGGATGATGACTTCGGTACTGATCTCCTCGGCTGTCTTTGCGAACAGTGGTGTTCATTTAGAAGCATCAAATATTAATGTTCAGAACAAAACCAGTTTATTACGGGGTGCAAAAAACTTTGCTAATTATTGTCAAGGTTGCCATTCCCTAAAATTCAGTCGTGCTAATCGTATTGCGGCAGATACTGGAGTTAGTGATGAACAAATCAAAGCCATTATTTTTACGCGTGATGATGATGATAAACCTTCTAAAGTTGGTGCGCTGATGACCAGTGCAATCCCTCATAAAGATGCAGCGAACTGGTTTGGTAGTGTACCGCCTGATTTATCATTGGTTGGACGTTCGCGTAGCGCTGATTGGATTTATACTTATATGAAATCTTTCTACGAGGATGATAGTCGTCCTTTTGGAATGAATAATACGGTGTTTGATAGTGTCGGTATGCCGCATGTTTTATTAGACTTGCAAGGTGTTCAAGCCCCTGTTTATCGTTATGATGTGATGCATCATGGGCATAATCTTGAAGCGTCTTTTACCTCCGAAGCCGAAGCCAATAAAGCGCTAGAAGTTTCGCGTGTTTTTGAAGTGGTTAAGTTAGGTTTGTTTGGTGACTCGCTGATGAGTAGCCATAAGGACGAAAAAGAAGCAAAGGCAGTGGTTGAAGCCAATACTAAATACAACGTATTGTTCAATAAAAAGGACGTTGCTTCTTTTGATAGCCAAGCCGAAGCGGATAAATATGTTCAAGATAATCCGAAAGAGGGTAAATATAAGGTAATTCCTAAGAGCAGTTACTCAGTCAAATCTTCACATAAGATTGATAAAGTGATTGATCATTTAGAGTTAGTCAAAGAAGGCAAACAAAGTCCTGCTGAATATGACCAAACGGTTCGTGATCTAACGAATTTCTTGGCGTATATCAGTGAGCCTGCACAGCTAAACCGTAGTACTTACGGTATCTTTACCTTGCTATTTTTAGGCATCTTCTTCATCTTTGCGTATTTCTTGAAGAAAGAATACTGGAAAGATGTTCATTAAGCTGAATCTAGTGTAGCATCCTCGGGCTATTCACCTTTTGGTGAATGGTCTTTTTTGTTTATATTTTATTATTTTGGGAGATTTTGGATGAGTTCAGTTGCAAATCGCCGTTCTGTTATGACGTTATTCACCTTGCCAGATTGTATCGATTGCCATCGTGTACGCATTGTGCTAGCAGAAAAAGATATTGCTGTCGATATTATTGAGATAGACCCTGACAACAAACCTGGAGATCTTTCTGAATTAAACCCTTATAACACGGCACCAACTTTAATTGATCGTGATCTGGTACTGTACGATGCACGCGTGATTATGGAATACCTTGATGAGCGTTTTCCACACCCCCCCTTAATGCCTGTTGACCCTGTTAATCGTGCGCACTCACGTTTAGCGTTATTCCGTGTTGAGCGAGACTGGTATTCTTTAGCCGCTGAGCTAGAATCAGGTGAAAATGAGCGGGTTCGTCGAGCGCGGGAATTATTGCGTGATAGTGTCATTTCTGCGGCAGAAGTTTTTGCTATTAAACCTTATTTTTTAAGCAATGATTTTTCTCTAGTGGACTGTACTATTGCGCCTATTTTATGGCGTTTACCGCGATACCAAATTGATTTGCCTGCCTCTGATGCAAAGCCTGTGATGGATTATATGGATCGTGTTTTCTCGCGTGATATGTATCAAAATGCCTTATCGGATGCTGAAAAAGCTATAAGACCATGATGACCTCAAACCGTCCTTATCTAGTGAAAGCGATCTATGAATGGATTATGGATAATGATGTAACGCCTCATGTGGTGATTAATGCACTGGATGATGACGTGGTTATCCCTCAGCAATATGTTGATGAGGGTAAAATTATCTTAAATGTTAAACCTTCGGCAGTGCAGAATTTAATCATTGATGATGACTGTTTGACTTTTAGTGCGCGTTTTGGTGGAAAGCCTTATAACATTTATGCACCAATGCAGGCTATTCTGGCAATCTATGCCGCTGAAAATGGTGAAGGGATGATGTTCAATGAAGAAGAGCACGGTACGCCACCGCCTTCTGATAACACGCCCCTCGAATCTCAAGATACACCGCCTCCTCGTAGGAAAAAACCAACCTTACGGGTTGTAAAATAAGCCTTTTTTAGTAATTAATCTATCATGAGAATTTCTATGATTGCTGCGCTGGCACACCAGCGAGTAATTGGTCAAGACCAACAAATGCCTTGGCATCTACCTGCGGACTTCGCTTTTTTTAAAAAAACAACAATAGGTAGCCCTATTTTAATGGGACGAAAAACCTATGAATCCATTGGGCATCCCTTACCTCATCGTTTAAATCTGGTTATGACACGCAATGCGACGCTGCAAATTTCAGGTTGTGAAGTCGTTAGCTCGTTAGCACAAGCGATGCATTGTATTGATAAAAAAATACCCCAAGCGGATGAGCTGTTTATTACAGGGGGCGCTCATTTATACCATCAATTTTTAGATCAAGCCGATCGCCTTTACCTCACTTTGATTGAGGCAACACTTGATGGTGATACTTTTTTCCCCGATTACCAACAGTACCAATGGGAAGAAGTAAACGAAACGGTGCATTTCCCCGATGATAAAAATAATTACAAGATGACGTTTGTGGTGTTAGATCGTATCCGTTAGTTGTTGTTGAGACGTGATGATTCCAATCTTTTTCTCGCTTTTTCCTCTTTCTAATGAGCTTACCCTATCATGTCTTCTTCTACTTTAACCTTTACTATGCCTGACGATTGGCATCTTCACCTTCGTTCTGGAGAGATGTTAAAACAGGTCTTACCGTTTACTAGTCAACACTTTGGACGTGCGATTGTTATGCCTAACCTGCCATCGCCTGTGGTGACGGTTGCTGATGCAGAAGTTTATCGTCAAGAGATTACGGCTTGTATTCCTGAAACAGATAATTTCACACCGTTAATGGTGTTGTATTTGACGGAAAAAACCGATCCAAAGGATGTTAAGGCAGGTTTTTTAGCAGGAAAAGTAGCTGCTGTAAAGTTATACCCTGCGGGTGCAACCACGCATTCGGATGCTGGAGTGAAGGATTTAGAGAAAATTTATCCTGTATTAACGGTTATGGAAACCATTGGGATGCCCTTTTTAGTGCATGGGGAAGTGGTGGATGCTGAAATTGATATTTTTGATCGCGAAGCAGTTTTTATCGAAACAAAATTAATGCCAATTCGCGAACGCTTTCCAAAGCTTAAGATTGTTTTTGAGCATTTAACGACGAAAGAGGGTGTGGATTATGTTTTGTCTTGTGATCAAGATACCGCGGCAACGATAACTCCCCATCATTTAGTGATTAATCGTAATGCCCTATTGGTCGGAGGGCTTAAACCCCATTACTATTGCTTGCCCGTTGCTAAACGAGAACAGCATCGTTTAGCCTTAGTTAAGGCAGCAACAAGCGGTGACTCCCAGTTTTTCTTAGGCACCGACTCTGCACCTCATTTAGCAGAAGCTAAAGAAAGCGCTTGTGGTTGTGCGGGTATTTTTAATGTTGCTAATGCAATTTCGGTGGTAGCTCAAGTATTTGAACAAGAAAAGGCATTGGATCAACTGGAAAAATTCCTATCATTGAACGGTGCTGATTTTTATCAGTTGCCTTATAACAGGCAGAAAATGACATTAGTACGTCAACATAAGCCTTTATCCCTTCCTGAAAATATTAAGATAGCCGAGGGCGAGGTGCTTGCCTTTGATCCCTTGTTAGATCTCCATTGGGATGTTCAGAACCCTTTAGGAATGAAAATTAAATAATTTTCCTCATTTTTAGAATAACTGTTCAGGTATTTCAACAATTTCTTTCATCAGTTGTTCTAACCTTGCTTCATCTGCCGCATTTTTCAGGTTAAAGTTTGCTTGTGGTGTTTTTCCTTCCTGTGCTAAACGGTTTTTTTGTGCTTGCCTGCGACGGATTAAGTTTTTCTGTCGTTGTTCTGCTTCTCTAATTAAACGCTCTCGGTGTCGTGGTGTTTTCGCCTCTTTGAGTGCAAGATCTAATGCTTTTTTTATTTCGGGATCCATTCGCCCTCTATTGGTTTGCTGGTACTTCAAACGGGCTTTCTGTGAGGGCATTTGCTTCGGTGTCAGACTTTCCTTGATGGTGGCGGTGGTTAAGCTATTGGGATGTAAGCTGGTAGTTGCATCCAATACCACCCGTTTTAACCCTTTGGGACGTTCAAAATGGACATTTTTTGTCCCTGCTAAGGTCGCTTTCATAAAGTCAATCCAAATAGGTAGCGCGGCTTGAGTCGCGGTTTCATGAGAACCTAAAGGTTTCACTTTATCAAATCCCATCCAAACGGTGGTCACTTTTTTTGGGGTAAAACCACAAAACCATGCATCTTTTTGATCAT
>JAGLBW010000068.1 GCA_023146545.1 Cocleimonas sp.
TGGACATAAGGCTTCATGATACGTTTGGCAAACTTAGAGTTTTTAGCCCGTTCATCGACTTGATCAAAACGAGGGGTTGGACAAGCCGTACAAGCTATCTTAGCTTGCGATTGAAACAGGACGCGGTCATTCTTATCTTTTATTTTACGAATAAAGTAGCTATCGACTTTATAGCCGCCATTGGCAAACGGTGCATAAGCGGTTGCCATCTCTAACGGTGTTGATGAGCCTGTGCCTAATGCAAGGGTTAGATTGGCGGGAAGTCTTTCTTTCTTAAAACCAAATTTTGTGGCGTAACTAATGGCATATTGAATCCCTATATTTTCCAATAAGTGAATAGAGACTAGGTTTTTAGATTTAGCTAAGGCAACCCGTAGACGCGTCAGCCCCCCAAATTTATGCCCATAATTTTGAGGATTCCATTTACTACCAGGGATCTTCATGGGGGCATCATCTATCAATGACGCAGGTGAAAAGTTTTTTGCCAAAGCGGCGCTGTAAATAAAGGGTTTAAAGCTAGAGCCTGGTTGACGTTTGGCTTGAATAGCACGGTTAAATTTACTGTAAGTAAAATCAAACCCCCCCGCAATGGCTCTAATTGCGCCATCCTTAGGGTCAAGTGAGACTAATGCACCTGTAACTTTGGGAATTTGGGTGAACCGCCATTTTCCCTTTTTATTTTTTTGGACACGGATAATATCACCGCGCTTAAGTACATCGCTTACCCGTCTAACTTTGGAGCCTCGTCTATTTTCATTAATATAACGTCTTGCCCAAGCAAGTTGAGGCAGTGTAAGTGTAATCGGGGCGGCTTGTTGGTTAATACGTAAAATGGCTTGTTTTTTATTGACGCTAACCACCAATGCAGGATAAATACTGGCATAGGTTTTGTAACTGCTGAGCTTTTTTTGTAAAGCGGTTTGGTCAAAGGTATCAATATCGATATGATCCTCAGCACCTCGGTAGCCATGACGACGTGTATATTTGAGTAAATGCTGGCGTAATGTACGGGTTGCTAGCGCTTGTTCCTTGCTGTCGAGGGTCGTGTATATTTTGAGACCAAGCGTATAGACATCATTAGGATCATATCGTTTTAAAATTTCGACGCGTGCCATTTCTGCCATATAGGGTGCATAGGTTTGAGAGGCTTTGTAATGAACTTTGGCGGTAATTTTTTCGTTAACGGACTGTTCGTATTCTGTTTTTCTAATATAATGTTGTTCTAACATGCGCTTAAGGATGTAATTGCGTCGTTGCAACGCGCGCTTGGGACGGTTGATGGGGTTATATTTGGAGGGAGCTTTCGGCAAACCTGCAATCATTGCCGTTTCTGCTAAGGTCAGTTGCTTTAAGGTTTTTCCGTAATAGATTTCTGCTGCAGAGCCAACACCATAAGCCCTTTTGCCTAAGTATATTTTATTAAGGTACAGGGCAAGAATTTCTTCTTTGCTTAGCTCTTTTTCTATTTTAAAGGCTAAGAACATTTCTTTGATTTTTCGATCTAGGGTTTTTTCGGAGCTTAAGAAAAAATTACGTGCCAGTTGCATCGTAATAGTGCTGGCACCTTGACTCAGGTGTCGGTTTTTAATAGCCGTAACGACTGCACGTATAATGCCTTTAAGGTCAACACCTTTATGTTGATAAAATCGAGCATCTTCAATGGCAATAAAGGCATTGATCATTTGATGTGGTATTTCATCAATACTCACTGGGCGACGACGAAAGCGACCAAACTCAGCAATAAGTTTGTCTTCTCTACTGTACACTTGAATCGGTAATTGCAATTGAGCATTTCGTAATTCATTAACAGACGGCAGACTTGATCCGTTCATGTAGTAAAAATAAAAAGCCGCAAGCGCAACGATCCCTAAAGAAGAGATAACAATTAAAGGAGCAACAATCCATTTAAATAACTTAGCAAAAAATTTCAGCATATTCTTTATTTTTATTCGGGTCTAATGTTTGAATAGGGTTCAGAGAACATTAACAATAACAGTGATCGACGAAGCGTATTGAACAGAGGGTAGACTATTTTGTTCCCAACTGCTAGTCGTACGCTACGGATAGAATATTGTTGTTGCTATTCTTTTTAACCCTTGGATTTTTTTTGGTTAAAAACGCCAAATTTATATAATCAATAGCCTACCTGACACCGATGGAAAATTTGTACCTAAACGGTGTTTTTTATGTGATGTTTGAATAAATAATGAATTTATAAGCATTAAATGTAGCACGTTTAGCTGGTGTCTAGGTGTTGTCTGTATGATAAAGATTCAGGCTTGGTTGACTTTTTGTTCGTCAAAGTAGCCGAAGCTACGCCAAAAAATAAATAAAAATTATAATAAAAATAACAACTAAGGTGGGGTGTTTATTCAATGTTTTCCTTTGGACGAAAAAAAGGTAATCTCCTTGGTATTGATATTAGTTCTTCTGCGGTAAAGCTTATTGAGCTTTCGCGTCGAGGCAATGAATACCGTGTCGATAGTTACGCTGTTGCGTCTTTACCTGAAGGGGCTGCTTTTGAGCGTGATATTATTGAAGCTGATCCTGTTGGTGAAGCTATTCGTAAAGTCATTAAAAACAGCCGTACTAAAAGTCGCCATTGTGCCTTAGGTATTCCTTCTTCGATGGCAATCAATAAAATTATCTCCATGCCTGATACCATTCCTGCAGGTGAAATGGAAGCTCAAATTTCTTTAGAAGCGGAGCAATATATTCCTTACCCAATGGATGAGGTTAATTTTGACTTTGAGATACTCGGTCCGTCTCAAGAAAATAAAGGGATGGTGGATGTGCTACTCGGTGCAACCCGTACTGAAAATGTTGAAGTCCGTTTGGCTGCCGCAGAAATGGCAGGTCTAAGTGTTGATGTGGTTGATTTAGAATCTCATGCTGTGGAGTTACTGTTCAGTAATCTTGTGGATGATATAGGTGACTACGACACCGTTGCTGTGGTTGATTTTGGTGCGTCAATGACGGGGATTAATGTGTTTCATAAAGGACGCGTGGTGTTCTCCCGTGAGCAAGTCTTTGGTGGTAAGCAGTTGACTGAAGAAATTATGCAACGCTATGGTTTACCGTATTCCGAAGCAGGTTTAGCCAAGAAAAATGGCAACCTTCCTGAAGGCTTTATTCCTGAAGTACTTGATCCGTTTAGAGAAAATATGGTGCGACAAGTACAGCGATTTTTGCAGTTTTATCATGCTTCAACGCAACAAGGTCAAGTCGAAAAATTATTATTATCAGGGGGGTGTGCCAGTATCCCTGGGATTGATGAGCAAATTCAGGAAGCCACTGATATTCCCGTCGCATTAGCTAATCCTTTTTCCAAGATGGTGTTAAATGGACGGGTTAATCCTGCTCGTTTTACCAGTGATATACCTGCAATGCTAGTGTCTACAGGGCTTGCTTTAAGGGGATTGGAATAGTATGGCGGGGCTTAATCTATTACCTTGGCGTGAGGAAGCTCGGAAAAAGAGTCAACAAACGTTTGTGATTATGGTTGCGGCTGGCGTTGCTTTTGGTGCGATCAGTGTTTTTGCGGCTTATACCTATCATGAAAATGAAATTGCGCAGCAAATGCAACGCAATAATTATATTAAAGCAGAAACTAAGCGCATTGAGAAAGATATTAAAACAATTGAAAAATTGGATGCGACAAAAAAAGCCTTAATGGAACGTATTGAGGTGATTGAACGTTTACAGTATACCCGACCAGGTATTGTGCATTTATTTGATGAGATGGTAAATGCACTGCCTAAAGGTTTATTTTTAACCAAGCTGGAGCAAGAGTCGGGAAAAGTTAAGCTGGAAGGAAAGGCTGAATCGAATACCCGTGTTTCGAGCTATATGAAACGGCTTAATGCTTCACCTTGGTTAAAGTCCTCTGATCTTGGCAAAATTAGTATTGATGATGAAAAGGATAAAAATCGTTTGCGTCGTTTTAGCCTTAATGTAACCCAAGTGCTTAAAAGCGCACCTGATAAAGAAACAGAAGAGGGAAGTCATGGCAATTGATTTTCAAGAGTTTAATAGCTTGATGGAGGACCCTGGTAATGTCTCAATGCCAGTTAAGATTATTGCGATCATTATCATTATTGTCGCGGTTTTATTCTTAGGCTATAAGATGGTAATTACTGATCAGATTGAACACTTAGAAAGAGCGCAGAGGGAAGAACAGGGGCTAAGAGTAACGTATGAAAAGAAACAAGCCCGTGCAAATCAACTGCCTGCGTATAAAGCACAATTGGATGAGATGCAACAATCCTTTGGTTCTCTGATTAAGCAATTACCCAGTGATACTGAAATTCCTGGTTTAATCCTTGATATTTCCGAGAAGGGTTTATCCAATGGTTTGGAGATTGATTTGTTTGAACCAAAACCTGAATTGCGTAAAGAATTTTATGCGATCAAGCCGATTAAGCTAAAAGCAAAAGGGCAATATGACGAGTTAGCCTCATTTGTTAGTGATTTATCCGCATTACCTCGCATTGTTACCATTAATGATATTCGTCTTGAACCTGAAAAAGAAAAAAACACCACACCAACTAAAAGTAATACGCGAAGGAAAAAGCCAGTTAAGCGGATTGTGATGGAGGCAACGATTCAGACCTACCGTTACATGGAAGAAGGTGCAGATGAAGAAGAGGGGGATGTCTAATGAAATTGCCGCCTATCCAGTTGATATTAAATTTATTAACTTTTACTCTTGTGACTGTTTTCTTATCCGCTTGTAATAAAGATATTTCTGATATTGATGATTATTTTTCAGAAAAAAAAGCCGCCCCTGCTAAACCAATCGATCCTATGCCCGAATTAAAGCCTTATTTACGCTATGTTTACCCTAAACATGATAAAAACCCCTTTGATGTGTCCATGCTGATTCCCGATACCACACCAAAAATTATTGATAATGGGATTAAGTTAGATACAACGCGTGTTCGAGAGTTCTTGGAAAGTTTCCCTTTGGATGGTTTAGAAATGGTTGGTACGGTTAGCAAAGAAAAGACCTTGTGGGCTTTGATTAGAACCCCTGATGGTGGAGTACAAAGCATTAAAAAAGGTAATTTTATAGGACAAAATTATGGACGTATTTTATCTATTTCAGAAGTAAAAATTGATCTTAAAGAGGTTGTACCCAATGGCAGTGGAGGCTATAAGGAAAGAGAAATTTCTTTGAATTTAAAAGATTGAATAGGACAAATTTACAAGGCTAATAGGTTAGCGTAGGGCGATTTTTAGTCGAATTATTCCATCTAAAATAGACCAGCCAAGTATTCTAATGACATTTTTTGCTTAAAAGTGAAAACAAGGTTTTAGACGTAGTGCAAATATTACTGCACCGTTTCTAACGCCTTTTTTTTATAATAGCAGAATAATTTATTATCACATTAAGCTAATGATTTTATAGTATTTATTCTTTGTATTTTAACCTAATTGATCGTCTGTTTTTTGCTGTACCTTTCGGCTTAATTATCTTGTTTGAAACCTCTTATAGCGTTTATAGTTACAAGAATACAGGCTATGGAATGCATATAAAAATAATAAAAATGATTCATCAAGGTTTTTGTCTTTGGTACATCTTTATGCGACTCATTGTCTTCAAATACCAACGTCCCCATCGTAGTGTTGAAACCTCTTGTTGTCACATTCTACCAATAATCATTTGTATGCGGTACGTTTGCGCCTGAATCCTTACAAATTATTGCGTTAGTTTGGTCTTTGTTTTTTTAAAACAGGTCTTATTTAACCTTGTTTCGAACCAGAACAATAATTTAAAAATAAAAATAATAGTGTTATGACAGGTCTGAAAATGAAAACATTTAAGTACGCTATGTTTGCGTTAACGCTGCCAGTCGTTCTATTGGCAACCGAAAATTGTCAAGCAACGAATAGTTTACAAGCAATTAATACACTCCAACAAGCATCAGGTAATACCTTAATCAAATTACAATTTGATGGTATCGTAACCGCCCCCAAAAATTTTATATTGAAATCATCCAAAATTTTGGTGTTGGACTTTCCTGATACCGTATCTGCCTTCAAATTACGGAATGAAATTATTCAATCCAATCTAGTTAAACAGGTAAAATTTGCAAGAGCATCAGGAAAATTACGGGTGATGGTGATGCTTAAAAAAGTGGGACGTTACAGAACAAAAGTTGTGGGTAATGAGGTGCAGATTACTTTTTTCAAAATCCGCCAATCCGTTGCGGCACGACCTGATCCTAATCGTTCATCGCTTCCTATTGTGCATCGGCAATCCGTAAGTCATCAATCGATGGCAAATAACTATACAACACGTCCTCAAGGTCAAGCTCCGATTAGACCGTATATGTATGAACCTGCAAAGAATGCAAAAAAAGTGGTACATCATCGAGCACCTTCTAATTTTTTAGGGTTGATTGATTTCAGACGTGAAAGTAATGGTAACGGCCGTATCATTATTCCACTACCCCATTCTAAAGTCGTGGTTAAAGCGGTTAAAAAAGGCAATAAAGTCTCTCTGGTATTAGAAAAAGTTCGTCTTAAACAAGCCTCTCGGCGTTTAAATGTGTTGGATTTCGCTACCCCTGCTGCTTACCTTGACATTACCCGCCACGGTACCAATGCACAGATAGACATTACCGCAAGAACAGCTTTTACTTATGAGGCACGGCATGAAGGTGGGAATTATATCGTTTTAATGAAGCGAATTAAGCTTAAAGCTAAACGCAAAGCTAAGGTTAAAAATCCTTTAAAAACAAAGAAAAAAGTCTATAAGGGTAAAAAACTCTCTTTAAATTTCCAAGATATTGAAATTCGGTCTGTATTACAACTTTTAGCAGATTTTACTGACAAAAATATCGTCGTGAGTGATAGTGTTAAAGGTAATATTACCCTGAGATTAAAAAGTGTGCCATGGGATCAAGCATTAGATATTGTATTAGAGTCGAAAGCACTAGGCATGCGCAGTAACGGTAATGTGATTTGGGTTGCTTTAGCGAAAGAATTGGCAGAAAAAGAAAAACGAGAATTAAAGTCACTTAAAATAATTCAAGAGCTAGAGCCATTAGTGACTGAATATATTGCAGTTAACTTTGCTAAAGCGGAAGACTTGATTGAATTAGTCAAAGCATCAAAGGGAGATAATGAAGGGACTTTATTATCGAAAAAAGGGAGCATCTCGGTTGATGGACGGACTAATACACTCTTAGTACAAGATTCTATTTCGCATATTGATGCGATTCGTGAAATGGTTAAAAGCCTTGATATACCGATTCGTCAAGTTGCCATTGAGGCGCGTATCGTGATTGCCAATGATGAGTTTGGTAAAAATATTGGAGCACGCTTTGGTGCAACTCAGTTAGCCCCTTTTGGTAGTCGTGGTTTAATGAGTACCTCGGGTAGTAGTAATGCCTTGAATTCAGTGGTCAATGATGCGTCTAGTGGTTCATCTTCAGGTGGTTTATCACCTGTAAAAATCCCTAACCTTTCTGACCGTTTGAATGTTAATATGCCCATTGCTGGTGCAGCAGGGAAGTTTGGTTTCTCTATCTTAGCTAAGAGCTTTCTCTTAGATTTAGAATTATCCGCATTACAGGCAGAAAATAAAGGTGAGGTAATCTCAACCCCACGCGTAGTCACAGCGAATAAGAAGCAAGCCCATGTTTTACAAGGTGTTGGCATTCCCTTCTTATCAACCACAAAAGACGGTGGAACAAAAGTTGCCTTTAAAAATGCAGCGTTAAGGTTGGAGGTTACACCGCAAATAACACCAGATAACCACGTTATTATGGATCTGAAAATCAATCAGGATACCGTCGGTAAAATATTTGCGGGTGTACCCAGTATCAATCGGCGCGAGATTAATACTCAAGTACTGGTTGAAAGTGGTCAAACGGTTGTTTTGGGTGGTGTACATGAAGAAGAACATAAAAATGACGTAGAAAAAGTACCCTTCTTAGGTGACCTCCCTTATATTGGAAAGCTATTCCAGCGTACCTATAAGAAAGAAGATAAACGTGAATTATTAATCTTTGTTACCCCTAAGGTACTTGATTAGTTATCAATATTTTTTCTCTTGCAAAAAAGAGGCTCCTTTTTAGGTGCCTTTTTTTTGATGCCTGTTGTTTCAACAATAAAGAGAAAATTCAGCTTTTTGCTTGATTCCTTTAGAACATACTGGCATAACGCTTTGATGAAAAAAAATATTGTATTAGTTGGTTTGATGGGGGCAGGTAAGTCTACTGTAGGTCGTCATTTAGCCAAATATTTAAAAATGGAATTACATGATTCTGACAGTGCCATTCAAGCACGAACAGGTGTCAATATTGCAACCATCTTTGAGATTGAAGGCGAGCAAGGGTTTCGTGTAAGAGAAGAACAAATGATTGCAGAATTGTCCTTGCAGAGTAATATTATCTTGGCAACGGGAGGAGGGAGCGTATTAAGTAAAAAAACGCGTAACCTTATCCAAGAAACAGGGCATGTGATTTACCTGAGTACAACAGCAGAACAACTCTATGCGCGTATTCGTCATGATAAATCACGTCCTTTAATGCAAACTGAAAACCCTTTGCAAACATTGAGAGATCTACTCAAATCAAGAGAGCCTTATTATCTTGAGGTCGCGGATAGCATTATTAAAACAGGGCGAGAGAAGATACATATTGTGTGTAAAAAAATATTAAAAAGTCTGT
This sequence comes from Cocleimonas sp., assembly GCA_023146545.1. Classification (GTDB taxonomy): domain Bacteria; phylum Pseudomonadota; class Gammaproteobacteria; order Thiotrichales; family Thiotrichaceae; genus JAGLBW01. The sequence goes on from JAGLBW010000068.1 coordinate 8,682, forward strand.
GATTTTTAGGATTATTAATTTTGGAAAGGTAAGGGTCATAAATTATGAAAACATTAACCGTTGACTTAGGGAATCGAACCTACCCAATTCATATTGGTTCAGGTTTACTGCAACACGCTGAGCTAATTCATCCCCATATTCAAGGCAAAACAACAACGATTGTTTCCAATGAAACCATTGCTCCCCTTTATTTGGATGTATTGCATAAAATAACGTCCCCCTATCGTAATACAGATGTCATTTTGCCTGATGGTGAGGTGTATAAAACATTAGAGGTTGAGCAACAAATTTTTAGTCAAATGTTAACCGCACGCTGTGATCGAAAAACGACTTTGTTTGCTTTAGGTGGTGGTGTTGTTGGTGATATGACAGGCTTTGCCGCGGCCTGTTATCAGCGGGGCATTCCTTTTATTCAAGTGCCGACGACCTTGCTGGCAATGGTTGACTCCTCTGTCGGCGGTAAAACAGGGGTTAATCACCCTTTGGGGAAAAATATGATTGGTGCATTTTATCAGCCACAATGTGTTTTGATTGATATTGATACCTTAGATACTCTAGATGATCAACAGCTCAGTGCAGGGCTTGCTGAAGTGATTAAGTATGGTTTTATTCGTGATCTGGATTTTCTTAATTGGCTGGATCAGAATATGGATAAATTGTTACAACGTGATAAAACAGCACTGCGCTATGCTATTTATCGTTCCTGTCAACATAAAGCTGAAATTGTTGCCGCCGATGAACGTGAAGCAGGTCAGCGTGCGTTATTAAATCTGGGGCATACCTTCGGTCATGCGATTGAAACCGGTATGGGGTATGGGAAATGGTTGCACGGTGAGGCTGTTTCGGTTGGAATGGTGATGGCAGCTGAGTTATCACAAAAAATGAATTGGATTAGCAAAGAGGCGGTTCAACGGGTTAAAAATTTACTGTTAAAAGCTAAGTTACCCATTGAGCCGCCTAAAGCAATGTCAGCCACACAATTTTCAGATTTGATGTCAGTGGATAAAAAAGTCCAAGATGGTGTCTTGAGCCTTATTTTAATGAAATCTTATGGGGAATGTATTGTAAGCCGTGACTTTGATCCTGTTGCTTTACAAGCGGTGCTTTCAAGAGAATAATCTATTTAGATGTCAGTAGAATGAGATGATTTAAGTGAAAAGTGTTTTAAGCTGATACTGTTATGTTGCACGCCTGATTGCAACGTTTCATTTAAACTGTTCAGTGACGGTGTTCCCTCTAAAATATTGTGCATCAGTGTCATTTGATCGTAATTACCATAAGCAACTGCTTTTTTTATTGCATTGATTGTTGTGGTTTCTGCTGGAGTGCTTAAAATATAACAAGGGGGATGTTGAGCATCTTTTGTAATGAGTTGGTGTGTTTCCAAGACTTCTAATGTGTTCTGAATAAAGTGATTAGGAATATTTAATCGCTGGCTTAAATCATGCAGTGAGAGTGCAGGTTTTTTCTGGTAAGCCTGTTGCGTGATGTGTTGGCTGATGGATAATGCAATCATTTCCATTAAGGCGGGGTTGAGTGCATTGGTATGGTGTGAATAACGTGAGTGTTGAGGGTGTTGAATATAAAAGGCAATCCGCGCGCTAAATAATAAAATAAACCAACTGGCGTACATCCATAACATAAATACTAATAAACTAGCAAAAGCAGAATAGATGGCCGTTTGTGTGCTTGAATTGACAATAAAAGTAGCGAATAAACTGCCGGTTAAATGCCATAAGAACGCCGCTATTAATGCGCCAATAAAGGCCACCTTGGGTTTTACGTGTGCATTGGGCATGAGTAAATAAATAATGGTAAAGGCAATTACCGAAAGTAATTT
>JAGLBW010000069.1 GCA_023146545.1 Cocleimonas sp.
GTAAAATTTAAGGCTTCTTCAATTTTATTAATCAAAGCAATGCTGGTATAAACCAAGACCACTAGACCCACAGCGCCTAACACACCAACATTAACATTGCTGACAAAATCAATAATTTTAGCACTGATCTCAACCCCTTTTTGTCCTAATGGCTCTAGGACTTGCAGTAAAATGGGTTGTAATTGATTATGCACACCAAAGGCTTTGAGTACCGAAAAACTTAAGGCTAATAACGGCACTAATGATAATAAGGTGATATAGACTAAGCTCATTGCTCGCAAAGCAATATCACCTTTAATAAAATCCTTCCACAACGAGCGTACTAAAAAACAAGCAGAACAATATCGGCTGTGATCTTGAGACAAACAAGGTTTAAAGCAAGGTATCCATTGAGTTTGTCTGATAAAAAGATCCTTTGTCAGTAGTTGTTGAGTTGAGGGATTTAAATCTTGGGGTGATTATTTATAATATTTACCACCTGCATAAATCCAACCCCCGTCTTGTTTTCCTTTAGGATCATGATGTGTCCAATGAAGTACGCCGCCCCGATTATTCCATTCATAACGTGCACGAATTTTTACTTGATCACCTTTTTCTACAGGGACACGGGATGCTAATGCCGTATTGTGAGCCACTAACAAGGTAATATCAGGTGCTAACCGCAGTAAAAATTTTTGATGAGGACTCCCTTTAGTATCATCTTTGAGTAGTTTAATCACTTCGCCCTCTGTTTCTAACCAAAAACGGGCTTTGGGGTTCTCTCGTTCCGTACGAATTTTGGCAAGGGTTTTAGCGGGTGCATCAAGGGTTGGAGTAGGGTGTTCCGCTTTATTAGAGACGGTGCTATTGCTGTTGTTATAGCTTTTATCCTTGGTTAAAAAACTATAGCCACCAACACCCGCTGCAACGACTAAGGTTACGATGACACGAATTAATGTTTGCTTGCTCATTATTTTCCTTTTTCTTTTTTTAGATAGCGCATGATCTCGTCTTTGGCTTCACTCATTACCGAGTCCCGATCTAAACTGTCTAAAATCTCTTGTACGGCCAGTTTCGGACCAACTTCGCCCCAAGACTTTCCTTTGACTAAATAAGTTTCCGTGACACGACCAATAATTAGTGTGCTGTACCATGCGATAGCACCTTGGGTTGCGGCAGTGATCAGAGTAGATATACCTCCTGTGCCGAACTTGAGTGCTGATGAGGCTAAATTAACGGCCCATACTGCGCCGTATAATAAGACCATTTGTGCGGCAATGGTCTTTATCAAGTCGCCTGCTTCTGTTTTTGACATGGGTAGACCATAAATATTAGATAAATGGATAATCATGCTGATGTCAATCGCGGCGGCGGCAAATAAGTCAGCAACGGGGATAGGATTAACAGCAACCGCTATACCTTTGCCTGTACAGTACATTTTAATGGTGCGTTCGCCTATTTCTTGGCGTGTTTTTAAAATGCTTCTTGCCACTTGCTCGCTGAGTTTTCCCGCGAATAGAGAGGCATTGAGTGCTGAGAGCGTTTTTCCTTCAGATTGGATAATATCCCAAAGTCGGGATTTTAAATTGATAATATCAACAGGACGCTGTCGGGTAGACTCTTTCTCATTACCCTCATCATCAATGATAATAATGGCTTGTTTTGTGGGAGCGGCGGCGGTAAAAATAATGTTTTCGGGTGCAATTAAGCCCGCAACGCGTTCACGTATAATACTACGCAGTTGCAATAACTCGGGTTCGTTATACTGGTCAGACTTATTAACCACTAAAATAATGGGACGGTTAGTGTGCGAAACGGCTTTTAGTGCAGAGAGTTCAACCTCGGTTAAATCACTATCAATCACAAACAACAATAAATCAGCACGGTTAGCGACTTCCATTGCTAATTGTTCGCGAGCTTCCCCATCAATCTCATTAATACCGGGGGTATCAATAAGGTAAATACCACCTGCATCAATTTCTTGCCATTCTTCCATGTTATCGGTGGTGGTTTCACCGTGTAGAATGCTGACACTAAAGGCTTGTTTGCCCAGCAATGCATTTAAGACCGATGACTTGCCCACACTAACACGACCAAATACAGCAACGTGTAACTGCCCTTGTTCCAGCTTGGTGAGCATGGTACTGAGCTGTTTATAGTCTTTGCGTAAGGAATAGCGTACGTTATCAGGTACGCGAGTGTCATCAAGTAATTGCTGTAAACTTTCTTTTGCTAGAGATAAGTGATTGTCGCCTGTTTTTTTTGGAGTCGGGGACTCCTTTTGTTGTTTTCTCTTTTCTTCTTCCTTATTTTTTTCTGTTGTCGAAAACCAGCTTGGTAAATAACTTTGCGCGTGTTTCCAAATTTTCACTCAGCATCTCCTTAAATGTTATTGCGGCAGGTGCAGCTCGCAATTGCCCTCGTTCTTCTAATGTTTTCGCAACGGCTTTGCCTAGGGCATCAAAAATCATACCGTAAGCAACAGCATGGGTTAGTCCACCGGTTACTGTACCGACCCCTGGAAAAGCCTTCATCCCATTTCCTGCCACCGCCAGTAAAATAGGGACACTTTTTTTGACTTGCCCTTGGCTAAAATCAAAAAACTTGTCGATATCCAGTTTACGGATTGGCACATCGTATAAGTCACAAAGCTGTTTAACCATTTGTGTACCCAATACACCTTGAATGATTAAATCAGTACCGGGGCTAACAGAAGCTAATGCACCTAAAACTGCTTTACGGGTTGAGGAACGAATAATGCCTTCTGCTTTTTGTTGACGGAATTCGACTTTTTCATGATCTAGTTTTTGTTTGACTAACACAAACACACTGGCATCACGGAGTGTTTCCAGTACACTACTTTGGGCATCAATTTCTTCTTGCAAAGCGTTAGCTAAAGCGGCTACATCCGCTTGGCGAGGACGTAATACAGGGACTTCTCGCCCATCAGGATAAATCCTAATAATCTCTTCTGTTCCCCCTGATTTAATAAAAACCAGCTGAAGATTACGTTTGCTTTTTTGCGCTTCCTGTTCTTCTTTTTTAAATTGTTGCTCAAAACGTTCTTTCAGAAGCTTTTGTTCTTCATCACTAAACCGATCACTTTTATTTAAGGCAACAATCATCGGTTTGCCATAACTTCGCAAGGTTAAAATATCATTGAATTGTGAACGAGTGAGGTCGGAGTCAGTCACGTAGATCACTACTTGAGAGCGTACCGCTTCATCGTGTACGACTTCATCAAGATAACCTTCTGCTTCACTACGCCCTGGCAAGTCCGTTAGAATTAAATGATCACCTGAACGGGATGTCCATGTGTACTCTTTAATCTCTTGCGTTGATCCGCCACGGACATCGGTTAATACATCCGCATTAGGGAGTAATGTTTTAATAATGGATGACTTGCCTGTGCTGACATTACCAAAAATAGAAACATAAATAGAGCCACTTTCTTTTCGCTCTTTCAATACTTCTATTTCGCGCTGTAACTCGCTAGTATCCATTCCTGTTTTTTCAGCATGTTCTAGTTCTTTAATGACAGTGTCTTGAGTCACTTTTTCTTCTTTAAGCGCATCCTCTTTATCTTTTGAAGGACGAAGTAGTTTAACGATCACCCATCCGCTAGAGAATAATACCGCAGCAATAATGGTAAGATAGCCATAAAAGAACACATCAGAGAGCCCCTGAAGCTGTTCCCATATTTCAAAGACACTTTGTGCGGCAAAGAAAATAAATAATAGTAATAAAAAGGTAGCGACGACCATACCGATTGCGAGCAACCGACGAAATTTATAAGCAGTTTTCTTCATAAAAGAATTCTATCACAGTGTTGATATTAGGCGCTGTTGATCTTGGAAAGACGGATGTTATCCAAAATACTATTGTCACGTTTTGATAATTTTTTATTGATCGCGTGAAAATAACACCTCCCTATATTTTGACAAGCCATCATATGATATGGCTAATTTTATTCCAATCTTAATTATTTTGCAGGGGAAATGATAGACGAAAATACTTCGGTGATGGAACGTTATGGCGCTCTGGGAAGAAGTGCTTAATCAAATAATTCATGGTGATATGAGCTATTTGATTAGGAACGGTGAGTAATTTGTTATTGAGTTGACCCCATTAAGAAGTTTTGATACTCCTTGAGTTTATCCCATTTTCCTTTATAAGCTAATTCGGCTTGGTATGGCCATGTTTCGGGATCGTTTTTTTCAAGGATAGGGTCTTTTGTTTTTAAAATGTTTTTGAGTGTATCACTATCTGATGCACGTAGATCAGCATAGGTTTTAATGCCTGCTTGATGCAAAATTGTTTCTATTTTAGGACCAATGCCATCTATTTTTTTGAAATTATCCGTTGTTTCTTCACTAACCGCTTCTTTTTTCTCTGTTATAGCGGATGAAGGCGCTTGTGCTTTAGAATGTTCTGTTTTTTGGGGCTGGGGTACTGTTGTTTTCTCATCATTTGAGGTGACTACCTGAGGTTGAATAGGATCATCGACTTCAGTTACCTCCTTTCGCTCATCTTTTGACGTATCAACAACTATCCCTTGTGCCGCTGCTTTTATGTTGCTGCTTTTTTCAGGTTTAATAAAACTGCCTTGATGTTGGATTGCTTTTTTTCTTGAAATTGGTTCAGGTAGTGTACTATTACGCCGTAAACGATGGAGTAACCAACAAAAAAAAGCACCTAATAGAAAAGCGCCTGCCAACATAATAATAATTTCAAGAGTTGCATCCTGAAACCCATAAGTTTTTGTTACATCATTCTGAAACATAGTCACATCCTCAGTGCTAAGTAATATCTTTGCCAAATTTAAAGTGCTTTCATACGCTAGTTTTGTAATTAACTTTAGTCTCTGTGGGATATAGTGAGGGGGTTATCCGACTACATCAATGGAGGCTATCCGAGACTAGAAAAAGGCTAATAGAAAATCTGCTCGTCTTATTACGGCATTATTTTTCTTTATTTACTGGGGTTAATTCTACTCTGCGGTTTTTCTGTCGCCCTGCTTTGGTTTGATTGCTTCTTAGTGGCTTTATTTCTCCCTTTGATTGTGTTTTTATTTGATCTTTCGGAGAATCTAAACGCACTAATATATCCTTGATCAATGCAGCACGCCTTAATCCCAGTTGATAATTTCGTTTGTTTTCACCCACGTCATCGGTATGCCCTGTTAAAATAACCAAATGATTTTTTGAGGTTTTCAGCCATTCGGCAATGCTACCGAAATAGGCTGAAGCGGTGTCTGATAATTCCAATTGTGATGAATTAAAGGGAAAATAAAGACGGCTGGTTTGAATGCTTGTATTTAATCCTGTCCCCACGGGTTCTATTGTTAATTCATTTGTTTCAATTGGGGGGGGAGACTGAGTTTGTGTTGGTTCAGATGATGGCGTAAGGGGAGCTTTAGTGAGTTCATCTTTTATGATATCAGAAGAAATATTAGGGTTTATGTTGTTTTTAGCAGAGTTTGATAGGGAGTCTTCTTCAATTCTTGGGAATTTATTATTATCCTCTGGTTTAGTTTTCTCTGTAATTGTTGTGGTCGTAGTGGGTGTTAAGCTTTCCTCTTCCTTATTGTTCACAACGCTTTGTTTTTCTTTCTTTGTTTCTTCTGTTGTTGATGGTAAAGCGGGTATTTTTTTGTCAGGGGGGCGAATAGTCTCAGTATCCTCTATTGATTTTTTATCGCTGGTTTGAGATGAGGGAATGACAGGAGTCGGTGTTAAAGGATTTGCCGCCTGTACTGGCTTGCTTGATATGTCTTTATGATCACAAAAGCCTTTGATTTTACAGGTATAATACCACCAACTACCCAGCATCCAAATGGCACTCAGGATAAGTAAAATAAAGATACGTTTTTTCATGAACAATAGCTCCTTTAGTGATTAAAACAGTTGTTGTATTAACTAGGCTAAGATAGGGGATAAATTAAGGTTTGTTAGGATTATAACCATACAATATAGCCCAGATTGTGTGGTTTTTTTTACCCGTTATTGTTACGATGCAGAAGGTCTTAACGTGTTTTTTAGGGGTGGGGTAAATGCTGTGTTTTTGTATCAAATGGGCTCTGTTTTTGGCTAAACGTTAATGAAAAATTATATACCGCGTTCTACGGCAAAGCATCAATCATAATTCAAAGCGTTCATTAAGGAATAAAATTTTTTGGTTTAATTGTTATTTGTATCCATTTTTTTGCTGTTCAAAGGTAATAAAACAAGGGGTCTAGTTTATAACATATTTTTCGTGCTTTTCTGTATTTATCTAATTGAATAAAATAAATATTTTAGCCAGTCTTAAGTAGGCTCTTGTTTTCTTTTTTTAAACGTTGTAATGAAAGTCGATGAATCCAATAGCTGAGTCCCATAGTGAGTAACACCGAGGTCGCAAACGCATACAAGCCATAATGCACCTCAACTTTTGCTAATGCACCTAACTTAACGGATACCAATAATAAGGCGACAACAAAGACATCTAACATTGACCATTTTCCGATGGTTTCGATAAGGTGTAACGACTTTTCAAGTAGAGAACCCTGAGCATAATCCAGATTTAAAATGAGTAAGAGGCTGGCAATTTTAACAATAGGAACACACAAGCTAAAGACTGCAATGATAATAAACAAAAACCATTCCTTTTCTAGGTAAAACTGTTGAACGGTGGAAAGTAATGAGACCGTGTTTTCAAGAAAGCTAAATTTAATTAAAGTGAGTAAAGGCGCAGTAATCCCAATGACTAAAACAACAAGGGATGTTAGCAGTGAGAGATTAATGATAATGGCTTGTTTAGGAAAGTGCCTAATCAAAGATTTCATAAAGAGTTTACTCATAAATTGATGTGCTTAAACTTAATTATTAGTCTTTTTTTTATGCTATCTAAGAAAAAAATTATTGCATCATCAGGTTAAGCGGTGCGTCTTCCGAGCTAAAGAAGCGAGAGGGTTCTGTTTGTTTTTAATCCCCTATATTAATTTGCCGATGGCTTTTATTTTATGTTGTGGGGAGGTATAATGCTCGGTTTACTTAAAAAATTATTACTAGAGATACAAAACATATGCCAAACGTAAAAGTGAGAGACAACGAGCCTTTTGAAATTGCACTACGTCGTTTTAAGCGTACTTGTGAAAAAGCAGGTGTTGTTGCAGAAGTTCGTAGTCGTGAGTTTTATGAAAAGCCAACCTCTGTTCGTAAAAGAGAGAAAGCGGCGGCAGTGAAGCGTAATCTTAAGAACTTAAAGCGTGAATTAAATCGTCGCGTTCGTTTGTACTGAACAATATTAAAGAATAGGTCTAGTTTGTAACATGTCTGAACTTAAGAAGCGTCTTTCTGATGATATGAAATCAGCAATGCGTAGTAAAGAAAAACTCCGTTTATTGACAATCCGCACTATGCTAGCAGGTGTCAAACAACAAGAAGTGGATACCCGTTTGGATCTGGATGATAATGCGATTGTTATGATTCTCGATAAAATGTGTAAACAGCGTCGAGAGTCAATAGCACAGTTTAAAAAAGCAAGTCGTGATGATCTGGTTGACAAAGAAGAAGCTGAGCTAGCTATTATTAAAACTTATCTTCCTGAGCCACTACGGGAAGATGAATTGAAAACATTAATTGCAGAAGCAATGTCGGAAACAGGTGCAAATTCGATCCGTGATATGGGTAAAGTCATGGCATTTATTAGACCTAAAGCACAAGGTCGAGCCGATATGGCTGAAGTGAGTGGAATGATTAAGTCTCAGCTATTGAATTGATCTGGCTCATAATTTTTGTTTTAAAAAAGGAAGCTTCTTTAAGCTTCCTTTTTTTTCCCTTATTTTTTTAAATCCTTGCTGAAATTACAAACTATTGTAATATATTATGATTTGTTTATAAATTATAGGTAGGCGTTGGGAAGCTTAATATAAAAGCTAATATTAATGGGCTTATATAGGACTTAAACACAGTGTGTGTTGCTATGGATAGATTGCAAGTTATTGATTTTAAAATGTGTATTTCATCTGTTCACCCCTGAAAGGTTTGAGTGTTCGTTTGTTCTATAGACTTATCGGTCAAAAAGAGCAAATCAGTTTTCTAATGGTTGTTTTTAATTTTGGGGTATTACATTTATGGTAGCGTTACAGAATGATCGTTTTTTACGTGCATTACTTGGTCAACCCGTTGACACGACACCTGTCTGGATTATGAGACAAGCGGGTCGGTATCTTCCTGAATATCGTGCAACGCGTGAAAAGGCCGGTAGTTTTATGGATCTGTGTCGAAATGCGGATCTTGCTAGCGAAGTTACTTTACAACCGCTTGAACGTTTTGATCTTGATGCGGCAATTTTATTCTCTGATATTTTAACCATCCCTGATGCGATGGGGTTGGGCTTATATTTTGCTGAAGGGGAAGGACCTCGCTTCAAAAAAGTCATTCGTAGTCAGGCTGATGTGGAGAAGATTGGAATTCCTGACCCTGAACAAGAATTATCGTATGTGATGAATGCGGTACGAACGATTCGTCGTGATTTAAACGGTAGTATCCCTTTAATTGGCTTTTCGGGGAGCCCTTGGACGTTAGCAACTTATATGGTTGAGGGTGGTTCTAGCAAGGACTTTGGAAAAGTGAAGGGCATGATGTATGAAAACCCACAAGCAATGCATCTTTTGCTCGAAAAATTGGCGGATAGCGTCACCTTATATCTTAATGCACAAATTGCAGCAGGTGCGCAAGCGGTGATGATTTTTGATACTTGGGGTGGTTTATTAACGCCTAAAACGTACCAAGAATTCTCACTTCAATACATGCAACGGATTATTGATGGTTTGCAACGAGAAGCTGAAGGTCGAGAAGTTCCAGTGACCTTGTTTACTAAAGGTGGTGCTCAATGGTTAGAATTAATGGCTGATACAGGCTGTACGGCGTTAGGTTTAGATTGGACCATTAATATTGCTGATGCTAAAAAGCGGGTGGGTGATCGGGTGGCATTACAAGGCAATATGGATCCTTGTGTGTTATACGGTTCGGAAGAAACCATCCGTAAACAAGTTAAAGAAATCATTACTGATTTTGGTGACGGTAGCGCGCATGTGTTTAACTTAGGGCACGGCATTCATCAACATATCAACCCTGATCGTGTCAACGTATTGGTTGATGCCGTGCATGAGTTTGGCAAAAGATAGCCAAATGATTTGATTGCTTAATTTCAAAGGCAGGGGGTTTACTGCCTTTGAAATAGCTTAATCTTCAGATTCAAACCAACGGTAAACAACCCCAGCAAGGATTGCACCTGCAATCGGTGCTAACCAAAACATCCAAAGTTGTGTTAATGCCCAATCTCCTTGAAAAATAGCGGTGGCGGTGCTTCTTGCAGGATTAACGGATGTGTTGGTCACAGGGATAGAAATTAGGTGAATTAAAGTTAATCCTAAGCCAATAGCAAGGGGTGCAAAACCTTGTGGTGCACGTTTATCTGTTGCCCCCATAATAATGATTAAAAACATAAAGGTCATTACAACTTCTGCTGTGATCGCGGCAACAAAGCTATATTTTCCAGGAGAATGTTCTCCGAAACCATTCGATGCAAATCCTGAAGCAGAGGCATCAAAACCAACTTGCCCTGTGGCAATCACAAACAAAACAGCAGCCCCTGCGATGCCACCTAATACTTGAACGACAATATAAGGTAAGAGTTCGGCAGTAGAAAAGCGTCCACCGGCCCAAAGTCCTAAAGAAACAGCAGGGTTAAGATGACAGCCTGAAATATGCCCTATTGCATAAGCCATAGTAACGACGGTTAAACCAAAGGCTAAAGAAACGCCTAATAAGCCAATACCAACATTAGGAAAACCTGCCGCGAGCACCGCGCTACCACAGCCACCTAATACCAGCCAAAATGTACCGATAAATTCAGCACCTAATTTTTTAGTTAAACTCATACTTCGTCCTTGAAAATAATACGTTATTTTTGGGTTTGAAAAGAGGATAAGTGTTATCCCTCCTCACAACATTTTTATTTCACATTAGCATTGCTCAATATTCTAAAAAACCGAAACGATACAGATACAACATGAAAGTTTATCTTATAGATAATATTTAGAGAAAATACAATGTATATTATTCTATTTATGTTGTTTTTTTTAAGTATGAATAAAAAATTATTATCGGGTCGTTGGATGCTCATCTTTTATGAAGCAATGCATTAAAGGTTTTAGCGATTTTTGTGACTTTATCAATGATCGTTTTAGTTGTATATTTTCAGAGGTCTTTGTATGTAGTATATTCATACTTATCCATTAACACTGTTGTGGCTTATCTTTTATGCAGTTTAGAAAAATAAATTATTTATCCTTTTTGCTACTTCTCTTAGCGGCTTCAATATTACAAGCGACCCCTTCTAGCGTATGGCAACCTGTTTCTCAGGCGCAAAGAACGGCAGAGAAAACGACCTTATCGTTTATGCCGGAGAAGTATAGTTTTTTTAGATTAGATGAAAATGCAATGCGAAGGATGCTGATGCGTTCTGCTCGTGAGGTGCAATCTAAGAGGAAAGAAATAGAAGTCCCCTTGCCGAATGGAACGCTGATTCAATTAGCTTTGCGCGAAAATAAGCTAATGGAAGCAGGGCTTGCGGCAAAATATCCGCGTATTAAAACCTTTAAAGCACAAGCAATTAATGACCCTAATCTTTCAGGTGTTGTGGGTATCAGTGTCTTGGGGTTTCATGGGATGCTGTTTACAGGAAAGGGACAACGTATTTTTATTGATACACGTCATAAAAACGGCAACGATTATTATATCTCTTATTATGATAAAGATTATAAACCTACAGAAAAAAAGCCTTTTCAATGTAAGCGTCATGGTTATGAGGGCAATACACCTCGATTACCGCATTTAATGCGTAGAGTAGCACAACGTAGTGGTTTAACAAGGAGAACATACCGTATTGCGATTGCTGCAACGGGGGAGTATACGGCTGTTTTTGGTGGAACTAAAACACAGGGATTGGCAGCTATTGTCACGACCTTAGCGCGTGTTAATGAAATATATGAACGTGACCTTTCGATTCATCTGACCTTAGTGGCTAATAATGATCAAATAATTTATACCGATGCGGCAACTGATCCTTTTACTAATAATCAAGGCACTCTCTTGATTGATGAAGCACAAAAAGAAATGGATGCTAAAATTGGTTCACAAAACTATGATATAGGGCATACGGTTAGTACAGATAGTGGTGGGCTAGCAAGTTTAGGCGTGGTTTGTGATGATGCAAGAAAAGGGGAAGGGGTAACAGGGAATTCCGACCCACAAAATGATGCCTATGATATTGATTTTGTAAGCCATGAAATAGGACATCAATTTTCTGCTTATCATACCTTTAATTCGGAAACTGCCTCCTGTGGTGGAGGAAATCGTGATACAAATTTTGCTTATGAGGCGGGTAGTGGTTCAACGATTATGGGCTATACGGGTATTTGTGGTGTTAATGATCTTCAACCTAATACTGATGCTATGTTTCATCATAAAAGTATTGAGCAAATAGGTGCCTTTATTAGCAATAGTAAAACAGGAGGTGCTTGCGGGGTTTCGTCCAATAACAATAACAGTGCTGCTCCCATTGTTTTAGCAGGCTCAAATTATACGATACCAGCAAGGACACCCTTTGCCTTAAGAGGGCATGCAAGTGATGCTAATAAGGGTGATACCCTGAGTTATTCATGGGAGCAAAATGATGTGGGAACCGCTTCAGATGTCAATATTGATCAAGGTGATAATGCCTTATTTCGTGTTTATTTGCCGAAACAGACACCAGTAAGGCATTTCCCAAAACAAAGTGATTTGCTTTCAGGACAAATATCCAAAGGTGAAAAACTGCCCTCTACATCCCGTACCCTCAATTTTGCGTTGGCAGTACGTGATCAAAAAGGAGCAGTGGGGGTTGATACAATGAAACTCACCGTTAACGATACAGGAAGTAGCTTTGCCATTACTTCGCATACTGATGCGACGCTGATATTAACAACAAATTCATCAACAACGGTGACATGGGAGGTTGCGAGTACTAATCTCCCTCCAATTAATTGTAGTACGGTAGATATTTTACTGTCTACAGATGGTGGTGTAACTTTCTCGACGTTATTAAGTCATCACACAGAAAATGATGGTAACGAAACGGTTAACCTTCCCACTTTAGTTGAAAATACCCGTACCCGTTTAAAAATAAGCTGTGTTGATAATATCTTTTTTGATATTTCTGATGTGGATTTGATTTTAAAAACAAAGACTATATCCAATAACACACCTGTTTCTAACAACAGTCGCTTGAGTGTTATAACAAATACAGTAACAAAAGGCAGGCTGTTAGCAAGCGATAAAGATACGGCGGATACACTTCGCTTTAGCCTCGTTAAGACGGCACTGAAAGGAGTCGTCGTGATTAGCAATACAAAAACAGGTGACTTTACTTATACTCCAAATACAGGAGCGGTAGGTCAAGATAGCTTTACTTTTAAAGTTAATGACAGTAAAGCTGATTCAAATACAGCTATTGTGACAATTATAGTGGTGCAAAATACTAGGGTTAAAAATACTAAACCGATTGCGGTTGATGATGTGTTTGAGGTTTTAGGTGAGACACCAATAACGATTAATAATGTCTTGGTGAATGATTCGGATAGTGATGGTGATACCTTAAGTATTATTCATTTTGATGTAACATCAAAAGAAGGAGGCGTTGTTGTTCGGAAAAAGAAAGCGACGTTTATCTATACCGCACCACTAAATTTTTCAGGTGTTGACAGCTTCACCTATACTATCTCTGACAGTAAGGGAGGAATAGCAACAGCTACTGTCAAGATTAAGGTTACATCGGCGTGTTTTATTGCAACGGCTGCCTTTGGTAGTTATTTAAATGCAGACGTTGAAGTATTGAGGGACTTTAGAGACCAGTATTTGTTGATTCATCCGTTAGGCAAACAGATGGTCACGTTCTATTATCGGAATGCTCCTCCTATTGCTCATTATATTGCAGAAAGGGAGTCGTTAAGACATATTAGTCGTTGGTTATTAACACCAGTAATCTATGCTATAAAATACCCTATCGCTTTCTTGGCATTGCTTTTAATCGTCTTATTGCTATGGAAGAAGCATTCTCTTTTGATGTTTCGTTAACCATTAATAACGCATTATAAAAAGGAAGGGGATATAAAATACTCTTCCCTTTTATAATACTTTAGGTCTTGGTTTATAAATTATTTTTTATTAGTAAGTGGTGTTTTATATTTTTTAGAATGACTTGTTATGGGTAGGTTTTTCCCACAAAGTTTTAGTGTCTCTCTCTCTCCTTGTGCTGTTTTAAGTACAATGCGACGGCATCCTGATGTTTTTAAGACACGGTTGGAAAGTATTCTGATACGGCGACCAAACGTTTTTATTGCCATTGATTTAGCGGCTAGCCTTGACGGGGCAGTTTTAGCGTTTGCCGTTTTCACCTTAAGTACAGAAGAGCCTGCATAAGCGCTCAGCGTAAAAAAAGAACCAACAATAAAGCTGGTAGTAAGGGCAACTAATTTTAGTTTATTTTGAATCATAGTTAAGTTCCATTTTAGTAACACACCACTCCTTGATGTAATAAATCATGTCAATGTTTAGCGTTTTACTAGGGTCGTTCTAGCAGGGTTGTTATCTTTTATTCGATAACGTTTGCGAGTAAGCAGGTTAAAAACAGTTGTTGATAAAGGTTACGAATAAAATCATAGTTTCATTCCAATAAAATGTCGATAATCCGATTTGGATGTGAGTATAAAGTAGGTTGGATCACGCAGGGTAAAGATAGAAAGCCCCATCTTTTTCTATCCATTTTTAAGATATTTTGACTGTATCTAATTGTGTTATTAGGAGGTAAAGTTCGTAATTTTTAAGCATGTGGAACATTCTAGGACAATATTTAAAATATATCAGTAAAATTGTATAATTTTTATAAAATATTTATTTTTTGTTATGTAACTTATTTTTATTGTTTTAATACGCTTAAAAAGGTGCTTTCTTCCTTTTCCCCATTGGAAGATTCTTTGAGTCTCATTATTTTTTTTTATCCCTATCATATTTTAAGCAGGGTGTTTTCTATTTCTCCGTTCGATATTGCTAAATTATTTTTTATTAAATAAAAATCATGAGTTTAAGGATATTCTTATGTTGATCTAAAGAGGCGGAGTGGAGTCTACCATTGTTTTGATTGAATAGCATCACCGTGCAGGTAATAGATATGATCACCAATAATAGCCGAGCGGTCACTGCTCCAATTTATTGAATGATGATCCTTTGTTGATAAGTCGGGTGCTTTAATGGTTTTTTGTCTACCTAGCTCGCCCGTAACGGTGTTGATATTATAATGATAGAGTGCATCATAGCGCCACTGATGTTGTGTTTGTATCGTATCATTTTCTGATGCGGGGATATTCTCATGAACACTAATAGGAAGTGCAATACGCAGATCACCATTGGGTTGCATTAGGCTAGTGAAAGCATGGTGGGTATACGAAACAGCCGTATTTGTGCCTCGTTTTCCGATAATAGTTTGGGTTCGTGTGTAAGGTGAGGCTGGATTACTCACATCAATTAATGTCAGTTTGACCCCTTGATACCATGCCTCTCCTTTTTTATTAGGTAGGGCATCTTTACCTATCCCTAAAATGAGATTTTTGCTGATCGGATGAATATAATCAGAATAACCCTTCATTTCTAACTCACCAGAGACTCTAGGCTCTTTTGGATTGGATAAATCAAGAAGGTAGAGTGGGTCGGTGGTTTTAAACGTGACAAGATAGGCTCTATCACCTAAAAAACGTACCGCATAGATTTGCTCATTGAGTTTTCCTAATGCTTTCGGCTGTTTCGCGTTGGGTAAAGTGGCTAATATCTTTAATTTTTTACCTGTATTGCTATCCTGATCTTCTTCTAGAATAAAGAGTTTAGCGGGTGATGGGGTTGTCTTTGAGTGGTTGCCTGTATAGGTAATGACTCTTAGTTTATCTTGAAATTCACCCATACGAAATGATTTACTATCTTGTAGCCATCCTAAATGTCCTTCGATATTAACAGAACCTTTGTAATCGATACTGTTGGCGAGTGAAAATTTATGGATGTCGGTACTGATGCTTGTATTGTAAACGGCAAGGTTATTGTTATTGGTGTATTGGTATTGAGTGGTGGCGAGGTATATGGATTTATTAGAAACATAAACTGTTTCAGTGCTCCCAATAAAACAACGGCTGACGGGTTTTTTGGTACTGTTATGAAGGTCAATTTTTACAATATTAATCAAACTGACCTGTTGGTTTTTCAGGTCATACTCTGTTTTAAAGCAGTTTGAGGGTGAGATAACATCCCCTTTGTCCTTTCCATTAAGACGGTAATTGGGTAAGAAATCAGACAGGGTTGCCGCATTAATCAGTTGACGGTTTTTAGCTACTTGTTCTTTATTTTTAGGCTCTTGAATGAGTCCTTTTAGAGAGGGCGTATGACGTGTCACGAGATAAAGATTGGAGCCAATTTTACGGCTATTAATCAATTCACCATCAATTTTTAAACTATTGTTCTTTATGAGTTTTTCTTTATCTCTATTGAATAAATCGAGCTGAGTGGCACGGTCACTCCAGTAGTTGATATTAAACCATTGATCCCAATAAATATTATGGCTTCCTGATAAGGCAAGGAGTTGATTTTCGTAAAGATAAAGACCAGAAATTAGGCGTGAATCTTTATTGTCGATAGCGACCTCATTGCTTAGGACGGCTTCCTTAGTTTTTTGGATAATAGAAAAGACACGGATACTGGATTTTTTACTGGAGGCGACATAGAGGGTGTTGGCATCATTCTTTAAACGATCCGCTTCATCAATCCCTTGTTCCTGTGTGTTGGTGTTAGAATAAGAGGGATTATTAGTCGCTTCAAGGGTCATAATGGGTGGAGAAATCTTTCCATAGCTCGCTAACATCAGTGTTTTAAGCGTTTTTTCAAGTGACTGACTATTATCAGTAACTCGCAATTTAACAGCAGTATTTTTCTGTGGTGCAACAGATGGTGTTTCCTTATCACTACCACAGGAGGCTAAGCTAAATACTAAGAATATCGCTAAAATTATATTTTTGTTCTTCATTTTCCGTAATCACCCAACAAACTGATAGCGCTAGAGCAACAATTCTAGCATATTTGTTAACATTATTTAATTATTCGCCCTGAACCCTTGATGAATTTTAAAAAAGCCCACAAATATTGTCTAGTTTTTGTTGGTGACTGCTTCATGTAGAATCCCGACTTAATTAGTTGGTTATATTGATTTAGATATATTGTTAACAAACGGTTGTCGTTTTAATATGACTTTTATCACAATATTCCCCAATACATTACATTTATGGAGACAGACACTATGTCAGAGCTATCACGCGATACTATTGATACGTTATTAAAAGGAATTACAGATCGTTATTTAGAAAAAGATCTGGTATCTGCCAATACAATCAAAGCTGTTGAGATTAAAGCGAGTACCGTCTTCGTTCGTGTTGAATTAGGCTATCCCGCAGGGACTTATCGTGAGGAATTAGCTGAGGAAATTAAGACCACACTAGAGGCTAATAGTGCCATTGAAACGGCAGAAATTGTAGTCGAGCAACGTGTTTCTGCTCATTCTGTTCAAAAAAGCCTCAAACGTATTGAAGGCATTAAGAATATTATTGCCGTTGCTTCAGGTAAGGGTGGTGTCGGTAAATCAACGACCTCTGCCAATTTAGCGTTAGCGTTGATTGCCGATGGTGCAACCGTTGGTATTTTAGATGCGGATATTTATGGCCCCAGTCAGCCACGGATGTTGGGGATGAAAGGCAATCCTGAGTCTAAAGACGGTAAGACCTTAGAGCCAATGGAAAATCATGGTTTAAAAGCCATGTCGATTGGTTTTTTAGTAGAAGAAGATACCCCGATGATTTGGCGGGGGCCTATGGTAACGCAAGCGTTAGAGCAATTGCTAAATGATACCAATTGGGGCGAACTAGATTATCTCATCGTTGATTTACCGCCAGGAACAGGTGATACCCAGTTAACCCTCTCACAAAAAATTCCTGTCAGTGGTGCTGTGATTGTTACTACCCCTCAAGATATTGCGTTGTTAGATGCTCGTAAAGGGTTAAAGATGTTTGAGAAAGTGGAAGTGCCTGTTTTGGGTGTAGTTGAAAATATGAGCATCCATATTTGTAGTGAATGTGGTCATGCCGAGCATATTTTTGGTGAAGGCGGTGGTAAACGAATGGCAGACGAGCATGATGTTGATTATTTGGGTGCATTACCCTTGGACATCAGTATTCGTGAACAAGCTGATAGTGGTAATCCATCCGTTGTGTCTGACCCTAATGGAAAAATTGCAGACTTATATAAAGATATTTCACGCTCAATGACATCGCGTTTAGCCGAAAAAGCAAAAGATTACAGTACAAAATTCCCTAATATTGTGATTCAAAGTACTTAAAAGGCTAAAAAAACACCGCTTTAAGCGGTTGGACAGCATCACAGAGAACACCACGACACTCTGTGATGCTATGGATGCAAAGAAGTGCTGTTGATTATGGATGATTCCCAATTATTACGTTATAGCCGTCAAATTTTATTGCAAGATATTGATATTGTAGGGCAAGAGAAACTACTAAACTCACGAGTATTGATTATTGGTATGGGGGGCTTAGGTTCTCCTGTTGTGTTGTATCTTGCGGCGACAGGGGTTGGGCAATTAAGTCTTTGTGACTTTGATACGGTGGAGATCAGTAACCTACAGCGTCAAATTCTTTATGATATGAATGATCTTGGTGAATCAAAAGTAGCAGCGGCGGCTCAACGAGTGCATCATATTAACCCTAATGTTAAGGTCACTCAATACCCTCATAAATTGGAACATGATGCTTTAATCAAGGCGGTGAAATCGCATGATGTTGTGATTGATTGCAGTGATAATTTTTCTTCTCGGTTTGCGATTAATAAAGCCTGCTTTCAGGCTAAAAAGCCCTTGGTTTCGGGGGCAGTTATTCGTATGGAAGGACAAGTCAGTGTTTATGATAGTCGTGACCCTACATCGCCTTGTTACCAATGTCTTTATAAAGACATTATTGAGTTAGAAGATACCTGTAGTACCAATGGTGTGCTTGCTCCTGTCGCAGGCATTATTGGCTCGATTCAGGCGACAGAGGCGATGAAGTGTTTATTAGGATTGCCGACACTAATGGGACGGTTATTGATTCATGATGCTAAAACCATGCAATTTCGAGAAATTAGATTAAAACGTGACGGTCAATGTCCATGTTGTGGAGAAGGTATTGATCCTGTTGAAAATAGATAATGAGGACTCAATACAAATGTTATCAGACGCGATATAATCAAGTTTTTACCCCTTTTAAGAAAAGAGAACCGATGGAATTAAAACAAGTAGTCAAACTTTGTGATCAAGCGTTAGATGCAATGAAAGCAGAAAATATTGTGGTTATTGATGTGACAGGACGCTCCTCAATGAGTGATGTTTTAGTGTTTGCAACAGGGACATCAACCCGCCATGTTAAAGCATTAGCACATGCCGTTAATTCAGACGCTAAAAAAGCAGGGTTAGATTCGCTTGGTTTAGAAGGTGCAGATGAAGGACAATGGGCCTTGGTTGATTTAGGTGATGTGGTCGTACACATTATGTTGCCTGATGTCAGAGCGTTTTATCAGTTAGAACGTCTTTGGGAGTCTGGAGACGAAGCCTTACCCGAAGCACAACGTTCTCAGGCATAGTGGTTAGCTTGTGCGTCTTTATTTATTAGCGGTCGGTACTAAAATGCCCACATGGGTGACTCAAGGCTACGAGGAATATGCACATCGAATGCCTACAAAATGTAAACTGATTCTAAAAGAAATTCCTGCCGAAAAACGCACTAAAAACAGTTCGATTGAAAAAATTCAGCAAAAAGAAGCCACAAAACTACTCAATGCTATTCCTAATAATTGCCGTGTCGTCGCTCTTGATGGTCAAGGTGCGCTTTGGACAACCGAAAAATTAGCGTGTCGTTTGGAAGACTGGATGATGTCAGGTCAAGATATTGCCTTACTCGTTGGCGGTGCGGATGGTTTAACGAAAAACGTCTTGGCTACAGTGAATGAGCATTGGTCATTGTCTCGTTTAACCTTTCCCCATCCACTGGTTAGAGTAATGGTTGCTGAACAGCTATACCGCGCTTGGAGTATTAGCGAAAATCATCCTTATCATCGAGGGGCTTGAGTCTGCTAATAAAATAACAGCAGATTAACGTTGACAAATACGTTCTTCGGTCATGTTATAGTGACATAGCCCGTAGAGATCTTTTCCTAGAGATGGTTAGAGCCATCGATTAAATTGTGGATGTCCTATTATTCCCTTTCCCAAATTTACAATCGCTAGCATTGTGCGAAAGCATAGTTTTCCCGTATTTCTACGTCACTAAGTCCCGTAGGGAATTAAGCCTATTACGAAGGAATATTTTCCTGACTAACCGACTTGTTAATCATTGATGGTTTCCAGTGCCACTCCGAACGATAAATAGCGGATAAACAAAACGGCTCGATATTCGAAATCGCTTTGCTCTTTCGGCTTTTGAATAATTTCCTTCTTGTATTTCTTCACTAATTTTCTTTCTAAAATCATTCGAGTAAGGTTTTGGCATAGCATTCCAATTAAATTCATAGGATACACTAACTTAGACTTCAAAG
>JAGLBW010000007.1 GCA_023146545.1 Cocleimonas sp.
ACCACAGCAACAGGTTCATTAACTGAAAAAGGGGTGTTAACAACCCGTGGACATGCGTTGGAAACCTTAGCAAAGGTTACTCATTTATTTGTTGATAAAACAGGGACGCTGACCCACGGAAAAATTACGCTGAGTGAAATAAAAACCTTCAGCACATTATCTGATCAACATTGTCAACAACTGGCAGCAGGTTTAGAAGCTAGTTCTACTCACCCTGTTGCTAAAGCCTTTCTTAATCAGACTGATCATACCGTGTCTTTTCAGCAGATCAAAGCCACCTCAGGAAAAGGGGTTGAAGGAGTATTCAATCATGAAACGTATCGTATTGGTACACTTGACTATGTGGCTGAGCTTGCAGGAAAGTTAGATCAACAACCCTCACAGGGCAGTTATGTCTATCTTGTAAAAACAACCCGTTATTTGGCACGTTTTAAACTAGAGGATGTGCTTCGAAAAGAAGCCAAACAGGCGATTCAAGCGATTCAAGCGATGGGTATTAAGGTGACATTGCTCAGTGGTGATAAACAGCCTGTTGTCGATGAAATAGCACAACAACTGAGTATTCAACACGCCTACGGTGAGTTATTGCCTGATCAAAAATTAGTGTATTTACAGCAAAGCCAACAACAAAAAGACATCGTTGCCATGATTGGTGATGGGGTTAATGATGCCCCTGTATTAGCTGGTGCGCAGGTTTCCATCGCAATGGGCGAAGGGTCTCAACTGGCACAAGTCAGTGCTGATATGGTCTTGCTATCCGAAAACCTTGCGTTACTACCCGAAGCTATTCACACGGCAAGAGAAATGCAAACGATTATCAAGCAAAACTTTGCTTGGGCGATTATTTACAATGTATTAGCCATTCCATTAGCCGCAACGGCAATGCTTGCACCGTGGATGGCGGCATTAGGAATGTCGTTTAGCTCATTGGTTGTGGTATTGAATGCATTACGTTTAAAGAAAAACTAGTGGCTTGTTGCTGTCTGTGATTAGAAGCGATTGGTAATCATTTTAACTCTTGTTCTTTCTGTAAAGCAGTGGCGAAGTGATCGATTTTGTTCTACCTTTTATAGCTATAGATTGTTTTGGTTCTCATTACAGTCTCCGAAAGCGCCCTCAATAAACGGATAAATACGCTCATGATGCAAACGTTATATTCCCCTGACCAACCTTTAGCAATAGAAAAAATTGAGTTAACGCTTGTCGATTTACCTCAGCATGAGGTTTTTGTTTCCGCCGTCGGAGCGCGTGCTTCACGAAAGGCTTTGATTGTAAAATGTACGGATCAGTCAGGAAATATTGGCTATGGTGAATGTTCCAGTAGAACCGATCCTTATTATTCTCATGAGTTTTTAGAAGGCTGTGTTTTAGTTATTCAGCAGTTTATCTTGCCTTTTGTGCATTCGGATAATATTCAAACCTTTGCTGAGTTTGAGCAAGCAGTGAATCGGATTAAAGGATGGGAGTTTGCAAAAGCCGCTGTTTTTGATGCTATCTTTAACACATGGTTTGCTAATAACACGTCTGATCCTTTAAGCCTTTCCCAACGGGCAGTAACGCCTTTGGTTCCGATTGGCATTTCCTTGGGTATTTATGCCGACTTAGCGGTGCTTTTGGGTAAAATTAGTGCTGCTCTAGAGCAAGGTTATCGTCGTATAAAAATGAAAGTATCCCCTGAAATTGGTGCTGCTCCGTTTCAAGCCGTTCGAAAAAACTTTCCTGATATTCCAATTATCCTTGATGCGAATGGTTCTTTTGGCGAACAAGAATTTGATGTCTTAGCACAACTTGCCCTGCTTAACTTAGAAGCCATTGAGCAACCTTTTGCTGCTGATCGTTTAGATTTGTGTCAGAAATTAAGACAAGCACAACCCGATTTGCGGGTTTGTTTAGATGAATCCGTTGACTCGATTGGGCAATTATACTCTGCCTTACAAATGAATGCTTTGGACGAGCTAAATATTAAAGTAGGGCGCGTGGGTGGTTTATTTACAGCGATGAAATTGGATGAAATCTGTGTTGAAAACGGTATCCCGTCATGGGCTGGTGGTATGTTTGAAACAGGCGTAGGGCGTACAAACAACCTACGTTTTGCTGCTACCTTAGCTCACGCTAAAGCACATGATATTAGCCCCTCTCGACGTTATTTTATTGAAGATATTATTCAAGGGGATATTACCATGACAGCAGAAGGTTATACGCCAACCCCTCAAATCCCCCCTTTGGTTGATGAGCAACGTCTAGAAAAATATAAAGTAGCAGGTTACCCCAGTAATTTAGGAGAATAAGAGGGCTTATGTTAGATGTCTTAATTAAAAATGGCACGGTTTATAATGGGGTTGATGCCGAACCGAGTAAAAATGATATTGGTATTAAAGCAGGAAAAATTGTTTCTATAGGAGAAGCCTTAACCCTATCCTCTGCAAAACAAGTCATTGATGCGCGTAACTTATTAGTCAGCCCAAGTTTTATTGACTCTCATGCCTCTGAAGGTTATTCCTATTTGCGTGATGATGCCAGTGATCATAAATTATACCAAGGGGTGAGTAGTGAATTATTTGGTAACTGTGGTTATTCGCCTGCCCCTGTATTTTCAGGGATCGAAGAAGAAATCACTGCTTTAGCAGAAAAAATAGGTTTTCCATTTAACTGGCATACGTTGGATGAGTACTTTCAACAAATGAGTCAAAAAGGGGGAACACCGATTAATGTCGCCACATTAGTGGGACACAATACCTTGCGCGGTGGGATTGCAAAGGATGTATTAAACGTTACAGCCTGTGAAATTGATCGTATGTCACTTGAGTTGAAAACCGCGATGGAGCAAGGGGCTTTTGGTTTATCAAGTGGTTTAATTTATACCCCAGGATGTTATGCGACAACGGATGAATTAATAACATTGGCAAAAACAACCCAAACAAGGGGGGGATTTTATGCCAGTCATATTCGTAATGAACGTGATCAATTAGAGCAAGCGGTTGAAGAAGCATTACATATTGGAAAAGTGGCACAGGTTCCTGTGTTAATCAGCCATTTAAAAGCCGCTGAACAGCACAATTGGGGTAAAGTTCCACAGGTTATTGCAATGATTGAAGCCTTTCGAGAACAACATCAACACAAAGTGAGCTTCGATGTTTACCCTTATACCGCAGTATCGACACGTTTAAAAGCCTTTATTCCAGCCGAGTTATTGGCGAAAGGCAGTGACGCTTTGCGGCATACGCTCAAACAAGAAAAGACCCGTGTGTACATTGCCGATCACTTAAAAACGCGTAAAATTGATTTATCAAAAATGCTGCCATTGAACCCAGAGGCAACTCACGATAATTTACCCTCAATTGCAACCTTAGCGGCACAAGCGGGTGTTAGTGCTTATGAGCAAGTGTGCAACTTATTACAACAGAACCCAGAAAGCTGGATGGTGTACACCTGTTTATCTGAGCACGATATGGACAGTGCTGTTTTATGGAAAGACAGCATGATTTGCTCCGATTCTTGGAGCTATCCTGTTAATGCGGCTACTGACATTGGCGAGCCACACCCAAGAACCTATGGTGCTTTTAGTCGCTTTCTGGATCAATATACATTCTCTAATGAACGTTTGTCTTATGGTGAAGCAGTGCGCAAAATAACCGCCGTCCCTGCGCGTTTTATTGGCTTCAAACAACGGGGTGAATTGCGTGAAGGTTTTTACGCTGATATTGTGTTAATGAACCCTAATAATTTTGCAGATAAAGCAAGTTATAGCCGACCGCGTCAATTTTCGGAGGGCGTTGAACATTTATTAATTAACGGACAGTTTTCGATCCAACAACAACAGATTGTTAACCGTAGCACAGGGGCGATATTGAGACATGAGTAAGCATTTAAACTTAAAGGATAAACTGAGTGTTAGAGAAGCTCAGGTTAATGACTTAGCAGCGGTTGCAGAAATTTATAATACTTTCATTTGTGCAGGTAATGCGACGATGGATACTGAAATAAAAACCGCAGAATATTATCAACAATGGCAGGAACAAGCATCTGATAGAGAGGTGTTGTGGGTATTAGAAGAAGCCTCTCAAATTGTAGGTTGGGCGATTATTAAAGCCTACAGTGATCGGATCGGTTATGCCGTTGCTTGTGAAACGGCGGTGTATTTACAACCCATCTGTACAGGGAAAGGTTACGGTAGTTATATTAAGAAAAAACTAATGAAGCAATGCCAAGATTTTGGCTACCATCATTTAGTGGCAAAAATATTTGCCGATAATGTTGCCAGTATTGAGTACAATAAGCGACTCGGTTATGACGTTGTTGGAACACAACGTGAAATCGGTTTGATTAATGGAGAAAGGAAAGATATTACGATTTTGCAGTACATCTTTGATAAATAAATACTCTGTTAATTAATAAATTAATCGATAAAAAGCAATTACCCCACCTATTAGCGTTTCACCTCAATGATTATTTGGAATAGGGTGCTTTCAAGGAGACTGTCTAAGGATAGGGACTTCTACTGAAAATCCATTTGGTTATTGAAATAAATGAGAACTGAAGAGCTTATCTTTTTTAGGGCAAGCGTCTCTTTTCCTCTTTATTTAAAGATGAATCACTATTCTTAGTTGTTTTTTGAATTTTCTCCATCAGTCTTAAACTTGTCTGAGTCAGTGAGACGCAGGACGGTATAAGATCCTATTTTCCACATCAGACAATAGGATCAAGAAGAAACATTAAATAATATATAAGTTTAGGCAACGTATTTTTATGCGATTTTAACTTATCTTAATTGATGCAGGGCGATTCTGCCTCTCGATTAGGATGATTGGAGCAGGCGTAAAAAAAGGAGTCGAAGTGATAACGTATCTGATGTTTTTTCTTAAGGCTCAACTTAAAGGTTATCTTTAAATGAAACAAATCCCTCAATCGCTTCAACGTTATATTCAATCTATCGAATCCCATCCCGAAAAAATAACCCCTCAAATATTAGAAGAACTCTTACAACAAAGTCAGATAGACGCTAGTGATTTAATCCCTTGGATTGATTTAGATCACCCCATTGCAGACAGCTATGGGCGTAAAATGGTTTACGAAGGTGAACACTTTGAAGTTATGGTAATGTCATGGCGGTCGGGTGATTTTAGTGCCATTCACGATCACGGTAGCGCTCAATGGGGCGTAGTACAATACTTTGGTGAATTAGAACACCGTTGCTTCTATATTAAAGACGGTATTATGAAGGTGAGTAAGGAAGAAATCACAGTAAAGGGTCAGATTAATCGTGTCAGTAATAGCCTGATTCATCACATGGGCAATACAACAGATCAACCTTTTTTAAGCTTACATACGTATGGAACGTATGGCGAAAAGCGTCCAATAACACAAAATGCCCGTATCTTTGAATTCTACAACGATGAAATTCAATTGACTAATGGTGGTGTATTCTTCTTATTGCCCGACCATTTGATTCATAAACGAATAGCAGGCATAAAAGCAGATAAAATAACCTTGCAAAAACATTATTATCATTTGCTTATGCGTGCTCAATGTAACTTACAATCAGATGAAACCTCTAATGACGAAAGAGACGGTTTAAAACATATTTCGAACAATATATTGAAGCAAATTTTTAGTCCACGAGATCATAAGTTATTTCAACAGGATGTTATTAAGGTTAACCTAGCGGATGGTGCAAGCTGCTCTAATTTTTGGTGCAGAATGGAAAAGAAAGTAAATTGGCAGTTGCTAGAACATACTGATGCTTTAGACGCGTTGATTTAAGTCTTCTGATTTCTTTCTTTAAGATAGAGGGGATTGACTTTCTGTTATTTTTTCTATTGGTGCATGTTGTATTTTTAATACATTGAAAACTATCAGTTAGCGCAATAGAAACAAGTTGTTCTAAATAATATAGAGTGCCAAAAAACAGAAGAGTAAAAAATTTAATTAAATCTTTGTATT
>JAGLBW010000070.1 GCA_023146545.1 Cocleimonas sp.
CTGTTTAAGACGGGAATACGGTATTGTTTTGCGTATTGTTCGATTTCATAGAGTGAGTAACCACAAATAGCGATACAGCCTTTCTTTTTTTGCTCGCCACCCATAACATCCACCGATTGCATATAGGCATAAGCCGCACTAATTTCATGAGCAAGGTCAGTTCCCTCTAAGACGAGTGGTGTTGCACCATTAACATTGGCATATTCTGGACGGAGCAATTCAAATTCATCACCTGTAAGCTGTTTGTTCGTCGCATGAGTGAAGAGTACATTATTTGCAAATTCAAGTATTTCTCTACTGTTACGGTAATTTTTAAAAATCTTACGGGTTCTGCTTTTATGTGTTGCAACACCTGCTTTAGCAAAAAACTGATGTTTACATGATACTTTTTGAGCGGCATCACCACTAAAAAACAAATCATTCTCATTTTTACGCACAAGTTTGCGAATCAGTGCTAATTCGGTAGTACCAAAATCTTGAGATTCATCGACTAAAACACAGCGGTAGGGTGCTTCAAGCATTTGAGCATAAGGCTCTAATGCTGATAAAAGCCCTAAATAATCACTTATTCCAATCGCTTTCATTTTCTGTTCCCAATGTACTAGCCCTTTTAATAGTTGGGTGCGGTATTTTTTTTCTAAACGATAGCTACGTCCTTTACGTTCAATGCTAAGGTAATTGTTGCGGTCTTTATCGTTGAGCGCACTGCGAATCCAATCAAATTCTTCTCGAATATAGGTTTCGGCATGAATTGATTTTGAGATTAAATAATCATGTACGGGAAGTAAAACACGAGCATCACGATTATTAAGCTCGCAGCGATAATATTCACGCCAAATAGCATCAATATGCTCTTCACTTTTCCATGTAGTATCATCGTATATTTTCTTATTTTTATCATCAAACTGATAAAGATAGGACTGACAAACTTCAAAAAATGCTTTTACTTCAATTTGTTGCCTTATTTCGGGGAGTGCAGCATGGTCAACAAGGGTATTAATCAATCGCGCGAGTGATCGGTTGAGAGTAATAATCAGTATTTTTTCAGAGGGATATTTTTTAGCCAGACGCAAGGCTCTGTGAATTACGATACAGGTTTTTCCCGAACCCGATACCCCTAATAATTTTGCGATACCCGAAAAGTCTTGGTTCACTATTTTTTCTTGCTCGCTATTAAGAAAGAGCATCCAATCCATATAAGAAGCGTTGTTGATATAATAATTAAAGACACGAGAGTAGTGTGGATCATCTGTCGCGAGATGTTTTATTTGGTCGCTATCAATCAGTGCATCAACCTCCGAATCCGTTAATGTTTGAATCTCGGATATTTCACCTAAGAATAATTGAACCCGCTCATTAGCGTGTTCAATGTTATTTTGCCTCAATAAACAAAAAGTGTCATAAATGAGGGCGGCTTTATTATTATCTTTTATTAACACCGCAATAGAAAAAATTTGATCTTCTTGGTGTGTTGATTCAAGTAGCTTCAGTGCATTCAACGTCTGTGGTGCAAGCACAGATGCTAACGAACTGAGATATTTAGGGTCTAATTTTTGATACAGCAACCCCGTGGTTAATGCGGAGTTTCCTGTAATTCTCGTTTCAATACAGTGAATATCTTCTGACTGCGGAATTAAGCTAATTTTTCCGTGTTGATTGACTAGAGTGGAGCCTTTATGTTGATCTATCCAATAATCAACTTGTTCATGTGTGCCGACAAAACAAAATAGCACAATGTGTTTTTCTTGGAGAGTAACAAGGCGACATGCTCCTGCTAATTCATATTTAATACAATGTTGTATACGGGATTCCCCGTGATTAGTGGTATTGAGGTTTTTAAGGTTGTCTAAACTATATTGAAATGTTTTCTCAATATGATTGGATTTTTCAACGGCTTTTTTATACTTTCCACCTTTTATATTAAGCGCTCTTAAGCTCGGCAGATAGTCCTTATGCTGTTTGCATTGAATCTTCATGGTGAAATGACCAAGTTTATAAAAAGCCGATTTGATGAAATCAAAGGGCTTTCTTTTTTATTATTACGGGTTTTTTGTTGAACAAGGATTCTCTAATTCCATGATTTTTAAAGGAAGGGGGTGAAATCCTGTTGTTTTCATCTTAGGGTAACGTAGCTAAATATGGGGTGAATACCGTTAAGTGGTTCAATGACCACTAATTTAACCGTGCTGTTCATAAGGGATACCCCGCTTTATCGCCATTTTTGCCCACTAAAATCCACCCATCATCATTCTCTATAAACCCATCTAACAAACTTTTCACCTTCTTTGGATTTTGTGTGATTTTATAGCTTGTTGATTGATTATTGCGCTTAAAACAAAGCAGAAAAAATTTATCAGTCCTGTTTTTTTTAGTTGTTAATAACTAACTTATTGATAATAAATAAAATTAAAAGAAGGAACTCAAATGAAACTATTTACTCGATATTTCCAATCTATTTTTATCATTCTATTATTTTCACTCTGCTCTAGTGCTGTCTTTGCCGCAGAACTCCCGTGGAGCAATAAACGCTACAGTCATTTTTCTGATCAAGAGCCACTCAGTGCTTTGCTATCAACATTAGCATCGTCTCAATCGACTCAAATTTCAGTGAGCAAACGCATTAAAGATATTGTTAGCGTACATTTTAAAGAACGAACGACCCGATCCATTTTTGATGAGTTAGTTAAAACACATGGCTTAATTTGGTATTACGATGGTGGCGTACTTTATGTTTCTAAAAAGGATGAAATACAAACAGGTTCAGTCAGCCTTAAATATAAAACCAGCAAAGAATTTTCTCAATCATTGCGTCAAATGGGTATTTTAGACAATCACTTTTATTGGGTGGAATCTGAACAGGATAATGCGGTTTATTTTAAAGGGCCTGAACGATTTGTGAGTACAGTATTGAAAATGGTTAAAGTGATTGATAAGCGCCCCAACCGAGCGCGGATTTATAAATGGACGGATAAAGATGGTATTCCAAGTTTTACCTCTAAAATGCCGAAACACTATAAAAATAGAAAGCTACGGGTTGTTGATATTGATAGCAACCTATCCCTTGTGGGTGATTCGAGTGAAATGACACGTTGGGATCAATAATTATTCCAAATAATATTTATAATTTATTACATGGGGTTATCCGTGCCAGTTGTCTGAAAATATCCACCAACGATTAACGAATCCTTATGATAAAAATGAAAAGAATATATAAAAGGACACATGCAAAATGGCAAGCAGTAAAAAACTATTTTCTCTTCGAGTCCTATCAGGAGAAAACATCGGAGCGCAAATAACACTTGAGCAAAAAATGCCAATTGTTGTTGGAAAATCCGCTGAATGTAATGTGATTTTTAGTAATGAAGAAATTGCTGATCGACACATTAAATTGGTACTAGTGGGTGACAAAATACATCTGCGCCCACTGGCTCAGCCTGTCTTTGTAGAAGGGAAGGATATTGGCATTCATGATGTCAAGCTAATTCCTTATCAATTGGTGACCATTGGTAAAGTTGGTTTTTCGATTGGTGATGGTACAGGTCGATGGCCAAAAGTGGATGGTGAAGGTCGTGACCTTGACCATAAGCTCAATGGTGTAGGAAAGAAAGAAGGTGCTTTTTGGTGGGGTAAGTGGTTATTTATAATAGGTGTTTTGCTGTTGGTTTTAACTAATTTACAATATTTAAATAAGGATGGAAAGAATGTGCTAGCACTGTTGGGTTTACAAGATAGTGTAGAGGAAAAAGTGAATAAGGTTATTGCGGAAGCAAGGTTGTCAGAAGAATCCAACCTTTCTGTTTTGAAAATACCAGGAGGACGGGTCAATGTTAGTGGTCATGTTCAGAACAATGAGCAAAAACAACGTTTATTAAATCACATCCGACAAATTGAAGGGCGGGTTTCCTCTAACATTTGGGTCAATGCTGATATAGAAAAGGATGCATTACTGATAGCTCAAACGTTAGGAGAAGATCATGTTCAGTTTTCCTCTGATGGCAAAGGTGTTTTATCTGCGAAAGGTTACCTACAAAGTGATGCCGATTGGCGACGCTTACGTAGCAGTATTTTAGAAGATGTTGAAGGTATTGAATCGATTAATAAGACGGGCGTTCGTATTGTTTTAGAGTCATTACGAGCAGGATTAGAAGCACAAAACTTATCCGATAGAATACAGGTTCATCAAAAAGATAAGCAGTTTATGGCAACAGGAAACCCAAGCCAAGAACAAGTCGTTACATGGCATAAAATAGTTAATGAAATCAGTAGTCCTGTGCAAGATTACTGGAAGATGATTGAAGATTTCAATGTGTTAAGAACAAAGGCGTTTAAACTCGCACTAAGGAGCGCTAGTGTTGGAAAAGTCCCTTTCATTGTATCTAAAGACGGTAAACGATATTTAGAAGGTGCTCATTTAGGTGAGGGGTATTACCTTAAAAAAATTATGACTGATCATGTGGTGGTCAAGCGTAATGATATAGAGATCCCTATATATTTTGGAAAAAAAGGTGGTTTAGAGTGATGTTAGATATCGAAAGAGATCTTAATAACGATTTAACAGGTGAGTATAAAAAAGGGGTTCTACTTCAATTGAGAGATACTGGTGTTGAAGTGCGTAATGAATTAAATCAAGGCTTAGTTCCTGATGAATACAAGAAACTAAGTGATTTATTACAAGCGCTAGAAGCAAGCATTCAAATTGTTGAGCAATATGAAAAACCCTAAGTCTTAGGCTTTATTGGTTGTTGAATTGTATTTTTAAGTTCTTGTTTTATTTTTAAATATTAAAAATATGATTGAATCAGTAACACTTAATTTATTATTTGGTTTTATTAATTTTTTATAGAGCGAATCGCTCATTCTTTAGTTCTTTAAAATCACTATTTACAATGTTGATGAATAGTTTAAAGAACGATTGTACTTTGTAACTTTAAAATAAGGAGATAACACAATGGATGGAGTAAATGGAGCAGGTGCAGCAAACGTAGCGGCGTTGACTGGAGCGAATGCAGCAGGTGCTAATGGTGTTGCTGGCGGAACAGGTGACGTACCTAATTTTGATGCCATTGTTCAGACGCAAAATGCGGGACAAGCGAATACCTTAGCATTACAAACGACACTTCAACGTAATGCAGAGACCTTTAGAACGGAAGTGGCCGCGATTAAAATGAGAGACGGTTATTCCCAATCAGCAACCGCACTTTCTAACACGTTAGCTCAAACTATCGGTAGAGCATAAGCCATAATTTAAAATGGTTTGTAAGAGAGCAAGGTTCCTTGTTCTCTTCTTCTGATGTTCTTCTCCACTTTTTTTAGGGGGAAGGGTGTTAGCTGTTGAATTTATAGAGAGGATGTAGAATTGAATATTAGTAGTGATATTATGCAGTTACTGTCTCAGATAGCTTATTTAGCCTGTTTAAAAGGCGACGTGGCTAACGGGCAAATGATTATGGATAGTGTAGAAGCAAATACCGATGGTAATCCTTCTGCCATTATAGGTGTCGCTATTTCCAGAATTTATGCAGGTCAATACACTGAAGCGTGCGCCACTTTAAAACAAGTCTTAACTATTGAATCCGATAATATGATTGCTAAAACCTTTCTAGGGATTGCGTTAAGTGAACTAGGTGAAACGGAAGAAGCCAGTGTCCTGTTTAAAGAAATTGTAGCAAAAGGTGATCTTGATAATAGCACGATTGCCAGCTTCTATTTGAGTGAAATGAATGTAGCCGAAATGCAAGAGGGTTAATATTTTTTGGAGTAATTGGTTTTTTCTAAAGGTTAAGTTTTTGTGACTTTAATAAGGAAAGGTGTCAATAATGATTGAAAATGTAGCCTCTATAGGGTTAACGAGTAGCAACAATTTACAAACACTTCAACATCAATACCCTATTCATAAGGCAAATGATGAGGATGTTCTCAAGTTTAATTTAGAACTCAATGCAGGGGATAAAACACCGCCTATTTTTGAAACAACTGAAAAAGTAAAAGCGGTACCCGAGACCAATAAAAGTATCTTTGATTTTGTCGCCTCAATGGATAAAAGTTACCATAATGCGTACAGCACGATGCAAACAACATCGGCTGATCTGAGGGCGTTTAGAACCACTCCAAAGGAGGATGGTTTAGCAAAAGGTGTGTCTGTAAGAACAGAGTTCGAGCCTGATCTTTTGAATAATGATCCTGTTCGCACGCCTGATGATGTGAACAGCAGTACAGCAAATCAGTACCGTCAATTATTATCTGAAATGAAAGAAAATCAAACCAATACACTGAAAATGATGAATGACATGTCTGATTGGGCAATGCAAGTAAGAACCTTTTCTAGCAATATGAAAGTGATTGGAGCCGCTGTAGGACAAATTAACCAAGGCTTTAAGACCTTGTTTACTTCTTCTGGTTAAATTTTTAGCTGAACAGGTGGGAAATATAGCCACCGTTTAAAATGTAATCAGCCACAATAGTCGGAAAGAAAGGATGCTTCCGAAAAAACTATGCAAATAATAACCCGATTACAGTCTTTGTCAGATTAAGCACTAAAGCGGGTTTTAAATATGAAAAATAATATCAGTTGGTTTAAAAAATTAAGATTATTTGTTGTCATTGGCATGATGAGTTTATTTGTCAATGCTTGTCAGATGGAGCTGTATGGCAATCTATCTGAAAATGATGTGAATAATATGTTATCCATCATGTTAAGTAACGATATCGATGCTAAAAAAATGATAGATAAAAAAACGAAGGCTTTTATTTTGATGATTGATGAAGGGAAAATACCCGAAGCAATCAGCCTATTAAGAGAACATGGATACCCTCGGGAAAAAGTCACGGGGGTTGAAGAGTTATTCAAAAAAGAGGGCTTAGTTTCTTCTCCAATGGAGGAACGTATACGCTATATTTATGCATTATCCCAAAGTGTGCAAGAAACACTTTCTCAAATAGATGGGGTGCTTACGGCGCGAGTGCATATCG
The DNA here is from genome assembly GCA_023146545.1 of Cocleimonas sp. Classification (GTDB taxonomy): domain Bacteria; phylum Pseudomonadota; class Gammaproteobacteria; order Thiotrichales; family Thiotrichaceae; genus JAGLBW01. Next base: position 6,970 of record JAGLBW010000070.1, read on the forward strand.
TAATGCCTGCTAATAATCCCTTTGTTGATGTAATTAAACCCTCATCGGCTTCTGTGTTTATTAAATACCATCCTGCATCGGATATTCGGAATATTAAATCTAAAATTAAACTCATTGTGGAAAAAAGTATTGAAGGGCTGAGTTATGAGAAGGTTTCGGTAGTGATGTTACCTGCTCAGCTCTCTTATTCAAGTAATAGCCGTTAAGCAATTTTTTCAATCGTGCGCCTTGTCAGTTGATGCCTTTTTATAAATATTAGCAACTTAAACGATGGGAACGATGGATTTTAGCGCCAAGGCGTAGCATAAACGAGTTACAGCGATTCACTTCCTTTGTTTTTCTTCGATACTCAATTACTTGATTTTACGGCCGTTTGGAAAACATCCACAGTAATGATGGATTCAGTTTAATGTTCCTTTTTTCTCTTTTTACTTGGAATCCGTACTAAAACCAATAATCTAAAAAATAATGGGTTTCTCCATGGCAATGTTTGAAGATTCAATCAAAGTTGAAAATAATAAAGTAATAAATGATGATAATCAATCCAAAAAGGATGAATTACCTTACCCAGTGTGGGAGTTTAACTATAAGCCTGAGCGTTATATTCACAAAAGTTGGCTATATGCTTTGCCTAATGGTGAAATACTTGAAAAGTTAATGAATGATGGTCGTGATACTGAACGTCTTTCAAACTATCTGTTGTCACAATTGGGTTTTAATGGAAAATTTTTCTTTGATTTTTCTAATATTTCTTCACAAGTTGCCTTATGGTCTGGGCATGAATTAAATAAACTAGTAATGTATACAGGGTTAGCATGTCACTGTAAGGATATTCGGCAGTTAATTATTAGAGAGCATGTTTTGGCACTTCGTGAAAGCATTGGAGGTGAAATGTACGATTTTGCGATGAAGCGTGTCCGCACGTTTATCGATACCCAGCCTAATTTACTGGATTACGCTGATGATATTCGTCTCAATGATAGGATTGTTATTTCAGGGCTGGTTTGTTTACACAGCTATATGCGCCGTTTTCCTATTGCTTTTATGAAACGTGTCATTATTAAATTTCCACGAGATTGGTTTGATTATTTGCTGAAATATAGCCCTCAAATTTCTAAAGAGAAACATAAACAAGTCGTTTGTTTAGAAGTAATAGAGAAAACGATTAGAGAGGTTGAGAAGGATAATCTTGCAACCAATAAAAAGGTGGAAGAATGAATCATAGTTTCATAAAAATCAAACCCTTAGAAACCGTTTTAATGTCAGGTGAAAAAATTATTAAAGCAAGAACTTACGCCTATTTTATTAAGGCAGAGGCGCTTGTTAGAGAAGCAGAAGTTGATAAAAAAAAAGCGGATTTAGCCGCGACTCAAGCTTTATTGAAAGCAGTTAAAAATGGTATTGCACAAGGTGAAGAAGCATCAAAGCAGCAATTGTCTGATCAAATGTTAAAGGTTTCTGTTGCGAATACAGCTCAACTGGAGCATGTAGAACAGAAACTAGCAGGCGTTGTTGTTGATGCGGTTAGAAAAATTATCGAGGATTTTGATGATAATGAATTAGCTTTATCTTTAGTTCGTAAGGGGTTAAAGCTTGTGGCTAAAAGCCAACGAGTGGTAGTGAGAGTTCATCCAGAGGGAATGAATCAGTTAATGCAAAGCTTAATGAAACTAGAACATAATATTGAGTTTTTAGAAGTAATGCCTGATAAAAGTTTAGCACGGGGTGATTGTGTTTTAGAGTCAGATATTGGTATTGTTAAAGCAAGTGTGGAAGATCAATTACAACAGATTGAAAAAGCAATAAAAGCCGCCTTTTGATGCTTTTTCATATTTTTATATTAAATAAACTAAGTATAATTAGCCTAATCACTGATTAGTAGTTCATTGGGCAAACGATGTTTTGGAATATCGTGCCCTTGTTTTCTTTGCCAACGATAAATAATATGAAATTGTCTAACCGAAGGTTTTTTTATTAACATTTTATCGAATAATGTTTGTCCGTATTTTTCTGAAGCATATTGACAGGCTTTAAGCCATGCAAGATCAAAACCCAAGCGTTTAATATTAAAGCGTTTTTGAAAACGCTGGCTATTTGTTGATCCAGAAACAAGAAAAACAGGGGTATAAGACCGAGAAATACTTTTACGTCGACTAATATTCACAATAAATTTCATTTTTATACCTGCAACACCTGTAACATAAGCTGAATTTTTTGCAGGTTCTTTACGTTCTCTACTCTTTTTACTACGATACAATTGTTGTTCAAATTTCCATTGCCTTTCAATTGTTTTAGCTTCCGTTGTGTCCGTTTCGCCTTTAAACCATTTTTGATGAAGTTTCCCATTAATGCTAACAGCGACGCGCACGCCGATGTAATTTTTTGGGGTCTTTTGTGTACCATCATAGACATAGATTGCCATAAGACTTTAGCACCTCCTAATTGTGTGTATGTTAAAAAGTATACGTTTTATTGTCATCATACAAGCTTTTTTATAGCCCTTATTTATTAAGAATTAAATAAGGTTCCCTTATACTATGATTATAGTAGGCACTAAAAACTAACTTAGTTTGCTATTGTAATAAGATCTTAATCTCTTATTTTCACGCTATTGTGTGTTACTCGTATTCTATGAATAATACCATCAGTAAATCACAGTCAATAACGACTCTAATTATTTTCCTGCTCTACTGCATTATTTTTTCATCATAACACGATCATATTTTTGCTAAAATAGGCTGAATTTTTATAAAAAAATCGTATAAGACAATATTTTATTAGGAGTATAACTAATCTACCATAGTGGTTTATTTATTCTCAATTAACTTGAATAGGACAGTTACAACGACAAACTATCGTCTGCATTGACTAATTCAATATTAAGGGCTGAGTTTAATGACATCATTTTTTTAGTGAATAAACATTATAAATGTTTTTTGGGGTATTGATACAGAAAGATGAGAAAAACGAATGTTATTCGTTTACAGCAATCTCTGAAAATAAACGTTTTATCCACTGTACACGTTGATCAACTGTCTCTAATTCACACTCAAAATATAATTTGTCAGCCCCCACAATTTTGTAGTCCCAAGGTTCTTTTTGTACCACAGCCATGATTTTTATTGGATCAACATTAGGTTTTTCATTAAAGACAATCCGCCCCCCATCTTCACCTATGTCTAATTTTAATATGCCTAATTTTTGTGCTATTTGTTTTAAGCGAGTGACTTCAAATAAGGTGTTAATGGGATCACTCAATAAACCAAAACGATCAATCATTTCGATACGCAATTCTCTCAGTTGTGCTTTAGTTTTTGTATTGGCAATGCGTTTGTAAAGAATCAAACGATGATGCACATCGGGGAGATAATCATCAGGAATGAGGGCGGGTGCACCAAGATCCACGGTTGTGCGTTTTTCGTGGCCATCAATTTCAGGAATTTTACCTTGTTTTAAAGCCTTCACGGCACGTTCTAAAAGTTCGTTATAAAGGGAAAAACCAATCTCTTGAATTTGTCCGCTTTGTTCATCACCGAGTAACTCACCTGCCCCTCGAATTTCCAGATCATGAGAGGCAAGGGTAAAACCTACCCCTAAATCTTCTAAAGACTCAATAGCATCTAAGCGCTTTTTAGCATCTTTACTGAGCGTTTCTTCGCTAGGGATAATAAGATAAGCATAAGCTTTATGATGTGATCGTCCTACACGACCACGCAATTGGTGTAATTGTGCGAGTCCTAGTTTGTCAGCTCGGTTGATAATAATGGTATTGGCGGTTGGTATATCAATCCCGCTTTCAATAATGGTCGTGGCAACAAGAATATGAAAACGTTGGTGATAAAAATCCTTCATGATGTTTTCGAGTTCTTTTTCGGACATTTTACCATGAGCAAATCGAATCTTAGCTTGGGGAAGATAACGTTTGAGGTCATCGGTCATTTTTTGAATAGTTTTAACTTTATTGTGTAGGACATAAATCTGTCCACCACGCGCTAATTCACGGGCGCAAGCTTCTTGAATTAAGGCTTTATCCCATTCTTTGACAAATGTTTTAATCGCTTGGCGTTGTGCTGGTGGCGTGGCAATAATGCTAAGGTCACGTAGTCCTGAAAGAGACATGTTTAAGGTACGTGGGATAGGAGTAGCGGTCATGGTGAGCATATCGACATTGGCTCGCAACTTTTTTAGTTGCTCTTTATGGCGAACGCCAAAACGGTGTTCTTCATCAATAATAACTAGCCCTAAGTCATTAAATTGTATGTCACGTTGTAATAACTTATGTGTACCAATAATAATATCGATATTGCCCTTTACTAATTGGCTTAGGGTTTCATTAGTTTGTTTTTTTGTCCGAAACCGCGATAAAGTTTCAATTTTAAAGGACCAGTCGGCAAAACGATCTCGAAAATTTTGAGTGTGTTGTTGAACTAATAAAGTGGTTGGTGCAATGATAGCAACTTGTTTTCCACCGTTTGCGGCAAGGAAGGCGGCGCGCATCGCAACTTCCGTTTTGCCAAAACCAACATCACCGCATACGACACGATCCATCGGTTGAACAGAGATCAAATCAGCTTTAACGGCTTCAATGGCTTGCGCTTGATCAGGCGTTTCTTCAAAAGGAAAGGCTTCTGAGAAAACCTGATATTCTGCTTCATTCACCTCAAAGGAGTGACCTTGTAATGCGGCACGTCGTGCATTGATTTCAAGGAGTTCTGCGGCAATATCATGAGCGCGTTGAGCGGCTTTTTTGCGGACTTTACTCCATGATTCCGAACCCAATTTATGTAAAGGAGCTTTTTCAGGGCTTGCGCCACTGTAGCGACTAATTAAATGTAAGGAGGAAACGGGGACATAAAGTTTAGCGCCTTTGGCATATAGGAGCAGAATATATTCCTGCTCAATACCCCCTGCTTCTAATTTAATCATTCCCATATAGCGCCCGATGCCATGCTCTTCATGAACGACAGGGGAGCCTTCGTTCAGGTCGGTTAAGTTGCCAATAATGGCTTCAGCATCACGGGTTGCTTTACGACGATGGCGTTTTTGTTGTGCTTGTTGACCAAATAACAAATATTCAGGAATAATCGCCAGCTCACCAAGCTGTTCTTCATTTTTTAACCACAAGCCGTCCTCTAAAGGGGCGATGATGACACTGAGTTGGCTACTTCCCTCTAAGAAATTTTGCCAATCTGTGCTGGTACTGGCGGTATAGTGATACTCACGCAATAAACCCAGTAAATTCTCACGACGACCCGCTGACTCTGCGGTAAAGAGAATACGTCCTTGATGAGCGCTAATGAACTGTTGGAGTAAAACTAAAGGTGATTTTTCACGGGCTTGGTGTTGGATTATGGGTAGAGGATAACTGGGATAGTTATAAGCATCGCCTGCCTGTGGTTTCGAATGCGTTTTAATGCATCGAATATTGGAGAGTGCCAGATCAAGTTGCTTGGTGGTCAGAAAGAGTTTATCAGGGCTAAGTATCGGACGCTCAATATCATGACGACGTTGCTCATAGCGTTCTGCCACTGTATCACAAAAAAGATGAGCTGCTTTTTCAGTGCCACTATCATAAATGAGCAGTGTTTTTTCAGGTAAATAATCAAATAAAGTGGCCGTTTCGTTAAAAAAGAGTGGCAGATAATATTCAATACCCGAAGGAGGTGTGCCGTTCGTGACGTTATCATAAATTTGACTGCGTGAGAGGTCACCGCCGAGTTGTTCACTGTAGTTTATACGGAAGGTTTGAATCCCTTCTGCGTTTAAAGGAAACTCCTGTGCAGGTAGTAACTCGATATGCTCCAGTTGTTTAATGGTGAGCTGATCTTCGGGGTTAAAACTACGGATAGAGTCTACTTCATCATCGAATAAATCAATCCGAATAGGATGCTGGCTACCCATGGGAAAGAGATCAATTAAAGCCCCACGGGTGGTATATTCTCCATGCTCCATAACTTGAGAAACGTGACGATAGCCTGTTTCTTCAAGTTGCAGGCGCATTAATTCAATATCTAAGGTATCCCCTTTCGCTAATAAAAAAATATTAGCACGAATATAATGGGTGGGTGCAAGGCGGTGCATTAGAGTAGAGACAGGAACAATCAGTACCCCCTGTTGTAGGGAGGACAGTTGATAGAGCGCTTTCAATCGTTCTGAGATGAGTGCTTCATGTGGGGAAAAAACATCATAGGGCAAGGTTTCCCAGTCGGGAAAAATATGAATGTTTTTAATATCAGAGAAAAAACGCAGATTGGCTTCAGCTTGATAAGCACTATGGGTATCGGGGGTGACTAATAACAGGAGTCCTTTATAAGTACTTGCGGTATTAGCAATCAATAAGTCTTTAGAACAGCCGTGTAACTGTCCCCAATTAATGCTTTTTTTTTGTTTTTCGGGATAAATGGGGTTTATGGTGGGGTGAGCCATTGCCAAAGCCTTTAGGTAATAATATTTGGAGATAAGGGAGGGATTATTACAGAATAAGTTAACGTGTTGCAAACGGTTGTTAATGATTAATCGCAATATTTTTTGTTTTAATAAAATTCAGTTTTAACAAGAAAATGAAGGGTGGTTAATAAGTAGATTGCTTTATATTTAATCACTTTTTAGCATTGTTGAGCTTTTTCTTGTTTTGATCGGAGGTTCGATTTTATTGATTATTGATTCACCTTAATATAGGGGGAGATTGATTATTTTTAGCATTGCGCTTCTTATCTCAAAAAATACCATTAATATCCTGTTCATGGCATAATAAAATTATTCATTAATCTAAAATCAGATCATATCTAATGCTTTGTTTGCTATGCTTTTTTATTAAGCAGACAAAATAGCGTTTTATTACCACTGTTGATAAGACAACACTTTTCCTATGTTTCAGTCATTGCAAAAAAGTGTATTCAAAGCCAGTCAAGCTCATGAGGCTTGTGATATTTTTCTGTCTTAATAAACAATAAATAAAGGGTGTGTTTTGATACTTATGCAATCGGTTTTGGAATTAAAAGGGGAAATGTTGATGCTAAACGTGTTGCGTTTACACGACATTAATATTGATCATATTGAAGTGGCATTACAAAAAAAACGAGATGAAGCACCGTTGTTTTTTATCCAAAGTCCTATCGTTGTGGATTGCTCTAAGTTAGGGAAAGGGGGAAAAGCGTTAGATTTAGGTACGTTACGACGTATTTTGATTAAAATGGACTTTGTTCCTGTGGGGTTAAGAGGGATTCCCGATAGCCTACGTGCAGCCGCTTTAGTGGCGGGTTGGAATGTCTTACGTTCACCTGCTCGCCCACCGCAGGATACAACCGTGTCAACAATGAAGGGGGGGAATTCTAAAAGCATTAGTTTAGATGACCCTGTAGGTGAGATGGTCACGCCTCCCCTTGCTAAAACTAATGTCATTATTGAACGTCCAATACGTTCGGGTCAACAAGTCTATGCCGAGAGCACTGACCTGATTGTTTTAGCACATACGAGTGCTGGTTCTGAAGTCATGGCGGATGGTTCAGTTCATGTTTATGGGCCTTTACGAGGACGTGTATTAGCGGGTGTCAAAGGTGATAAAACCGCTCGTATTTTTTGTAGTGCATTAGAAGCCGAGCTGATTGTGATTGCAGGCTGTTATCAGCTTCTTGATGAGAGTGATACTGATTTAAAAGGTAAGCCTGCGATGATTCGTTTAGATAACGAGCGATTAATCATAGAGCCTTTATCATAAATAATGAACTATAACGAACTGAAAAAAAGATAGATTGAAAAAGTGTAATATTTATAGAATTTTTGGAGAAAATAATTGAGTAAAGTAATTGTTGTGACATCAGGGAAGGGTGGTGTTGGTAAAACAACAACCAGTGCAGCCTTTGCTGCTGGGTTAGCAGGAAAAGGATATAAAACAGCTGTTATTGATTTTGATGTCGGCTTGCGTAACCTTGATTTGATTATGGGTGTTGAGCGACGGGTAGTGTATGATTTCGTCAATGTGATTAATGGTGAAGCGACGTTACGTCAAGCACTAATCAAAGATAAACGTGTGGATAATTTGTTTATTTTACCCGCATCACAAACCCGTGATAAAGATGCCTTAACCCAAGAAGGTGTTGAAAATGTTATTAATGATTTAAAAGAAGATGGTTTCGATTATATTGTTTGTGATTCCCCCGCAGGGATTGAAAAAGGGGCTTTTATGGCACTGTATTTTGCTGATGAAGCCATTATTGTAACTAACCCCGAAGTTTCTTCGGTACGTGACTCTGATCGTATTTTGGGTATCTTACAAAGCAAATCACGGGTTGCTGTTGAAGGCGGTATCGTGAAAGAACACCTCATGATTACACGCTATTCAGCAGAGCGAGTTGATAAGGGAGATATGATCAGCCTTGAAGATATTGTTGATATTTTGTCCGTTCCTTTGCTGGGGGTTATTCCCGAATCGAACTCAGTATTGCAAGCCTCCAATAGTGGTATTCCTGTCATTATGGATACGGAAAGTAGGGCAGGGCAAGCTTACTTGGATACCGTTTCTCGTTATCTAGGTGATAATGTGCCCCATCGCTTTTTGGATGTAAAAAAAACCGGTTTCTTTAAAAAGCTGTTCAGTTAGGAGAAGCATAATGGGATTGTTTGATATCTTTAGGCAGAATAGAAAGAAAAATACTGCCAACATTGCGAAGGAACGCTTACAGATATTAATTGCACACGAGCATGCCAGCCGGGAAAATGGAATACCCGCACCAAATTATTTGCCTCAGTTACGGGGGGAAATTGTGGATGTGATTCGTAAATACATTGCTGTCGATGATAATAGTGTTAATGTTAATATTGAGAAAGGTGCAGATTTTGATGTGCTAGAGCTGAATATTGCGTTGCCTGAGCGGCGGCGTTAAGCGATCAATAGATCAAGACCTTAATGTGTCTTATTCCTGCTCGGGTAAAGAGCAGGGTTTCTCTTTTTATAACAGCCATTAGTGCGTTACTTCACTTCCCAATCCCCCGATTTTCCACCACTCTTTTTTAATAAACGCACATTGTTTATTGCCATACCTCGATCAACCGCTTTACACATATCATAGATCGTTAATAAAGCAATCTGAGTTGCGGTTAGGGCCTCCATTTCAACACCTGTTTGTCCACTGGTTTCAACGGTTGTTTGACAATAAATAGCAGAAGGTTGTTGTTCTATTTTAAAGATGATCTCTACTTTAGTGAGTGCCAAAGGGTGACATAAGGGAATCAGGTCAGCGGTTCTTTTTGAAGCCATAATGCCTGCAATACGGGCTACACCTAAAACATCCCCTTTTTTATGTGTCCCTGATAAAATATGCGCGAGGGTTGTCTCCTTCATCGTGATGCGACCTTCTGTCACTGCCTTACGGTGTGTGATTGCTTTTCCACCCACATCCACCATATGTACCTCGCCTTGTTCATTAAAATGCGTTAGTTTTGTCATTCTGATCCTTATTGAAGCGCCTTGGGTTTTAGCATGATAAATCAATACCGCGTACACTTGTATCCACATGGCTCTCTCTTGTTATTAATAACGTGCTGATGCCTTTTTTTAACATAATCTGTGTTCTGTGCGAGGAGCCTGTTGAGCACAGTCAACCTTTTTCATTGTGCAAAACCTGTCAATCGGATCTCCCTTTTATTCAAAAACACTGTAAGCAATGTGGTCTTTCTTTAACTACTGATGCTGTTTTGTGTGGGCAATGTCAACAAAACGCGCCGCCTATTGATTATCTGATTGCTAGTCTATGGTATCAACACCCTGTTAATTATCTAATTTCACAGTTAAAATTTCAAAAAAACTTAATTTATGCCAAAATTTTAGGGCATTTATTATTAGATACCTTACAACAAAAAAAACCGAGCTTACCTGAGCTTATTCTGCCTGTCCCCTTACATCGTAATCGCTTGCGCCACCGTGGATTTAATCAAGCTATCGAAATAGCCAAGCCTATTGCTAAAGCGCTGAACCTTCGATTGGATATTAAATCCATCCAGCGTATGAAATCAACCCCTGCCCAATCTCGTTTAAAAGCAAAACAACGTCGTTCTAATTTAAAAAATAGTTTTTCCTTAAAACAGCCACTCAATGTTGAACATATTGTGTTGCTTGATGATGTTGTGACCACAGGCTCTACGGTGTATGAATTAGCTCGTTTGTTAAAGAAATCAGGAGTTAAAACGGTTGGTGTTTGGACGGTTTCGAGGGCGTAATTTATGTTTTGAGAGTGATCATGACGCTATTGAAAAGAAACCCGCTCTACCTCTAGGTTGCTATCACTTGGAATGTAACTGACTCTTTTATTCGATCGTCATGGGTAGCGATAAGAAAGATAAAATAGCCCCTACTCATTGGAAAAAACCTGATGTTTAGCCTTTGTTAAAAGAGTAGATCAGGTATTATATGATCAATTTTATAACATGAGGAAATACAGATGACTCAAGATGAAATGAAGGCGGCAGCGGCAGCGGCAGCGATTGAGTATGTTGAAGTAGGGATGATTGTAGGTATTGGAACAGGCTCTACAGCGAATCATTTTATTGATCAATTGGCAAAAATAAAACATAAAATAGACGCAACGGTTGCAAGTTCTGTTGCTAGTGAGGAGCGTTTAAAAGGTCACGGCATTACCGTTTTAGATTTAAATACAGCAGGTGCTTTATCACTTTATGTTGATGGTGCAGATGAGTCAAATAAAAGCCTGCATTTGATTAAAGGTGGTGGGGGGGCGTTGACGCGTGAGAAAATTGTAGCAGCAGCGAGTGAAAAATTCGTCTGTATTGCGGATGAAAGTAAATTAGTTGATGTTATGGGCAGTTTTCCGTTACCTGTGGAAGTGATTCCGATGGCGCAAAGTTATATTGGTCGTGAAATTGTGAAAATGGGAGGAACACCTGTTTTGCGTGAAGGCTTTATTACGGATAATGGCAATGTGATTATTGATGTTCACAATTTATCGATAACGGATGCCGTTAAAATGGAAGCTGATTTTAATCGTTTAGCAGGTGTTGTTACGGTCGGTCTATTCGCCGAGCGTCCTGCAGATGTTTTAATCCTTGGCACACCCAATGGTGCGGTTACGGTATAGGGCTATGGGATAAGGCAGGAGCAATTTTTAGTCAACAAAATAGGTTTATATTTAACTAAAGTTGCTCCGATGCGGGTAGAGCCTGCATCAATCAGGATGACTACGGTCTAAATCTGGGTTTGTCTACCCCTGAGACACCGATTCGTTCTGCCATAAAATAAGCGACAACAGCCCCTAAGTATTCTAAACGCGGACTTAACCAGCGGGCTTGTGCAGGACAACTCATTTCACCTAACTCTAAAACCAACTCAGCGTCACTGGCAACGGTATAGCGGTAGTTATAATAATATTTTAGATTTTTCGAGAAATTATCTTTCATCCATTGAAAAGGAAAAATATCACGGTATAAACGTTTCCACTCCTTCGCGGCACTACGATCTGAGGCGTGATTAAAACCAATCGAAGCCCCTGTTTTACAGGCGTGTTGACTCCCATCAAAATGAATAGAAACGGCGAGCTTAATGTGACTAACCCGTTTTCTATCGGCTTTTGCCCGAATCACACGAACCCCTGCATCCCGCAAAATTCGGGTGGCTTCATCGGCGACAATTACGGTCCAATCAATTTCTCTTCCGTATTTTGAAACGGAGCCTGTATTACCAAAAATGCGTCCTTCATGTCCTGCCTGAATATAAACATCAGCATCTTCAGGTTGTTTGTTGTATTCCGTTAGTAAGAGTACAAAAATACCCACGATGATAAGGAGTAACAAAAAAGCAATCAAATTAGATTGATTTCGCTTTGTTCCCTTTGCTTGTTTAGTCAATACTATATCCTCGAAAAATAGGGGGGTATTCTAATCAGCCCATCGTCTTTAGGAAAGATTGATCTTTCGTATCAAAAACTGCATTGTTACTTTTTTAATTTGTTTATAACAGGAAAATATTGTATGCCACACCGTTCAGAACCCGTCATTGCAAAAAAAGCACCTTATGTTGTTGAACTAGAAGCAGGGAAAACTTATTACTGGTGCTCTTGTGGTCGCTCCGAAAGTCAGCCTTTTTGTGATGGTTCGCATAAAGGAACGAATTTTCAGCCTGTAAAAATAGTGCCTGATGAGACTAAAAAAGTAGGGTTATGTGGTTGCAAGCACACTAAAAAAGCCCCCCGTTGCGATCGTGCACACAGCAAGCTATAACGAAAGGAAGCCTAATGAGAATTTTACACACCATGTTACGGGTTGTTGATTTACAACGTTCGATTGATTTTTATACTCAAATTTTAGGGATGACATTATTGCGTCAAAAAAATTATCCAGAGGGAAAATTTACCCTCGCTTTTTTGGGGTATGGTGATGAGAAACAGAATACCGTCTTGGAGCTAACCCATAATTGGGAAACAGATCAGTATGACTTAGGGACAGGGTTTGGGCATCTTGCGCTTGAGGTCGATAATGTTTATGAGGCGACGGATAAAATAAAACAAGCAGGGGGTACCATTTTACGAGAAGCAGGTAAAATGAACGCAGGTTCAACCATCATCTCTTTTATTGAAGATCCTGATGGCTATCAAATTGAATTAATTGGAGTTAAAGGTTAATGTCGAAGACTGTCCTTATTTGGTGCTATCAGGTGCTTTAACCCCGAATAGACAGGCAGGGCTAAAGTGTCCAATTTCGTTGTAGATTTAGGTGCTATTTTAAGATGTGAGAAGCAGAGACAGCCTTGATGACGGTCTCTGCATCCTCGCTATAACGGTATGTCTTATTGCGCTGTTTTAGCAGAATTTCATGATACATACCTGCCATTGCTTTTAGTTTTGTTTTCTTGAGTTGTTGTTGGTTTGCTAGTTTGAATAATAATAAACCAATGGATAAACCAATGAGTATGCCACTGAATATAAAAAGCAATATAGGTATCATTAGGCTTTATCTCCGATATAAATATAAATATACACTCGCTGCGCTAAGCAATAAACACTGACTTGCTTAAGCGATCGCTCTAAATGTTGCTAATTTTGAGGTTCGTTTCAATAAAAATAAAGTGATCTAGAAGCTCATCCAAGAGCAGACCATTTTGAAGTAAGGTAGCTTGCCTAAAGATGACAACATAGAGTAAACAGAGGATACCGAAAAAGTATTGACGGTATTTCTTTTATGATCTCCATACGCCCTATGGTGTCATCTTTTTCTAGATTTTTGCTACAGGTCGCTTTCTCTATCAATTCTCTAAGAGGTTGACAGAGCGTTGTATTCTTCTTTCAGTTATAGTCATCATTTTATTTTTCTTTCAAGAAAAGAATTGGGGATCCATTCCAAAAAAAATGTTCAAAAAATTAACAATAAATACAATAATATATTATTTATCAGAAAGATATAAAACAGTGATAATTATTGTATTATTTGAAAATTTTAGCAAGATGAGAGGCATTAATAATGCCTCTCACCTCTTGACTGTATTGATAAGTCTTATCTTCCTTTTTTTCCAATATTTCATTATAAAACCGAAACATTGCCCGCTGTTTGGTGCGTTTTAGCTCTTTTGCTGTTGCAACATTGAAAAGTAGCAAGGAAATGGATATTCCAAGGAATACCCCAGAAAGAATCGATAAGAGTACAAATGACATGGTTGCCTTTTTATTATTATTATTTTTAGAGTGAAAAGATAGATAGGTCTTTTTCTAAGCAGTTAAACGCTTAGGTAGACTCCTTGCTAATTCACGCGAACAGTATAAAACAAAGTACTTGTTTTGTAAGGACTAAGTTTAAGGGTTGGTGAATTAATTTGGGCTGAATTAAGGGGTGGGAATAGGGTGTTTATGTATTGTTTTTTATCGTTATACAAGATCATACTCCCTTTTACTAGCGTCGTATGCTCAGGAATGTTACCACTAATTACAATATTTTCAATGGTTTGGTTGCTATTGTTGGTTGCTGTTATTCGATAACGAAGACATTGTTTGGATAAAACAGTTTGTGATGGGGTTTGGGTGTATGCTACATCAACAGAACGATCACAGTACTGATCAATGGCGTGTTGTAGCTGAAGTGTTAAAGGCTGCGCTGCAATATCAATATTGAGGGGTATTATAAAAATGCTGAAGAAGAAAAGCCGACAGTATTTTGAGTCTTGGTTAAGTAAAAATCTCATGGTATTCCTAAATAATCTGAAAGGGGGCTAGAAGTGTTTAGGAATAACTTAATGTTTGCTGAATTGTTCCGCATTAAAACATAAGATAATGGGTGGGAAATAGTATCTTGACGGTGGTTTTTCTCTTGTTACAAGCTTACGTTGATAATTAATTTAGTATATTGACACCTATTAATAACCACCGTTAACACAATTAAGCGTGATAAAAGTCTATCTTTCCTTGAATAATACCCTTTAATATAGGTATTATCAGAGCGCAGGCTCTTTATACTAAAAATAATTATTTGAAATTTCCCTGATGGGTTACGCTTAGTATGTGAGGGAGACTGTTTCATTTCATAAAAAATTAGGACATCAATAATGAAAAAAAGAATACTTCTTGGATTAGCAACAGTTGCGCTTTTATCAACAGCTGCTTATGCAGAAAAGTCAGATAAAAAAATGAGTACACTGGACAGTGTTAAGAAAGCAGGCATTTTGAAGTGCGGTGTAACCACAGGTCTTGCAGGCTTCTCAGCAGCAGATAAAAAAGGTAATTGGACAGGACTTGATGTGGATACCTGTCGTGGTATTGCAGCAGCAGTATTAGGGGATGCGACAAAAGTTAAATTTAATCCATTAACGGCAAAAGAACGTTTTACCGCGCTACAATCAGGTGAAATTGATGTGTTGTCACGCAATACGACATGGACATTAACTCGTGATGCCTCTCTGGGTTTAAACTTTGCAGGTGTTAACTATTACGACGGTCAGGGTTTTTTAGTCAGTAAAAAATTAGGGGTTAAAAGCGTTAATGATCTTGACGGTGCGCAGGTTTGTATTCAAGCAGGAACAACCACCGAGTTAAACTTAGCCGATTATTTTAAATCACATAATATGAAGTTTAAAGCGATCACGTTTGATACTTCTGATCAAACGATCAAAGGTTTTGAAGCAGGACGTTGTGATATGTTAACGTCTGATCAGTCTCAGTTATATGCACTGCGTATTAAACTGGCTAAACCTGAAGATGCGATTGTATTACCTGAAGTTATTTCTAAAGAGCCGTTAGGACCCGTAGTACGTCAAGGTGATGATCAGTGGTTTAACATTGTTAAATGGTCATTAAATGCAATGATTAATGCAGAAGAGCTCGGTGTAAGCAAAGCCAATGCTAAAGCGATGAAGAAGAGCAAAGACCCTGCTATTGGTCGCTTAATGGGTGGACAAGGCGAGAAACTTGGATTAAGTGATGATTGGTCTTACAATATTATCAGTCAAGTGGGTAACTATGCTGAAATCTTTGAAGCCAATGTTGGTAAAGACTCTCCTCTTAAGATTGATCGTGGTTTAAATGCGTTATGGAATAAAGGCGGTATTATGTACGCACCACCTATTCGTTAAGCGTTAATAAAAAAGAGCCTATATTATAGGCTCTTTTTTTTGCTAATACGTTAATAATTTAAGCGCATTATTTAAACAATATTAAAAAATAATGCTTATTATGCTTAGATTATTAACGTATTAGTGAGCTGCCTCTATCCCTTTTATCTCGTGGCGACTTAGCATTATGAATGACTCTAAAAATGAATTAACCCCCAGCAAGCCTCCTTTTTGGAATAACCCAAAATATCGCGCCTTAGTGTTTCAAGTTGTTTTAATTTCAATCGTTGCCTATTTTTTATTTAGTGTAATTCAAAATACTTTAGGTAATATGGAAGCGCGGGGTATTTCGACAGGTTTTGCTTTTCTATCAGAAACATCAGGGTTTGATATTTTACAAAAACTAATCCCCTATAGCTCTGAATCGACTTATGGTGATACGTTTGTTGTTGGTTTATTAAATACGCTATTGATCAGTGCACTAGGTATTGTCTTCGCGACTATTCTAGGCTTTATCGTTGGTATTGCACGACTGTCTAATAATTGGCTGATTGCTAAAATAGCGCTTGTTTATATTGAGATTTTTCGCAATATTCCCCTCTTGATTCAAATGCTCTTTTGGTATCTTGTAGTGTTACGTGCGATGCCATCCGCTCGGGATAGTTTTTCCTTATTTGATAGCTTTTTTCTTAATGTGCGCGGTTTATACCTACCAGCACCTGTACTGGGAGATGGTTTTTTATACACCAGCATTGCCCTCATCATTGCCCTTGTTGCCGTATTTGTTCTTAAACGGTGGGCAAAGCATCGACAAGAAAAAACAGGTAAAGCTTTTCCCACAGTATGGGTCTCATTGGGTCTCCTTATCCTTTTTCCATTGTTTGTCTTTCTGATGTCAGGCGCTCCTTTATCATGGGAGATTCCTGAGTTAAAAGGCTTTAACTTTCAAGGTGGGATTACCTTAATTCCAGAACTTTTTGCCTTATTACTCGCGATTAGCATCTACACGGCTACCTTTATTGCAGAAATTGTTCGATCCGGTATCGAAGCGGTCAATCATGGACAAACTGAAGCCGCATTATCGGTTGGTTTAAATCGTTCTCAAACCTTACGCCTTGTGGTTATTCCTCAAGCGATGCGCGTCATTATTCCCCCCATGACCAGCCAATATTTAAACCTAGCCAAGAATTCATCCCTTGCCACCGCGATTGGTTATCCTGATATTGTTTCTGTCTTTATGGGAACTACCTTAAATCAAACGGGGCAAGCGGTTGAAATTATTGCCATGACGATGGCAGTTTATTTGGTCTTAAGCCTAACCATTTCCTTATTTATGAATTGGTATAACGCCAAAATGTCATTAGTCGAGCGATAGGAACTTTAATTTATGTACGTCACTGACCATATTCTTCCTGCTTTACCTGCACCGAGTGACTCCAAAGGTGTGCTACATTGGTTAAAAACTAACCTTTTTTCTAGCCCTATTAATATTGTATTGACCTTATTAGGTTTATTGCTGGTTTATAAAATCCTTCCACCCATTATCGATTGGGTTTTTATTAATGCCACTTGGACTGCTGATAACAGTGCAGAATGCAAAGGCGAGGAGAAAGGAGCATGTTGGGCTTTTATCTCCAATCGCTTTGGTCAAGTCATGTACGGGTTTTATCCACCCGAACAGTTCTGGCGACCAAACCTTGCAGGTATTTTACTCATATTACTCACCATCCCTTTATTCTTTGAAAAAACA
The DNA here is from genome assembly GCA_023146545.1 of Cocleimonas sp. Taxonomy (GTDB): domain Bacteria; phylum Pseudomonadota; class Gammaproteobacteria; order Thiotrichales; family Thiotrichaceae; genus JAGLBW01. The sequence goes on from JAGLBW010000070.1 coordinate 24,261, forward strand.
CCTAAAAAAGTAATTTTAGGGGGTTTTGTTCTTGTTGTTTTCCCTTTTATTGCCTTTGTACTCATTCATGGTGGTTATTTTGGCTTATCAACAATAGAAACAGATAAATGGGGCGGCTTAATGCTGACATTGATTATCTCTTTTGTTGGTATTTTATGTGCGCTACCGTTAGGCATTATTTTAGCTTTAGGTCGACGTTCTAATATGCCGATTGTTAAATCAATCTGTGTTATTTTTATAGAATTTTGGCGTGGTGTACCGTTAATTACCGTGCTGTTTATGTCATCCGTCATGTTGCCTTTATTTTTTAGTGGTGGCACTGATTTTGACAAACTTGCCCGCGCCATGATTGGTATTATCTTATTTCAATCTGCCTATGTTGCCGAAGTAGTCCGTGGCGGTTTACAAGCCATTCCCAAAGGACAATATGAAGCAGCGGTTGCCATGGGGCTTAGCTATTGGAAAAGCATGTTTCTGATTATCCTGCCACAAGCGTTAAAGTTGGTGATTCCAGGTTTAGTGAATACCTTTATTGCACTGTTTAAAGACACCACCCTTGTGCTAACGATTGGTTTGTTTGATCTTCTCGCAATTGTCGAAAATGTGCTTGGCTCAGACTCTGCATGGTTAGGCTTTCATACTGAAGGATTAGTCTTTGCTGCCTTTGTTTTCTGGATGTTCTGTTTTGCCATGTCACGTTACAGCATGTCATTGGAAAGAAAATTACATACAGGTCATACTCACTAGAACACTTTTTTATTAAAAAATTGAGGGCTTAGTCTTTTTAAGGTCTCAATAGCGCCTAAGCATCATCGAGACAGACTATGAATCAAACCAATAAGAACACAGAGCAACCCTATGCCATTGAGATGATCAATTTAAACAAATGGTATGGCGATTTTCACGTTCTAAAAGACATCAATCTGAAAGTAAAACATGGCGAGCGTATCGTTATTTGTGGCCCTTCAGGCTCAGGAAAATCCACGGTTATTCGCTGTATTAATCACCTTGAAGAACATCAGCAAGGACAAATTATGGTTAACGGTAAAGAAATTACAGGGGATATAAAGCAACTCGAACAACTACGCACTGATGTCGGAATGTGTTTCCAACACTTTAATCTCTTCCCCCACCTCAGTATTTTAGATAACCTAACGTTAGCACCCATTTGGGTACGAAAAATTCCCAAGGCAGAGGCAGAAGCCACCGCCATGAAGTATTTGAAACGCGTTAAAATACCCGATCAAGCCAATAAATATCCAGGGCAACTTTCAGGTGGTCAACAACAACGGGTTGCGATAGCGCGGAGTCTTTGTATGAACCCAAAAATCATGTTATTTGACGAACCAACCTCAGCGCTTGATCCTGAAATGATTTCTGAAGTATTAGATGTGATGATCGAATTAGCCAATGAAGGGGGTATGACGATGGTCTGCGTCACCCACGAAATGGGTTTTGCCAAACAAGTTGCCGATCGTGTTATTTTTATGGATGCAGGACAAATCATTGAAGAAAACACCCCTACTGAATTTTTTGATAATCCGCAATCAGAACGTACCCAATTGTTTTTAAGTCAGATTATCGCACATTAACTTCGCTGAATCTGTGGGGATAAACGGTATGAAAAATTTCACAGATTCAGCCTGTTATAAAACAGGGCTTCTAATCATCAAAAATCATGGAAAGTAATAAATTAAAGCTCTCTTTTCTGTTGCGGTGATTCATTGAGTAACGAATATGTGCTTCACTTGTCGCCTGTTTTGATAGTTCAATTCCCCAAAGTGCGATCAGTGTATTGGGTACCAGTGAATAGCGCATATCAATAATACGTTGTGGATTTTCAGGATCGACGGCGAGAAAATCAGCGGCAAACCAGCGAAAACGTTCAATATCTTTGGCTTGTTGCGAGTTTAGATCTAACCAAGGGAAATCGCGTTTAACATCCAGTATCGCCAACTTTTTTCCTTGCCATACTTTCGATTGAAAGAGACCTGGTTTTACGGCATCAATATAAAAATAACCATCACTCTCATAAATGATTTTCCAAACAACTAAATTACCAAAGCTGGGTTTTGCTGTTAAACGTTGTACTGAATGTCCTCTTTCTTCTGCTATTTTTTCGCCAATATTGATAGCCCGTTGATGTTGAATATAGCCTAAAGCTAGGTAGGCAACCATCCAAAGAACTCCCAAGACGACATAGCGACGGGATGATTTTTTAAACGCTAAATAAATGAAAAGCATCAGTGGCAGTGTAAACAGAGGGTCAATAATAGAAATAAATGACCCTGCAAAACGTTCATTACTCAGTGGCCATAAAAGCTGTGTACCGTAGGAGGTACAGCCATCAAGTAATCCATGGGTTGCAAAACCGACCAAACACCAAATCAGGGTTTGTAAATAGCTAAGCTGCCATCGCTTACCCAAGAGAGGGTACAGTACAAGACTGCAAAGAAGCCCCCCAATGGGGATAAAAAATAAGGAGTGGGTAAAATGACGGTGGAACTCTAAAAACAGCAAAGGGTCGCTTGATGAGCGAATCAGCACATCAAGATCAGGTGCCATTCCTGCTAATCCACCAATAATGACGGCTTTACCCAGTTGTTTTGTTTTTGCTTGTGTTTGAGCCAATAATGCGCCGAGTACACCTTGAGTAATCAGATCCATAGGTTTTTCTTAATCCATTGAAAGCAAAAGTGGGTTGTTTTAATTACCCTGTTTATGACACTTGATTCTATACACCTTATTCCTTTTAATCATCCGCTAATCTCTCACAAAACAGGGGGGAACGCTAAAAAAGTGGTAGCATCCTGTCCATTGGTTCTGTGTAATGCACCGTCGTGCTATAAACAGCAGGATCGATACGTTGGGCTTAAGCGTTTGAAAGGCAATCCGATCAACTAATACAGCGCATTGACTAAATAATACACCTGAAATTAGAGCCTAATGCTAAAAATAACCATCAAAACTTAAATAACCTGCCATGTGTGCTCAATTAATAGGTTTTGTTGGTCATAAAGTTGCACCTTAAAGTGATCACCTTTTAAATAAATACCAACCCCTTTCGGAGTTCCTGTCATAATAATGTCACCTGTCTCCAGCGTACTAAATTGCTGTATTTCTTTTAGAATGACATTGGGTTTGTAGATCATCAAATCATAAGTCGCGGTTTGGGTGGAAATGTGGTTATGGTATAAAACCATTCGTAATTGTGTGATTGGGGTTTCTAATATTATAAAAGGGCTAAAAACGGCAGCACCATCAAATGCTTTAGCACGCTCCCAAGGTAATCCTTTTGCCTTCAATGTTGACTGTAATTGACGTTTGGTAATGTCTAATCCTAAACCAACGCCATACAGCCGCTGATTTTTTATCAAAAAACAAATTTCTCCTTCAAAATGATGCGGTTCGGTATCACCTGCAATAAGATCATCTGAAATCGCACTGTTTGGTTTAAAAAAAATAACAGGTTCAGTAGGGATTTCATTATTCAACTCACGAATATGCTCAACAAAGTTTCGTCCAATACAGATAATTTTTGAAGGGGTTAGGGGGTTATGATTAAGGTTAATTGTATTCATCTAAGAAGGTTTCCAAATCTAAACGTGTAACCTACCGTGTATTCCTTCGCTTTACACTGACCTAATAATTCAATCGTCAAAATATCTAATACAGTATTTCCGAATATTAGCTTTTTCTGTTATAGTCAAAAATTGTTTTTCCCCTTTAGGGTATGATTTATCTGGCACATAAAACAGGACAAGCAGGACTGTTAGGCGTTTTGAATAAGCCATTTAAGTTGCCATTGCCACGAGACGACAACTATGACTGAAAAGAAACTTGCGATTATTGCAACAAAAGGTACATTGGATTGGGGCTATCCTCCCTTTATATTAGCTTCTACAGCATCAGCATTAGGTTATGATACTGAAATCTTTTGTACTTTTTATGGACTACAGTTGTTAAAGAAAGATTTGGACCTTCAAGTGTCATCATTAGGTAATCCTGGTATGCCAATGCCAATGCCAATGCCTGTATTGCTTCAAGCATTACCTGGGATGCAAAAAATGATGACCGTTATGATGAAGAAGAAGATGAAGGATAAAGGCGTTGCTGATTTAGGCGAGCTACGTGATTTATGTGTTGAAGCCGAAGTGCGTTTATTAGCGTGTCAAATGACCGTTGATCTCTTCGAAATGGACACCAATGATTTTGTTGATAACGTTGATTATGTTGGTGCTGCATCCTTCTTTGAATTTGCAGGTGACTCTGATATTTGTTTATACATCTAAACGTATCCACTTGTGATTTTCAAAAAGCCGAGCGATGAATGCTCGGCTTTTTTATGTCGGACGTTGCTGTTAATGCTTTAGAAACCTTTGCTGTCGAAAAAAAATTGTGCTTGCTGAGACCAAGGGTCTTAGTATAAAATAGCGCGTTTTTTAGCTGTCTGAGATATTCACTATCTTATGGAAAAATAATTATTTCAGGTTGCTTGTCAGAATAGATTCGGAGAATAATCATGGCTCGTATATGCCAAGTAACAGGTAAACGCCCCGTAGCAGGTAATAATGTATCACACGCTAAAAACAGAACAAAACGACGTTTTTTACCTAACCTTCACACTCACCGTTTTTGGGTAGAAAGTGAGAACCGTTGGATCAAACTACGCCTTACTGCAAAAGGTATGCGTATTATTGATAAAAAAGGGATTGATGTCGTACTTGCTGATATGCGTAAACGTGGCGAAAAAGTATAATTAATGACCTGTTGGTCTAAGGAATAAATCATGCGTGATAAAATCAAATTAGTATCCAGTGCAGGCACAGGCTACTACTACACAACCACTAAAAACAAACGTACAATGACTGAAAAGCTATCGCTTAAAAAGTATGATCCTGTTGTACGCAAACATGTTATTTTTAAAGAAGCTAAAATCAAATAAGTTGATGCTAAGCTCTTTAAATATAAAAAGCCTGTCTTCTGACAGGCTTTTTTGTTGCTGTATCAACAGGTGCTGATTCCATTTATTTTAGAAACATAGACTATAAAATGGATAATAAACTCATTGAGAAAAAAGAATGAAACTACCTAAAAATATAACAAGAACGGTAACATTATCATTAGAAGAAGATATTGGAACAGGTGATGTCACCGCCGCACTCATTGATCCTACAGCACAATCCCAAGCCCACGTTATCTGTCGTGATCCTGCTATTTTGTCGGGTGTTGCATGGTTTAATGAAGTCTTTTTGCAGATTGACCCTAGCGTAATGATTCAATGGCATTATAGCGATGGTGATAGTATTGAAGCAGGTACTATTTTATGTGATTTATCAGGTAATTCCCGTGCTTTACTCAGCGGTGAACGTGCCGCTTTAAATTTTTTACAAACGTTATCAGCAACGGCAAGCTTCACACAACAATATGTAAACGCCATAGCGGATACACCCGCTCGTATTTTAGACACTCGAAAAACACTGCCTAATTTACGTTTAGCTCAAAAATATGCGGTGACGTGTGGGGGCGGCAAAAATCATCGTATCGCCTTGTACGATAGGGTATTGATTAAAGAAAATCATATTATGGCAACAGGCTCAATCACCAAGGCAATTGAAAAAGCCCGCGACTTGCACCCGCAGTTAAAAGTCGAAGTAGAAACCGAAAATTTAGACGAGTTTGCGGAAGCTTGTGCGGCTAAAGCCGACATTATTATGTTGGACAACTTTAGTTTAGAGGACATGCGAACCGCTGTCGCATTGAATAAAACCGTTGATATTAAGCTAGAAGCTTCGGGGGGCATTAATCTGACAACCATTCGTCCCATTGCAGAAACAGGGGTTGATTACATTTCAATAGGACAGATTACCAAAGACATCCATTCGATTGATTTATCGATGCGGTTTCAAACGCCTTAAGATGAGAAAAAGAAATCATCTGAATGTTCCCTTGCCTGTACGTGATGGAGTCAGTGCCAGTCGCGTTTGGTTGCCTCAAGGTGAATGGATATTAATGCTTGATTTTTTAGTGGATAAATTCCCAAATATTGATAAAAAAGACATGATTGGGCGTATGGAACGCGGAGAGCTAATGGATAGCAAGGGGCAACGCTATTTGCCTAATAGCCCTTATCGGGGTGACATCCATCTGTTTTATTACCGTGAATTAAAAAACGAAACCGAGATTCCATTTCAAGCCACCGTCTTGTATAGAAATGACCATATTTTAGTGATGGATAAGCCCCATTTTCTTCCCGTGACACCTTCAGGGCGGTTTTTGCATCAAAGTTTATTGGTTCGATTAAAAAAGGAATTTCAATTGGATCAATTGACCCCGATCCACCGTATTGATCGAGAAACTGCAGGGGTCGTGATGTTTTGCATCAACCCTGAAAGTCGTGGACAGTATCAGTCTTTATTTCAGGCACGATGCGTTGAAAAAAACTACCAAGCCATTGTGACACTGAACCCAAAACATAAGATGACGTTTCCTTTTACCCATAAAAGCAAAATGGTCAACGGCACGCCTTTTTTTAGAATGAAAGAAATAGCAGGCAAACCCAACTCAGAAACCAGCATTCACCTCATCAAACAAAAAGAAACCCGCGCCTTATTAAATTTAAAACCCGTTAGCGGCAAACAGCACCAACTGCGTGTACACCTAGCAGGTTTACACTTCCCCATTTTAAATGATCCTTTTTATCCTCAATTACTTCCCTGTAAAGGGGATGATTTTAGTCAGCCCTTACAACTACTGGCACAATCCATTGCCTTTAAAGATCCTATAACAGGAAACCCTTTTTATTTCGAAACGAAACGTCATTTAGACCTTCGTTATCTCTAAATACAGTTGACCATTTATCCATTTTTTGATGATTTTTTTTAAGATTATGCTTTAATAAAATGATGCGAGCGCAGGTTCTCGCCAAATTTGCTCATCAAATTTTATACATTGCCCTAATCAATAAAAAATACAAGGGCATCCCCTTTTCTAGCCGTATAAAAGAAGACTCATCATGAAAAAAACTATTAAAAATCATTCGGGCTTTACGCTTATTGAAGCCGTTGTCACCGTTGCTGTGTTTGGTATTTTATTAAGTATGGCAATCCCCTCTTTTTCCAAGATGATTGAAAGTAATCGAATTTCATCAGGAACTAATATGTTTATGAGTGCGTTAATGCTGGCACGAAGTGAAGCCATTACCCGTAGCATTCCAACCAGTATTTGTGTCAGTGACACCGGTACAAGCTGTACCTCCTCGGGTAATTATGCAAAAGGCTGGATTGTTTTCTCTGATTGTAGCCGTGATGGCGTGATAAATGCAGTATCAACCTGTGATTTTGATGGTGATGGTACGAATGATGGTGACCGTATTATTAAAGTACACAATGGGTTTAAAAAGTTATCTATTTTAGGCGCATCAAACTCAACCCATCGTTTCACCTACACCCTTTCAGGCCGCCCCTCATCAGGTGTAACAAGATTTAAAGTCGGTGCAAAACCAACCGAACTTAAACAAAAGCTTACCATTGCGCTAACAGGTCGTGTTAAATTTTGCAAAATTGGAGAAACAGGCTGTAACTAACGTAGGACTCAAAACTAAATAACATCCTAATCTAACAAGATTTTTTATCACCTTTTAACCGTTCTCAATCATTGCGTAGCTCGACCATGCACCTCTTGAGAGAAATTAACCTGAAACTGAAACAAAAGCGCGGCGTTAGCATTTGGGACGTTATTTAATTCTGAACCCTTATTGCAATTGCTTGCGGTACTCCCTATTGGAAAACATATCTTCATCCGCCTGATAAACTTCACTGAAAACAGTGTATAAACCCAATAAAGAATGCGATAAATTATCGTGAGAGTAAGCCCTTTTTTCTTTATTTTTTAGTTGCTTCATATTAATTTGATGGTTTTTTATATAGTTCTCAGAGAACCATACCATCATAGGAACATGTGTTTGTGCGGCGGGTGCTAAAATATAAGGTAAGCCGTGTAGATAAATCCCCTTTTCCCCTAAAGACTCACCATGATCAGAAGCATATAACATAAAGGATTCGTATTGATCTTGATGAGCTTTTAAATAATCAATCAGCTGATTTAAAATAAAATCAGTGTAAAGAATCGTATTATCATACGCATTTTTAATTTCTTCACTATTACATTCTTGAGGTGCACTTTTTTTACAATAGGGCTTAAACTGAGCAAAGGTTTTTGGATAACGTTTATAGTAGCTAGGGCCATGACTACCAAAGCTATGAAAGACGAGTAAAATATCTTGATCAGAGTGTTGAATAGTTTGGTCTAATTTATCCAAAACCACCGCATCATAATATTCCCCATTAGCATAGTAAACCGCTGTTTTTAACGGATGCGGAGACTTTTTATAATTGATCGATTCAATCCGCTCACAAACACCTTTGCAACTGGAGTTATTATCCAACCAAAGCGTCTTAATACCTGCCTGTGTTAAAACATCCAAAACATTACTTTCTTTCTTCGCTTTAACGGGGGAATAATCCCCTCGTTTGAGAAAAGAAAACATACACGGCACTGAAAAAGCCGTTGATGTTCCACAGGAAGAAACATTAGAGAAATTACGCAAATTAGCTTGTTGTTTCAATAAAGGATTAGTCTCTTGTCGATAATTATTTAAGGAGAAATGATCTGCTCTAGCCGTCTCTCCCACCACCATAATACCAACCGTCCGCTTTTTTATTGGCTTATATTGCACCGCATCTTCACCACGAACGTTAAATGGGATAGCTTTGCCTGCCCACTCACTTCGCGTATAACGATACAAAGAAAGCGCAGGAAAAACAGGCACAACATAAACCCGTAAATCCCTATTTTCACGAGAAAAAAAGCTCATGTATTTAAAATTCATCATAAAAAGAGCAAGTACAGTAAGCAGAATCCCCACAGCATAAACTATTCTAACCAGCAACTCTTTGACGAACGTTTTATACTGAATATCAACCCAAAGTATCCCTAACGAAGGCAATACCCCCAATAAAAAAACATGCCAAAGCAAGGGCGGAGAAAGAAGCTCCAAAGCTTCTTGTTGATTATTATCTTTAATGGTTTCAACCACATTTCTAACCATATCAACTTCAAAAATAACCCCCAAAGCTTGTGTAAAATAGCTCAATACAGCAGTGATCAAAAGAAATAAAATCAGGATAGGTTTTAGCAAGTATTTTTGTCCCAACAACAAAAAAAACAACACCAAGACCGTCATCATAACAAGGTTAAATATCACTAAATAACTTGCACCTTGGAAACTAAAAAGATCCAAGCGTTGACTGACTTCAGTAAAAAAAACACGATTATTCGCCAAAATAATAAAGGCTGAAACCAGTAAAATAAGGTGAGCAGAATATATTCTGAAGTGATGATAAAACAAGATAAAAAAGTCCCAAGCAAAGAAAAGCAAAAATAAAATGATCAAAAAATGAGCAAAAAGGTCATTATTTTTATGAATATACTCTTTTTTTAGCAACATCCCTTGCTAAAAATAATCAAGCCGAACTATGATAGTAACAAGTTTTTAATAAAGAAGAGGATGGTTTAACTCTTCTTGATTAAAGCACCCCCTCAAATATCATTCGGTATATCGATTCAGGTCACTATCAAATGCTAGAAGAATGCCTCTTATTTCCACTGAAACACGTTTTGTACCCCCAAGGCGTTTTACCGCTGACGGTCTACAAAGATCATGAACTCTCACTGATTACAAACAGTATAAAAACCAAACAACGCCTTGTTACTTCCTTGATTACAGAAGAACAAGCCATCAATAACAGCCATATACCCTATAATATTGGCACTATTGCAAAAATAGTAAATTTTAATTCACATCAGAACGGTTTATTAACCCTGTATTTTTGCGGACAAGAAAGAGTACGCATTCATTATTATGATCAAGATAATGGACAACTTGTTGGGCACGTCAAGAAACTCAGCTCAACAAAAGACAACATCCCCCCCGAATATGCTTTTTTAGTCACCGACTTAAAACAGCGCTTTAATCGAAAAGGAATGAACGCCTATAAACAGCGCTATCAAACCAGAGACTGGCAAAGTGTTGAATGGGTGAGCTGTCGTTTAAGTGAACTACTACCACTATCATCTGATCAACACTATAAATTATTAGCACTTGACCCTTACGAACGACTTAACCTTCTGAAAAAAATGATTATTAATAGTAGCTGGGTTTAAGCTCTATTGAGATCGGGTTATATTTTCACATTGTTAGATAATGCGTTGCTTCTATAGTTTTTCGATAAATTAACATTTTCTGCATTACAAAATGGGAATTTTGGTACGAGTGAAAATAACATAAAAATTTATAGGACAGACCCTTTCAAACCACCGATTAAATTAGGGATGTCCTATTCTATTCCTACTTGTCGGGTTCCGTGTGATCATGGGCATATTCCAGAAAGAAGCTATGCTCTTTATCGTGCAAGACAGATCTTGCAGAAAGTGCTAAATGATAGCAAGGAAAAAATATAATGGTCATTCACCCAGAAGCCCGAACTACCCCTCAAATTCGTGCTGAAATCAAGGCATCACTCGGCTCCAGTCAAAAAGTATTGGCTGAAAAATACAATGTTAGTCGACAGACTATTAATAAATGGCAAACACGCGATGTGCCAACGGATAAAAGTCATCGTCCCGATCATTTGCAAACGACATTGACACCCCTCCAAGAGGAAGTAGTAGCCATATTACGACAAACTCTTTTTTTACCCTTAGATGATCTCCTTGTTATTACAAAAGAATTTATCAATGAAAAGGCTACTCGAAGTGGCTTACATCGTACTCTAGTACGTTACGGTCTATCAAATCTCAATCAAATGCGTAAAGAGTTAGAGGAAGCGAGTGGAGAGAAAAAACCTCAAAAAAGCTTTAAGGACTACGACCCTGGATTTATTCATATTGACATCAAATATTTACCAAAAATGCCTGATGAAGAACGTCGAAGCTATTTATTTGTTGCCATAGATAGAGCGACCCGTTGGGTGCATTTAGAAATATATCCCGATAAAACGGCAAAAAGTGCACAATGTTTTCTAGAGAATGTGGTTAACAAGGCGCCATTTCATATCAATAAGCTATTGACAGATAATGGTAAGGAATTTACTGATCGTTATATTCCTAATGGAGAGCGTGAACCAACTGGTAATCATGTCTTTGACCGAGTTTGCACAAAATATAATATTGAGCACCGTTTAACAAAGCCTGCACACCCTCAAACAAATGGCATGGTTGAACGGTTTAATGGACGTATTAGTGAGATAGTGAAAGGGACTGTTTTTTATTCAAGCAAAGAGCTAACTGACACAATGACAAACTACTTGAAAATTTACAATTATCATATTCCTCAACGTAATATTGGTCACATAACACCCATACAGAAACTAAAAGAATGGCAGGCAAAGCAGCCAGAATTATTCAAAAAGAAAGTTTATGATCTATCAGGACTTGACAACTACCCTTTGTCCAAGGTCTAAAGAATAAGTCATATGCCAAGTATAGACTGTATTTTTTCTATTTGAAATCACTATATATCAAACAAGTAATCAAAAAATACAATTACTTTTTCTTTGTTTTAGAGTACATTTTTTCTACGATCAAAGTAATAATGATTAATTATTAATCAATTACAATTAACATTCTTTTTGATAGTTAATAACAAAATAATAATCTATCAATTCAGCCAATATTAAGTATTTTTTAATTAAAATAATCAGTTTTACTGTATGATTTTTAGGCTAAATAACACCTGTAAAAAAGGCTTTTTTAGCTTTTTAATTACACCTATAAGTTAAAATTATAACAAAATTTACTTTTTAAAAACAATCACTTAAATCAAATTAAATACAGCATTACCTCTCTTTATTAGCCTTGTTATTCAAAATTAAACATTAGTAATAATGGTCTGTCGTTACGCTCAGCTCTAGCCTGATAAGTAGAATCAATGCATAATCCTAGACTTAAGTGGAGGGGTACTCCTGTTAATATCATCTAGGTTTGTAATACTAACGCTAACAACATGACTCCTTATTCTCATTCACCTTAGAATTAAACCATAACAATGATGCATAATAAAAAACACGGTTTGACCAGAACTAAATACGCCTTAGCGGGTGGTCTCCTTTGCCTTTCGATTGGAGTGGTTTCACCAAGTTATGCGGAAGACGCTCAACTTAATCTGAAAGATGTTGATATAAAAGCATTGATTGATATGGTTTCTCGTATCACTAAAAAAACCTTTATCGTTGATCCCCGTATTAATGGCAAAGTCACTATTATTACAGGGCGCGATATCAGTAACGAGGAGTTGTATGAAACCTTTTTATCGGTGCTTCAAGTCCATAATTTTTCGGCGGTACAAACAGGCAAATTAATTAAGATTGTGCCGTCTAATCAGGCGAAGCAATTACCGATTCCTGTGATTGAATCAGCTGCAGAGTTAAGAACGAAAAAGCCTGATGATTTAATTACACGGGTGATTCGTGTTGAGCATGTTCCTGCCTCGATGCTCGTGCCTATTTTACGCCCATTGGTTCCCAGTACAGGACAATTACAAGCTTATGCCCCCAGTAATACCATTTTAATTGCGGATCGTGCTGCTAATATTGAGCGTCTTGTTAAGATCATTCGCAAGATGGATCGAGCTGATGATGAGCAAATGGAGGTTGTCCCTTTAAAATATGCTTCGGCAACAGAGTTAGTAAAAACGATTCAGTTATTGAATAAAAACAGTAATAAAATGGTGTATCAGGGGAAGAAAAAAACTAAAATATCAGCGGACGAACGGACAAATAGCCTGTTGTTAGGCGGTGATAAATCGATTCGCCAAGAAATGCGTAAAGTCATTCGGGATTTAGATAGACCCAAAAAAGCACTTGAGGTGATTGAGCTAAAATATGCAGTTGCCGCGGATCTTGCTAAAACAATTCAAGATATTCAAAAAACACGCTCCTCACTTAAAGGGGGTGTCGTTGCACGAAAGCCTGTTATTTCGGTCGATTCTCGTACAAATAGTCTACTTTTAGGGGGCGATGAAAATACCCGTCGTCAAATCAAACGTATTATCAAAAGTCTTGATACCCCTAAAAGAGCGCTTGAAGTAATTGAACTGCGTTATGCGGTTGCTCAGGATTTAGCACAAACGATTAAAGATATTCAGGCAACCTCCTCCAATGCCAAGGGTGTGACGACCCGAAAACCGATTATTTCTGTCGATAAGCGTACCAATAGCTTATTGCTTGGTGGCGATACTTCAACCCGTCAGCAAATTAAACGGATTATTAAAAATTTAGATACTCCAAGGCAAATTGAAGAGAAAACCAAGGTAGTTTACCTCCGCTACGCTAAAGCCGTTGATATTGCCAAGGTACTCACTGGCGTTTCTAAAACACAAAAAACAGCGAAAGCGAACGGTAAAGGTGCGGCTGGTACGGTAGCCGCTGAGATTGATATTCAGGCGGATGAATCGACCAATTCATTAATCATTACGGCTAATAAATTAGCGCATGCCAATTTAGCTAAAGTCATTCGGCAACTTGATGTTCGCCGCGCCCAAGTCATGGTCGAAGTAATTATTGCCGAGGTCTCAGAGAACCTCTCAAAAGAAATTGGTGTACAACTCGCTTTCGGTGGAAAAAAAGGCACAGCCCCTGTCACTTTAACAGGTTATCCAGGAAGCAAAGTTTCACTTGCCGCTGTAGCGCAAGGAGGTGTCCCTACAGGCGCAGGCATTGTCACAGGGATTGCTAATACCGTTGGTAGCTTTAAATTTGCCGCTTTAATGAATGCATTACAAGGTGATGCGGCAACGAATATTCTGTCAACACCCAATGTTATTGCAATGGATAACGAAGAAGCCAGTTTTGTCATTGGTAAAAATGTCCCCTTTGTTACGGGTAGTTATTCGGGTACTGGAGCATCGTCTAGCCCTTCAAACCCTTTTCAAACCATTGAACGTCAAGATATTGGTCTGACCTTAAAAATCAAGCCTCAAATCAATGAAGGCAATAGCGTGGTACTGGATATTGATCAAGAAATTTCCAGTTTAGCGGCCAGCAATGAAAGTGCTTCGGATCTCATTACCAATAAACGCTCCATTAAAACAAAAGTCATTGTTGAAGATAATCAGATTATTGTGCTCGGTGGTTTGATGCAAGATAATTACACTACCACAACACAGAAAGTTCCAATATTAGGAGATCTTCCCTTTATTGGTAAAGCATTTCAAAATAACCGTACCACCAAGATCAAACAAAACTTAATGATCTTTATTCACCCCATTATTATGCGAGATGTGCTCAATGCGGATGGTTATACCCGCCAAAAATACAGCAAAATACGCCGCGCACAGCGTAATAGCCGTGTAACATCACGCGGAATATTAAAGCAAAAGGCGAGACGTTTCCCTAAAAGTCTCAAAACGATTACCACTCAAAAAATGACCCCCGCTCAAATTAGAGCGATGCGGTTAGCTGAGTGGGAAAAGAAGCATCCGAATAAGGTGGTGCGTAAAAAATACCCACAATATAAAAGATCAAGCGTAAGACCCCCTCAGCCTTATCGCCCAAGAGTAGTACAACAACAGACAGCGAAGAAATCAAATTATAGAAAACGACCTGTTATACAGCGACACCTTAAAAAGCAACAACGCCCCCTGCCTAAAAAAACACATTACAGACGACCGCCTGTAAAAAAAGCACAGGTTTATCGTCCTCGCGCTAAACCAAAACACCAACATCATGTAAAAAAAGCGGTACATGTCAAAAAACCTGCTGCTCAACAACGCAAAAAACAACAAAGTGCCATTGATCTTATTGATCCTTTCAATAACCTATAAGTAAACTTTTAAATCATGAAAGCAGAACCTGTAATGACAGCAGCTGATATTGAAACGACAGAAGCTTTAGCATCTGAAGAAAATCTCATTGAAATAAAAGACTTTCCTTATACCTTTGCTAAACGTAATGGTGTTGTGGTCACTGATTTTACCGATGATGTTTATACCGTCGCTTATAACAGTCGTTTAACGCCCTTAGTCGCAAGTGAAACCCAACGTTTTTTAGGAAAAAAAATTAGCTTTGAAACGCTAGAAGTGAATGCCTTCAATCAATTGTTAGCCCATCATTACGATCAAAGTGGCAGTGGTGCACGTGCGATGATGGAAGATTTAGGTGATGAGCTGGATTTAAATGATGTTGCTGATTCACTACCCGAACCTGAAGATTTATTAGAAGCGGAAGATGATGCGCCGATTATTCGCTTGATCAATGCGTTATTAACACAAGCGATCAAAGAGGGCGCTTCGGATATTCATATTGAAACTTATGAAAACCGCATGACCGTGCGAATGCGGGTTGATGGTATTTTGCGTGAAATTCTAGAACCGCCTAGAGCATTAGCACCATTAGTTATTTCACGGATCAAAGTAATGTCAAAACTAGATATTGCTGAAAAACGTGTTCCACAAGATGGACGTATCTCACTAAAAGTTGCTGGACGTTCGGTTGATGTGCGGGTATCCACGCTACCTTCGGGTCATAACGAACGTATTGTATTACGTTTACTCGATAAACAAGCAGGGCGTTTAAACCTTAAAAATTTGGGCATGGATCCTCATGTTGAAACACGCCTGAATACACTGATCAAAAAGCCACACGGTATTATTTTGGTCACAGGCCCTACAGGCTCAGGTAAAACCACGACACTCTATGCCGCCTTAACCGATCTTAATACCACCTCGCGTAATATTATGACGGTAGAAGACCCCATTGAGTATTACATTGATGGCATTGGGCAAACTCAGGTTAATAATAAAGTTGATATGAGCTTTTCACGGGGCTTGCGTGCTATTCTGCGCCAAGATCCTGATGTCGTGATGATTGGTGAAATCCGTGATATTGAAACCGCAGAAATTGCGGTACAAGCTTCACTGACAGGTCACTTGGTCTTCTCTACTTTGCATACGAATACCGCTGTAGGTTCTGTCACCCGTTTGCGTGATATGGGAGTTGAGCCTTATTTACTCTCATCCAGTTTAATCGGAGTCATCTCTCAACGGTTGGTTAGGGTACTGTGTGATCATTGTAAAAGACCGTATACTGCGGATGCTAAAGATTGTGAAACCTTGGGTTTTGACCCAAAGAATCCACCCATTTTATATCATCCTGAAGGGTGTCCACAGTGCAATAGTTTAGGCTATAACGGACGAAATGGTATTTATGAATTGGTCGAAGTTGATGATCAATGCCGCAATATGATTCATAACGATGCCAGTGAAATTGATATTGAACGTTATGTGCACCAATCTACCCCTTCCTTACGGCAAGACGGCGCACGCTTGGTTCAAGAGGGAAAAACATCGTTAGAAGAAGTGCTTCGCGTTACCCGTGAAGATGCTAAAGTTTAAATCGTCTAACCTACTTTAAATATTATAAAATAAAAATACCATGCCAGCCTTTGAATACACGGCATTGAATGCCAAAGGACAAGAAGAAAGCGGAATGCTCGAAGCAGATACCGCCAGACAAGTTCGTCAGACCTTACGTGACGGTAAGCTTACACCTTTAAAAGTCGAACAAGTCGAAAAAGATGAACAACAAGCCAATAGTTCGGGTGTCCGACGTGCAGGTAAAGTAACTGCTGCCGAACTGGCACTGTTCACACGCCAATTAGCCACGTTAACGCAATCAGGTTCTCCCCTTGAAGAAGCACTAGCCACAACGGCAAAGCAAACCGAACGAAAAAACTTACGACATGTTATTTCAGCGGTACGTTCTCGTGTAATCGAAGGGCATTCTTTAGCGGGCGGCTTACAAATGTTCCCCTCAGTCTTTCCTAAAATGTACATTGCAACTGTTTCCGCAGGTGAACAATCGGGTCATATTGATGTCGTCCTGGAGCGGCTCGCGGATTACACCGAAGATCGACAAGTGTTACAACAAAAAATATCAACCGCATTAGTTTACCCTGTCATTCTTACTTTTTTATCTATCGCCATTGTGGCAGGATTACTGGGCTTTATTGTGCCTCAAATTGTTGCCGTATTTGAAAATATGGGACAGCAATTACCGGTCATGACACGGATGATTATTGCCATGAGTGATTTTATTATTGCCTACGGTATTCATATTTTCATTGCCATTGTCATTCTAGTCATGACGTTCAAGAAAATGATCACCATTCCCAAATGGGAATATCGTTATCACAACTTATTACTGCGTATTCCAGGGATAAAAAAAATGGTACGCGGATTAAATACCGCTCGCTTTGCGCGAACCTTAAGTATTCTTGCCTCTAGCGGTGTACCTATTTTAGATGCAATGGGGATTTCAGCACAAGTTATACAAAATGTCCCCATGCGACAAGCCGTTGATGAGGCAGCCGTTAAAGTCCGAGAAGGTAAAGCTATCCACCGTTCTTTAGAACAATCAGGTTATTTTCCACCAATGACGGTTTATCTCATTGCCAGTGGTGAAAACAGCGGTAAGTTAGATGACATGCTAGAAAGAGCTGCCGTTCAACAAGAACGAGAGACGGACAGTATGATGACGGGTATGCTGAGTATTTTTGAACCCATGCTTATTCTTATTATGGGGGGAGTCGTACTGACGATCGTTCTATCGATTCTATTACCAATTCTAAATCTAAATCAACTCGTTGAATAATAAATAATATTATAATTCTTTACACAAATAAAAAGCCATTATTGCCCATTTCTTCCAACATCTATTTCTAGCCTGTTATTATATTGTGTAATCAATACCTTAGCCAACTTTGATGAAAACGCAAAATAGCTTGTTTACTCTATATAAATCAACCATTTATTGATAAAAAACAGGCTAAGATGGGGTGATTTTCATTTTGGCGAAGGTGTTGATAATCACCACCTTTATTTTAACTTTAGAAAAGTAATCTAATATGAAAAAATGTCTTTTAATGTGTAGCTTAGCCCTTTTATTAACGGCATGCGGTAATGACACAGTATCCTTCTCTACACAAGAAGATTCACGCCGACAAGCACTTGAAAATGCAGAGTATAATGCCCGTCATTGGCGGGATAAAAATGCGGAGAATTATAAAATACTGATGCGAGGTGACAGCACAATCAGTAGTCGTTGTGCTCAAGGCGATGGATGGGCAACGATTGATCTAAAAAATGACGATAAACCTAATATCGAACTCAAATGTTCTACCGTATCAGGTACCATTGGCTGTTTAACAAAAACTGATTTCCAAGGTCGGAAATATGCAAAACAAGATGGGCAGTGCAATAAAGAAATTCCCTACCCTTTACCTAAAATCCAGAAATAATCTATTTTAATTTTTGAAGGAGTCAAAAGGCATCTGACACAGGGTATAAGATCCTTTAGACTCCTTCACAGTGTTTTTCTTATTCTGGGTTTTCAAAGAAGACGTAAGATGTTGAATAATCACTAAATTCAAAGTAAACCTTCTTTTCATCTTTATCAATTTTACCGTTTAAATTCGTATCCAAAATACCGTAACCGTAACGATAAGGACGATCTTTATCATTCGCGGTTCCTGTTGCTGTTGATAGCTTATCAATTTTCATAAAACGTTTGACCAGCTTATTACCCGCATAAATTTCAAGCACACCATCCGTCCCTGTCCAGTTATTTATCGCACGGCTGAATTTATTTTGTGTTTCTTGAGTACAGGCAACTAATAAGCCCGAGATCATTGCCATTAACAATAACGTCCTAATTTTCATAATGCTCCCTTTATGATCATGTCATGATCTAGTTTAATATCGGGCATACCTTAACATGAATAAAACCTATCTCAACCCTAAAAATCATCCCCTGACACCTTATTAAGCATAACTTTCACACTACACCAACGGAAAATAAGAATATATGCTTTTTCTAATATAATTTAGACTGATATAATCTTAAGCAAAGCACTTCTTCTCAATCCTTTGAACTTTTTTGGTGTTTCATAATGACAACCCCCAATATTGATGCGGTAAAACAATACCTTCTTTCCCTACAAGATTCTATTTGTGATCAACTTGCCGCCGAAGATGGGAAAGCTGATTTCATACTGGATGAATGGCAACGTCCACGAGGTGGTTCTGGAATGAGTGGTGG
>JAGLBW010000071.1 GCA_023146545.1 Cocleimonas sp.
CCTCTTTCCATCTATTAATTTCCTCCATCGGACGAAAACTCAATAGCTCAAAGTAGCGCCACATTAAATCATCTGATATTGACATAATTTTACCAAACATCTCATCAGGCGTATCGGTTACACCAATATAATTTCCCAATGACTTTGACATTTTTTGGACACCATCCAAACCTTCTAACAGTGGCATTGTAATGACAACTTGTTGTTCTTGCCCATATTGACGTTGCAAGTCACGCCCAACCAATAAATTAAATTTTTGGTCAGTACCGCCTAATTCTATATCTGCTTTCATCGCTACAGAGTCATAACCTTGAACTAAAGGGTATAAAAACTCATGGATTGCAATGGGTTTACCTGATTTATAGCGTTTATTAAAATCATCTCGCTCTAACATTCGTGCAACAGTATGCTTGGCTGCTAACTGAATTAATTCACTGGAGGTCATTTTTCCCATCCACTCTGAATTGAAGACAATTTTAGTTTTTTTAGGATCAAGTATTTTAAAAACCTGCTCCTTATAGGATGCCGCATTCTCTTGAACTTGCTCTGGCGTTAACGAAGGTCTAGTGACTGACTTTCCTGTTGGATCTCCAATCATTCCCGTAAAGTCACCAATTAAAAATAGGATTTCATGCCCTAAATCTTGAAATTGCTTCAATTTATTAATTAAAACAGTATGTCCTAAATGCAGGTCAGGGGCTGTTGGATCAAAACCTGCTTTAATTCTCAGCGGTCGATTTTGCTTTAGTTTTTCGACTAACTCATCTTTAACTAAGACTTCCTCTGTACCACGATAAATAAGCGATAACACATCAGACATATATAAACTCCTTAAAACACTAGCTTCCAAAAACAAACAACCTCTGATGCTTTTTATTAAGCATAAAAAAACAAGATATAGGTTAATTTGCAATAGGCACTTACCTACTGAAACCCAAAATATTGACAAACCGCGGAGTTTATCATGACAAGGGTTCAGAGTAGGATCAAAAGCGTTTGATATTTTGCTTTGAAATAGAATTTCATTTGCAACGGTAATCTACAGAAGAGAATCAGCAGTTTAGCACTTGTTAAAATGTATTAAATTTGTGCTGTTTTTTAAACTTTGTCAGATTATTGCAACATATTATCGCTTGCACAGCTTGCCAAAACATAGGGTTTCGTGATAAAAATCACCTACCACTCGCGGGATGCGAATGAAAAAGCATGTGAAAAATGTAAAGTATTATAAACCTACAAATACCACGAAAATGGAGCACTGGCTTGAATTTACGAACGGATAACACGTCAGTAGATGCGAAAAAAAGCTGGAATGATGTCATTGGGCAATTTGACATCCAACCCCTTAATAAGTTGGATCAATCGTCTTCTAGTGCAAAACATACCCCCTCTCCAGCTTCTCGACAACTAAAGACTCCTGCACTTCCCCCTTGGGTGATTAGAAGTGCTGTCTTTATGACCTGTTTTGCAAGCTTAGGGAACATTCCTTTCCAATCATCGAAAACATTAACTAACACCGAAAGCGCCTCACTGTTTTCAATTTCTATCGAAACGGATGACTTTCAAGGAGTGGATCGAGACAACGTTATTCTTGCAAACTCAGAGTCTTTCCAATTTGATCCTGAATTTCAAGAGCTTCCCCTACCTCAACGGGCTATTGAAACCTATATTGGTCATCAAGTTGTCAATACCGATAGCCAGTGGGCTTCTTACACTGTCAAATCTTATGATAACCCTTCCAACATTCTTCACAAAGTGGGATTAGATCACTCTGTTAACACTTTACTACGCAATGAAGAGGTTAAGACCGTATTAAACAACTTAACACGAGATAATATTGTTCGCGCACGCTCAGTTAATGGCAAGCTTACTCAGCTCATATTGGCATCATCCTATAATAAAGCCTATGTTGTAACCCCAAGTAACAGTGGTTTCAAAGGTTTATGGGAAGGGAAATGGGTTGAGCATATCTTTGAAATACGCCAAGCTAGAGCCTCTTTCGTGATTCGAAATGGCTTATACTTTGACGGAAAAAAGGTAGGGGTTCCTGGTAATACCATCCGACAAATCATCAAAGTATTTGATTGGGACATTGATTTTTCTCACGATATTCGCGTAGGGGACAAGGTAACACTCGTTTACGAAGAAGTTTTTCATGATGGCGATAAAGTCGGCAGTCAACACCTCCTTGCCGCAGAATTTATCAACAAAGGAAAGCAGTTCAGAACGGTTCGATTTACTCGTGATGATGGGAAGTCTGATTTTTTCACTCCCACAGGAAGGGAAATGAAACGTGCCTTTATCCGCACCCCCGTTGCTCATGCCAGAGTCTCCTCTCATTTCAACCCTGGACGTTTTCATCCAGTATTGCATAAACTCAAGTCACACAAAGGAACTGACTTTGCCGCAAAGCGAGGTACACCGATTATGGCAACAGGCAACGGCATTGTACAATTTAAAGGCAGAAAAGGTGGATACGGTAATATTGTGATTCTTTCGCACCGTGATGGTTACACCACACGTTATGGACACCTATCAAAATTCACACCCAAATTAGCAACAGGAACCAAAGTCTATCAAGGCGATATTATTGGCTACGTAGGATCAACAGGTCTAGCAACAGGGCCACACTGTCATTATGAATTCCGCCAAAATGGTATTGCAGCCGACCCCATGACCGTTAAATTACCCAATAGCTTATCCTTAACACCTCATGAACTAGCTAGCTTTAGAACCAAAGCCATTAATATTGTACTACAACTTAATGTATTACACCGCTTTGCAGTTGCGGAGCTCAATATTAACAGTGCAACAGGGGGTTAATCAGTACGTTTGATAATTATATTGCAACGAAAGTGCTATTTTTTTTGCTCTGAAATTTTTGTTGAGGTGCATGTTATTTTATTATCATCATCAACATACACTAACTTCGGCTTAAACTGGTCTACACTTTCTTCATGCATAACGGCATAACTGCAAATAATCAGATAGTCATTAGGTTGGGCTTTATGCGCGGCTGCACCATTAACAGAGATAATGCCCGACCCTGCTTCTGCAAGAATGACATACGTAATAAAACGCTCGCCATTAGTGACATTATAAATATGAATTTGCTCATACTCTCGTAAATTTGCCGCCTGCAATAAATCAATATCAATGGCACAAGAGCCTTCGTAATCCAATTCTGCATGCGTTGTTTTAACCCGATGCAATTTAGATTTTAATAACGTTAACTCCACTGGTTTATCCTCTTTTTTTATTAGGCTCGTAAAACAAGTGGTATATTATCAATTAGCCTTGCCTTACCCAACCATGCCGAGCCTAAAACAACTAAACTAAAATCATTAGAAGAAGCAACCTGCAAGTCATTTCCACGTCGTATTTCAATATAGTCGGTGTTAAAACCATTCGCATTCAAGATAGCTTTTGCATCGCCTTGAAGCCGCTCAAAATTTTTATCACCCTGCTCTAAACCTGCTACCACAGTTTTCAATGAACAGTACAATAAAGGTGCAGTTTGGCGTTCTTTGGGGGTTAAATAACTATTCCTTGAACTCATTGCCAAACCATCAGACTCTCTAACGGTAGGCAAACCCTTTATCACTATTGGTATATTAAGATCATTTACCATCTTTCGAATCACCATTAGCTGTTGATAATCTTTTTCACCAAAAATAGCAATATCAGGCATAACCATATTAAAAAGTTTATTAACCACCGTCGCAACCCCTGAAAAATGACCTTTACGGGAGCATCCTTCTAACATCTCACTGAGAACAGGCACTTCAACACGGGTAATAGACACTGAATCAGGATAGATATCATTAGCACTCGGTATAAAGAGCAAGTCACAGCCCACTTGAATCAATTGCTCTTTATCATCTATCAAGCTACTAGGATAAGCGGCTAAATCTTCAATTTTATCAAACTGTATTGGGTTAACAAAAATAGAAACAATCACTTTATCGGCTTGCTGTTGAGCCAACTTAACTAATTCAATATGCCCCTTGTGAAGATTACCCATTGTTGGAACAAATGCGATTCGTTTACCGTGTTGTCTCCAGATGTTAAGCTGATCCTGTAAAGAGCCAATGTCGGACACCTTAATCATTAAAGAAAACACTGCTCATCAGAAGGAAAAGCACCTGTTTTTACTTGATCAATATAGGTTGCTACTGCACCAGAAATACCTTCTGATTGTCCTGTTAAAAAATCTTGGGAAAAACGAGGCGCTTTTTTTGAAATACCTAACATATCCTGTAGGACTAAAACCTGCCCATCACAAGATCTTCCCGCACCGATACCAATAACAGGAACCTCTAATGCTTGTGTCAAACGATTAGCTAATGCTACAGGGACGCATTCTATTAATACCATATCAGCCCCTGCATCTTGTAATAACAGCGCATCTTCTATCATTTTATCGGCTATTTCTACCGCTCTACCTTGAACAAAATACCCGCCTAATTTATGTACTGACTGTGGCTGTAAACCTAAGTGCGCACAAAGAGGAACACCATGACGCGCTAATTGCTTTACATTCTCTGCCTGTGACTCTCCCCCCTCCATTTTTACCATATGTGCGCCCCCTTCCTGCATTAAACGGGTTGCATTTTTAATCGCTTGTACAGGAGAGGTACAACTCATAAAGGGCAAATCACTTAACACTAAAGAATATTTGCACTCTGGGGAAACCATTTTGCTGTGGTAAACCATATCATCCATCGTCACAGGAATCGTTGAATCATGCCCTTGCATAACCATTCCTAACGAATCACCCACTAAAATCACATCAATCTTTTGCTGATCCAGAAGACGTGCAAAACTGGCATCATAAGCCGTTAGCATGGTTATTTTATCCCCTGCCTGCTTCATTTTTTTAAGTTTTTTCAAGGTTACTATCGACATGACTACCTGTTTTATCTCATGAGCTCTAAATCATCAGTGGAAAGGTTAGCAATACACTGCTCCAAAGTTCTTCCATCAGGAAGCACCAAATGAGGTGATAATTCTCGTAGAGGATATAAAACAAAGGAACGCTTGCACATCCAAGGATGTGGCACGCTTAGCGTGGCTGACTCAATAATAATATTGCCATATAAAAGTAAATCAAGGTCTAGTGTACGCGCCCCCCAATGCTCACCTGTTCTTTCTCGGTGATTATTATTTTCAATGTTTTGTAGAACATCCAATAGGTCATGAGCTTCCAAAGCAGTTTCACATTGAACCACAGCATTAAGGTAATCAGGTTGGTTTTGAGAACCTTGAGGTTTGCTATTATAGAAGCGAGAAACTGTTAATGCAGAAATTTGAGGGTGTGCTTGCAATGCTTCAACCGCATTATTCAGGTAGGTGATTGGATTTCCTAGGTTACTCCCTAAGCCAATATAACAAATAGAAACACTCAATGTTTAAACCCAATTAATGCCGTCTACGCCGACCTGATCGATTCCGCTTATTAGGAGAACCCACCACGCTTTGACACATTAGCTGTTGATCTTTTTCACTCAGACTTTGGAAGAGTGTCCACCATTGACACTCTTCCTCTAAAGGTTCACCCGATGAAGCACGTAAGCACATAAAGTCATAAGCCGCTCTAAAACGCCGGTTTTTCATAAAATTAAGTGAGCGACGACACGCTTTAAACTGAAACCGCCCTTGCATCGTCCAAATTTCGCGCGTAACGTTGCTAAAACGACGCGGCACTGCAATGCTTTTCACCTGTGTTCCAAGGACATCCGAAGCGGCTAAATGCACCGACTGCAAGTCGGGATTTCCCATCTCTCGGTACATTTTCGCGCCTTTTTGCGCTTGATGCCATAACATCACCGCAAATAAAAAGGCAGGATTTACAGTATTATCGGATCGAATACGTCGGTCTGTATTCTCTAAAGCATGGTAAACTAACGCTGAAAAGACACCCGTTTGATCTTCATCAAAACTTTGTTCTGTTAACGGAAACAAACAAGAAAATAATTGATATTCCCTTAACAAACCCAATGCAATCACGGCATAACCACTGTGAAAGAGCTTTAGCGTTTCATCAAACAGACGAGCAGGGGCAATCTTTGTTAATAAACCCGCAACCTCTTTTATTGGTACTTCGGTTTCTGTTGTCATTGTAAAATCGAGCTTAGACATAAAGCGAATAGCACGTAGCATTCGCACAGGGTCTTCTCGGTAACGCATTTCAGGCTCACCGATCAAGCGCAATTGACGCTGATGAATATCGGTCATACCATCAACAAAATCAAGAATATCACCTGTTTTCAGCTCATAGAATAAAGCATTGACGGTAAAATCTCGCCGTAAAGCATCTTCCTCAACATTTCCATACACATTATCATGAATAATGCGCCCATCATGACTGATTTGACCTTGATCCGAGGTATCGTGAGGCGCTCTAAATGTCGCCACTTCAATAAACTCTCGACCAAAATGCACATGGGCCAAGCGAAAACGTCGCCCGATAATACGAGTTGTTGGTAACACCGCTTTTATTTGCTCTGGATGAGCATTAGTTGCAATATCAAAATCTTTAGGCTGTTTGCCTAATAAAAGATCACGTACTGCTCCACCGACTAGATAAGCCTCATAACCTGCTTGTGTTAGCGCTTTTAAAATAGAACACGCTTTTTTACAGATTTTTCGCTTATTGATTTGATGCTCAGAAAAAGGGATGCGCACAATGTCATTCATTGAGCAACCCTATTGGAAAGAAATCATAGGTAAGAGTCCATTTAAGTAAAAAGTCCATTATTAAAAATAGCCTCATTAAATACAGAGCATGAGTTGAATAACGAGCCTAAGTCATCCTTATCATAGAGGTGTAACAATATTTTATTGCTATATTTACTGATAAAGAAAGCCTTGTGAAAAAAATTAACAGCTACAGTAACCAATACACTCACTGTATGTCTGATTTCTGGCACAATAGAGACGTAGATCGTCAACGTTAAAATAAATTTACGTTATATAAGTTTAAGTTCTATTAGCATTTAATGATTAAAAAAAACAACAAAACAATGTTGAAAGAACCTAACAAAACTTACGCATATTAGCATGAAGCAAGTAACTGTGGTAGATAGGATATATTTCAGACTGATAAGAACATATTTTCATCAGAAATGAGTGGTTTTGCCATCACAATCGCATCTTCGCGTCCTGCTATTGCGGGGTAATAATTTTTTCGTCGCCCGACCTCATTGTAACCTTTTGATTGATATAAAGACAATGCTGCAATATTGGAGGGACGAACCTCTAGAAAACAAGTCTCTGCACGGTGTTGTTTTAAAATCCATTCACCCTCAGCGAGTAGTTTTGCGCCCCAACCTTGCCCTTGAAGCTTAGGATGAACACATAAGTTTAGAATATGTGCTTCACCTGCTGCTGAAGAGCTAATGAGATAACCACCTAACTGCTCTTCGTGCTCAAAGACCCAACAAAGGTAACTGGACTTATCTAAACAATCAGAAAACAAGCGCCGTTGCCATGGAAAAGGGTAGGCAATTAATTCTAATAACATGACCCTATCCAGATCATCTGATGTCATTTTACGAAAATATTGTAACCCTTTTTTCATTGCAGTGTCGTCGTTTGCAGCAAAGCGCGTGCTAATTTCAAATCTTCCCAAGATTTATATTTATTACGCGGAAGGCGTAATAAATAAGCAGGGTGATAACTCACCACCACAGGAATATTAATACCCTCTATTTTATGTGTACGCCCTCGAAGACGTGCAATAGGCTCGGTTGTTTGCAATAAACGTTGCACCGCAATTCGACCCACAATCAAAATCACGCGAGGATTTATCAATTGAATTTGACGCATAAGGTAAGCAGAACACGCTTTAGACTCTTTCTTTTTAGGATCACGATTATTCGGTGGACGGCATTTGACAGTATGTGCAATATAAATCAAAGAACGATCTAAACCAACAGCCGCTAGCATATTATCCAGCAACACACCTGATAGTCCTAAAAAAGGCTTACCTTTGGCATCATCCTCCTCCCTTGGTGCATCACTAATAATCATCCATGTTGCCTTTACCTTACCTTCACCAAAGACTGTTTGAGTCCGTGTACCGTATAATTCACATTGCTGGCAAGCAACTACGGCTGTTTTTAATTGAGAAAGGTCAGCGTTATCGACATCAATTAATGAGGAAACTCTTTTCTCTACCACAGGTTTTCTGGTAGTCACCCGCTTAGATTTTGCTTTCTTTCCCTGTAATTGAGAAATAAGTGCTTCTGCTGAACTATCAC
>JAGLBW010000072.1 GCA_023146545.1 Cocleimonas sp.
AAGGTCTTTATTTAATAAAGCCGTTTTCCGTTAAAAAGGCTTCGTTGATACTGTCTTTTTTAGGCTTAACTGTCGCCGCTTGATCACCTAAAAGTAGACGTTCTAGGTAACGCGCAACAACATCGACTTCTAAATTTACCGCTGTCCCTGTTTGATATTGACCAATAATGGTTTCAATCAAAGTATGTGGAACAATATTTAACTCAAAACTTGCGCCCTCTACTTTGTTGACGGTTAAGCTCACCCCATCAATGGTGATCGAGCCTTTTTCTGCAATATATTGAGCTAATGCATCAGGTGCTTTAATACGAAATCGTCTTGAACGTCCATCGTCATGTTGTGATGTTATACGGGCTAAACCATCGACATGACCACTGACCATATGCCCGCCTAAACGGGTTGCTAAGGTAAGTGCTTTTTCCAGATTAACGGATGATCCTTTACTCAAGTTTCCTAACGACGTTAAAGCCAGCGTTTCACGCGACACATCGGCACTAAAGCTTTTTTCGGTTAAGCGAATCGCCGTTAAACAAACCCCGTTAACCGCAATACTGTCACCGAGCACAACATCCGCCATATCAAGCTTGCCTGTTTGTACCGTTAGCTCAACATCCCCGCCTTTTTCTTTAAGATCAGTCAGTGTACCAATGGATTGAATAATGCCTGTAAACATAGCGGTGTTTCTTTTTTAATGGAGGGGAGATGATTAACTCGTTGAACGAGAAGGGGTTGCAATAATACGCCAATCTTGACCTATTGCACGTATATCTTTTATTTCAAGGTGTATTCGATCTTGCATTGTTTTAAGTGCGGGCAGATCAAATAAACCTCTGGCGGCTGATCCCATTAAAGTAGGTGCCATGTAGATAATCAGCTCATCGACCAAGCCTACTTCTAGCAATGCGCCTGTTAACGTTTTTCCTGCTTCAACATGCACTTCATTAATTTCTCGTTGTGCAAGGTCTTGCAACACGGGTTTAAGTGCTAAAAACTGATGGTCATCACAAGGGGATATCATCACGTTAGCACCTGCTTGCCTTAAGAGGTGTTGCTTTTCGGCTTGTCCTTTAGCGGTATAAACCCATGTTTTTCCAACAAGGGATAACATTTTAGCGTGAGGTGATAGGCTTAACGTTTCATCTAAAACCACTCGAACAGGTTGTCTTACCTCACCTTCAATACCCAGCGCGTTAGCCGTTAAACGCACATTTAAGGAAGGATCATCCGCTAAAACCGTTCCCTGTCCTGTTAAAATCGCATCAGCTGAGGCACGGTATTGTTGTACATCCAAGCGAGCATCAGACGAGGTAATCCATTGGCTTTCACCCGATGCCATTGCGGTACGACCATCAAGGCTCATTCCCATTTTAATCCGAACCCACGGCAAACCTACTTGCATCCGTTTAATAAACCCTTGATTGAGTGTCCTTGCTTCCTGCTCTAAAACACCAACAATGACATCAATCCCTGCGCTGCGTAAGCGTTGAATACCTTGACCTGAAACCAGAGGATTAGGGTCTTTCATCGCAATGACTACCCGAACAACCTTGGCTTCAATCAAGGCATTAGCACACGGTGGTGTTCTACCCGTATGCGAGCACGGCTCTAACGTAACGTAGGCGGTTGCACCGTTTGATTGTTGACCTGCTTTTGCTAACGCTAAGACTTCTGCATGAGGCTGTCCGACACGTTGATGATACGCCTCTCCGACTATTTGCTCCGTGTTGACAATGACACAACCCACGCGTGGATTAGGTTGGGTTGTATAACGACCCTGATTTGCTAGGCGCAAGGCACGCGCCATATAATGATAATACTGAGGAGGTAATGGCATAAAAAAACTTAGAAAAAGGGATAATAGAAAGCGGTAGAAGAACCACAGAACAGAGTAATAGAAACATTAAGTAGGTGATGATTGTTCCATTACTTTAATCACATCAATAAACTCACCAATATCATTGAAGCGATGATAAACCGAGGCAAAACGAATATAGGCAACATCATCTAAAACACGCAAGCTATCCATAACACACTCACCAATCCATTTAGAATGCACTTCATGGGTATTATGTGACAGAATTTTCTTTTTAATGCCAATAATTGCAGTTTCAACCGTCTCGGCATTAACAGGACGTTTTTCTAAAGCACGCAACATCCCGTCACGAAGTTTATGGTCGCTAAAAGACTCTCGAATCTTTTTTGCTTTCAATACCATCGGCATCTTGAGGTTAGCCGTTTCGTAGGTTGTAAAACGCTCTTGACAATGATTACACTGCCGCCGCCGCCGTACTTGATCCCCTTCTGCGGCTAAACGAGAATCAATAACACGGGTGCTCTGTGTGCCGCAAAAGGGACAATGCATAATCAAAATATCCTTTTAATTATTATAGGGGTTTCATCCAAATGACTACGATAAAGGAGGTAAAACAACAACGTTAGACCGCCTTTATCGTAGGATGTGCTAACGCTAGGAGGCACATCAATAAGCAACGCCGATACCCTCCGAACCTCTATACCTTACCGAACCTCTATACCTTACTTATAAACGGGTAAACGAGTACAAATAGCCGTCACCTTTGCCTTTACCGTTTTAATCATTTCTTCATTCTCAATATCATCAAGAATGTCACAAATCCAAGCGGCTAAATCTTTAGCATCTTGCTCAGTAAAACCACGGGTTGTAATCGCAGGTGAACCAATTCTTAAACCACTCGTAACAAAAGGCGACTGAGGATCATTCGGTACCGAGTTTTTATTGACCGTGATGTGTGCCTTACTCAAAGCGGCATCAGCGGCTTTTCCTGTCAGACCTTTATTAATGAGATCTAATAAGAACAGGTGATTATCCGTACCACCTGAGACAATATTGTAACCGCGTTCAATCATTACGGCTGCCATCGCTTGTGCATTCACAACCACTTGTTGTTGATAGATTTTATACTCAGGTTCCATTGCTTCTTTAAAAGAAACCGCCTTTGCCGCAATCACATGCATCAAAGGTCCCCCTTGTGTACCAGGGAAAACGACTGAGTTGAGTTTTTTCTCAATGGCTTCATTTGCTTTAGCTAAAATAATACCGCCGCGAGGCCCTCGTAAGGTTTTATGCGTGGTTGTAGTCGTAACATCGGCAATTGCAACAGGTGAAGGATAAACCCCAGCAGCAACTAAGCCCGCAACATGCGCCATATCAACGAATAAATAAGCACCCACTTCGTCTGCGATATCACGAAAACGTTGCCAATCAACAATACGGGAATAAGCCGAAAAACCAGCCACAATCATTTTAGGTTGATGTTCACGCGCAAGGCTTTCGACTTGCTCATAATCAATTTCACCCGTGTCATTATTTAAGCCGTACTGTACTGCATTATAGACTTTTCCTGAGAAGCTCACGTGAGAGCCGTGGGTTAAATGACCACCATCAGAAAGACTCATTCCCAAAATAGTATCACCCGGTTGAATCAGTGCCATGTAGACTGCTAAGTTTGCAGATGATCCAGAGTGAGGCTGTACATTAGCAAAATCGGCACCAAATAAGGCTTTGGCACGGTCAATAGCCAGTTGCTCAGCGACATCGACATGCTCACAGCCACCATAATAACGCTTGCTAGGATAACCCTCTGCGTATTTATTGGTTAATACTGAGCCTTGAGCTTCCATCACTCGGGGGCTAGTATAATTTTCAGAGGCAATCAGTTCGATGTGATCCTCTTGACGTTGCACCTCTGAGGCGATCGTCGTAAATAATTCATCATCGTAGCCTGAAATCGTCATATCTTTTGAAAACACAGTCGTTGCTCCTGCAAAATAATATGTTGGCATTGACAACTTGGGAGAACGTCCCTTCAAATACCAACAAAATATAGAAAGGGGCGATATCATACCCTAAATGTATCGAATATTCTTGAACAATTTTAGACAAAAACAAAGTGAATAATTAAGCACTTAAATTATTCATAAGCCATTCAGACTTGCATTGCTATGATTCCCAACAATCGAGCAATCAATCACTGTCTTCCACGGTTTCCCATACCTAATCAGTGGTTAGTTTAAAGATGAAGGGGGGCTTCTCTTTAAACTATTACATATAAAAATAAAATAATTAAGGTCTTAATGGATGATTAAAAATAAACATATAAACGTCTTATTCTCTTGTTTAATCAGCAGCTTCATCTGTTTATTGATACCTAACTACAGCGCGGCGGATGACACTGAAATTTATGATAATTTCAAAAGCTCTTCAAAAACCAATGTATTATTTGTCCTTGATTTATCAGGCAGTATGCTACTTGAGCTACCGACTGCAGGGAATCCAACCCGTTTAATGGTCATGAAAGAAGCGTTATCACTTATTCTAAATGATCCTAAGCTAAAAGATATTAATGTCGGCATGATGTCCTTTTCAGGTGTCGGGTCAGGTTATAGCGCCGCACACGGCCCTGTTTATCCTGCGGTTGACATTGACTCACCCGCATCCAATATTCTTTTTGGTACTAACCCGTTGTTCACTAGCCAAGGGGGAAGCTACTTACCGCCTCCAGACCTTAAAAACTCACGTCAATTTTTAACCGATGTTGCAAATTCTTGGGGGGCAGGTGGTTTAACCCCAATTGTTGATGCACTGTATGAATCGGCACTTTATTTTCGTGGTGATGCGGTTGATTTTGGCAACTACCCTGTCACCGACCGCCGTTCTGCACATCCATCAACGTATACGGGGTTAAGGCAATTAGTCGCTTTACCCGACCTTGAGGTTTGCCCCTATAAAACGTGTTATGGTGATGCTTGTGATGTAGCCACCAAAATATGTACGCCTTATAATGCGGGTGAAAAAACACGCAGCTGTTATGAGTCTGATATTCCCACCTGTTTAGCTAAGCATCCTGATTGGATAAGCTGCAAGCCTACGAGTAAGCAGTCTTGTAAGACGACCTGCCCAAAAGAAAAGTACAATGAGATAGGGCAATGCATCGAACCAGGCAAAGACTGTACAACTATTAATTATTTCCACTGTATAGACCCTTATCCTGCAGGAACCTACTGCAAACATAACGTTTGCTACATGAAAAAACAATGGGAAGTTCAAGGCAGCCCTGTTTACCGCTCACCGATTACGGATGAATGCCAAAACAACCTGATTATGTTGCTCTCAGACGGTAGACCGACAAGAAATACGCACGTCACCGCCGTTTATAATGCAATGCCAACTAAATACAGCAATAACTGCACCGCTAACGGTGACTCTGTCTTAAAAGATACCGCTTTTTATGGACGATGTGGCCCTGAATTAGCACACTATTTATCATCTGAAGATCAATCATCCAATGTGACAGGAAAACAGACCATTACTACCTCAACCATTGGTTTTGCACTAGAAGATGGTTCAGAAGCCTCAAAATACTTAGCCGCACTAGCAAAAAAAGGGGGCGGTAAGTTTTATCGGGCTAATAATGTTCAAAGCTTAGTCAAGTCCTTTGCCAATGGTATTTCAGACGTTGTTAAAGGTGCTCGGAGCTTTTCATCACCCTCCTATAGTATTGACGAAAAGAATTTATTAGCCCATACCGATGAAGTATTTCTCCCGCTATTTTCTTATCAAAAACAACCGTTATGGTCAGGCAATTTAAAGAAATTTAAATTAAGTGATGGCAAAATTATTGATAAAAAAGGTGATTCCGCCATCAATATAAAAGGCTCTTTGCGTAACGATGCTAAAGATGAATGGGGAACAGGCGCACTAAAACATCCTGTTAACGATGGAGGAGCTGCGAGCTTATTAGACCCTGTTAGTCGAACATTATACACCGAGATTGGCGGTGTATTGCATGAGTTTAGCAAAGAGACTACTAATATTAAAACCCTGTTAGGTGACCCCACTATGACAGGCACTCATGCTATTCAGTTAATTGATTTCATTAGAGGTTATACTGCTGAAAAAAAATCTTCTCGACATCATATGGGTGATATTATTCATAGCAAACCTGTTATTGTTCCCTATGATGGAAAACAACGGGTGTTTGTGGGTACAAATGAAGGTTATTTACACGCCTTTGATACCGCATCAGGTGAAGAAAAATACGCTTATATGCCACAAATTTTGCTAAAAAATATTGAGGCACAATACCAAGATGACCCCGAACAAATGCAACATCCTTATGGTGTTGATGGTGAGATAACGGTTTGGATTAAAGATGACAATAACAACGGTAAAGTTGATGGAAGCGAAAAAGCTTACCTCTTCTTTGGCTTACGCCGAGGCGGACAAGCTTACTATGCCTTGGATATTTCAGACCCTGACAGCCCCAAATTTCTATGGAAAATTGACAATAGCACATCAAACTTTGCTCAATTAGGACAAACATGGTCTACCCCCCTACTCACCCAGTTACGCTATAACAAAAGCGCCAACTTAGCCCCCGTTCTGATTTTTGGCGGGGGGTACAATACACACGTTGATCAACAAGGATCACGCCCTGCGGCTAGCACTGCCAACGCAGGCACTGATGTTTATATTGTCAATGCGCTCACAGGTGATTTAGTGTGGCATGCAGATCAACTCGGTCACACCATCAAACACGCCGTACCCAGTAATATACGCGCCCTCGACATGGATCATAATGGCTCCGTTGATCGTCTCTATTTTGGTGATATGGGCGGTAATATTTGGCGGGTTGATTTAAACTTTGGTGACTTTGATAGCGCTAACGACTTACATGACCTCACTAAAGCTAAGCTCAGTAAATTAGCAAGCTTAGGAGCAAATACGGGAAGCGATACCCGTAAATTTTTCTACGAACCTGATGTTTCATTCTTCAAATACCACGGTAAATTCTATCTGAGTGTTTCAGTAGGGAGCGGCTACCGTTCACATCCATTGGATACCAATATTGTGGATCGTTTCTATTCGTTAAGGGATCAATACGTGCTACGCCGTCCTGATATCGATTTTAAAACCATTACCGAAGCGATGTTATTGAAAGCTCCTGTTGCAAAGACTCAGGATGTATTCGATAAGAACTACTACGGTTGGTTTTTTGACTTAATCGCAAATAAAGATGAAAAAGTGCTGTCATCAGCCTTAACCTTTATGAACAGGGTCTCCTTCACTACCTTTGGTTTACTTAATACACCGAAAGTTAGTCAAGATTGTGGAGTAAACCAAAATTTCGAATCGCGTTTATATATTTTGGATCTATTATGGGGTAGCCCCACCGTTGATTTTGATACCTCAAAAGCGGGCAAAGAAACATCAGCACCTGTGTCTGGTGAAGAAATTATTATGACGCCTCAAGTTATTTTCAATAAGCCAAAATCCTCAAAAGATACGGCGTGTACGAAAGATGATTGTTCACAAAGTGTCTCATTACGGGCAGGAAAAAAAGGCAATGCGGTTGTCGATGAGTCCACAACAGGTGGCAATGTTGATATTACTGACTCATTATTAAAAGTGTTCTGGAGAGATATAAAACAATAAGGATTACGGAAAAATACCGTTTTAGCCTCATCTATTAAGGTTAGAACGGTAATATCTGGAAGATGTCAAACTAACGAATCAATGTCCCCATACCACGATCAGTTAGTAGCTCCAGCAGTACGGCATGTTTAACACGCCCATCAATAATGCACGCCGAAGCACTACCTGATTCCACTGCCTCTAAAGCACAGTCTATCTTAGGAATCATTCCTCCCTGAATCGTGCCCTCTTTTTTAAGTGTTTCAATCAGCGCTTTATTTAAACCCGAAATCAACGCCCCTTCTTTATCTAAAACACCCCGAGTATTAGTCAACAACAGTAGTTTCTCCGCTTTTAACACCGCTGCCATTTTTCCTGCCACATTATCAGCATTAATATTATAGGATGTTCCATGAGGTCCAACACCAACGGGGGCAATCACGGGAATAAAGTCTTTATTTTCTAACATATCAAGAATAGCAGGGTCGATACTGTCGACTTTGCCCACATGCCCAAGATCAATGATCTCTGACGGTTGATTATCTTTCGCCCGACGCGTCAAGACCAATTTACTGGCACGAATCAAATTGCCGTCTTTACCCGTTAATCCAATCGCCCGCCCGCCCGCTTCATTAATCATGCTGACAATATCTTTATTCACCAAACCGCCCAATACCATCTGAACAATATCCATTGTCTCTCGATCGGTCACCCGCATCCCATCAACAAAATGACTTTCTTTACCAATTTGGGTCAATAAGTTACCAATCTGGGGACCACCACCGTGTACAACAATCGGATTAATACCCACTTGTTTTAACAGAACAATATCCCGCGCAAACCCTTGTTTTAGTGTTTCATCGGTCATTGCATTACCACCGTATTTTATAACAACGGTTTTACCTGCATAACGTTGAATATACGGCAAGGCTTCGGTCAAAATATGGGCAATATTTTCTGCTGTTGTTTTATTCATGACTTTAATTATCTCGTTATTCCTATTTTGGAGGTTACTATAACGTAAAAAAAGGATAACAAAATCAATTGTTACCCTTTTAAAAAAACCAATAACGCTACTTCTTACTGCTTAACAGGCTTCTTTCTTGATTTTCTTTTTTTCGATTTAGCCATAATCAAAGGATTAAATTTGCGATAAGCATTCATCACTTTTCGAGAATAAACCCGAACCGCTTTAAATTTAGGCCCTGATTTTCGACTTACAGCACCTCGTCCACCATTATAAGCGGCGGCGGCATAGCCCTTGTTGCCATCGAAATGACGTAATAAATAGCGAAGGTAACGGGTTCCTCCGTGAATATTTTCCCAAGGACTGAAGCGATTTTTTACGCCAAAACGTTTAGCGGTGGCAGGCATTAACTGCATTAAACCTTTTTCACCTGATGTTCCTTTTAACCCTGAACGAAAACAAGTCTCTACAGTAATCACTGCTTTAATCATATTTTGACTCACACCGTATTTTTTTGCCGCATGGCTAATTGTTTTCTGATACGGTCTCGCTTTGCGACGTAAAATAGATGATTTTAACATATCACAGGTTATATAACGGGAACGGTGTCTTCGCTTCGTCCGTTTAGGTTTACGCTTTAAATAACTTACCTTTTTAAATGATTTTGCTTTAGATTTCCGTTTCTTATACCCTGCTTTAGCGTAACGTTTATTACGCTTCTTATATTTCCTTTTAACATAACGTTTCTTATTTTTTACTTTATAATAACGCTTTTTATTTTTTACTTTAGCGGAACGTTTTTTAGAACGCCATTTTTTCTTATATTTTAAACGTTTTTTATAAGATCGTTTGCCTCTTTTTCGCTTAGCCTTTCGATAATTTTTGCGTTTGTACTTACTTGATCGACGAGAATAATACTTCTTTTTTTTTGCTTTAGATTCTGAGTATGTTGACTTTGCTTCTACAGTACTAATTGTTGATATATTTACCGCAAAAACAACGGTCAATACCATTAAAAATGCCCCAAAGAAAGAAATAGCTTTTGCCATCCCTTGTTTCCTTTTTGAGCATCTTATCTTTTCTTTATCTGAACTCAGCGCTAATGAGTCAGCATGAAAGCCGCGATTATCCATAATTTACACACAAGAATTAAATAAGCGGCGTATAAGGCAGGATAGGTGGATTTATTTCAAGGAAATTATAATAATTAAGGGAATAAATTTTTTTAATCCAATAACTTATAAAGAGTAGCAATATTATAAAAACGAATATTATTAATTACTTATATACAGTAAAAAGATGATGGTTTTTAAGCAAAAAGACAAATAAAGTTGATTATATTTTTTTTATAGCACGATTAATTTGTTTTTATTTGATTAAAAAACACACAAAAAAAAAGAAATTAAGCCCCTATTTAAAATCAAATAAGAATAAAAAAAGACTAAAAATGTGATTAATATGTTGGCACTGTTTTTTTAAGTATTTGTTTTTAATCTATTTTAATTATCCTCTTGATTATTTAATTTCCTTGCAGATCAATAACTTAATAGATCAACTTTCTCATCCTCTAAAATGGATTAAAAAATTAATAAAGCTTATTAAAAAAAGATAACGAACTATTTTAGAAGGCATTTAATCTAAAAAAAGGTTAAAAAGGTAATTGATTAACACCAACACCTTTCAATAAAGCACGAAAGTCTTGTTGAATATCATCTAAACGTTGGGGAGTTTGTGCTTCAAAACGAAAAGATAACGATGGCGTTGTATTAGAAACACGTACTAAGCCCCAGCAATCATCATAATCAACCCGCAAGCCATCAATCAAATTAAGCGTTGCTGCGGGAAACTTAGCGTGTTGAATAATACGCTTCATTATATTTTTTGTACGGTGTGCATTAGCAAATAACAGGTGATATTCAGGCGTGGAATAACTGTCAGGAATCGAGTCAAAGCATTGTGTTGGCGATTGATCTGACCCTGATAATATTTCCAAAAGACGTGCTGCATTATAAAGCGCATCATCAAAACAGGACCAACGATCATTCAATATAATATGACCACTAAACTCACCCCCCATAATTGCTTTAATTTCAGCCATATGAAACTTCAGCAACGAGTGTCCGCTAACACACATCGAGGGGTTTCCCCCTGCTTGTCGAATCGCTTTGGGTAATAAATAACTGCATTTTACATCAAAGGCTATGCAGGCAGCAGGATGCTGTTTTAAAATACTGGTCGCCAATAAGATCATAATACGATCAGGCCATAATATTTTCCCTGTGCCATCAACTGCAATCATACGATCAGCATCACCATCAAAGGCAATACCTAAGTCCAGTTGTTCTTCACAAACTAATTGCTGTAAAGCTTCTAAACTTTTTGGCTGTGTTGGATCAGGGGAATGATTTGGAAAGGTACCATCAAGCTCACAGTATAGCGGAAAAACATCACAGCCCAGTTGATGATAAAGTGATTGAGCAACTAAAGAAGAAACCCCGTTACAACAATCGATCCCCACCCTTAAACGACGTTTCAGCGTAATATCATCTAAAATAGCATCCAGATAGTGCGGGAGAATTGATTTATAAATCACCTCACGCTGTCGCAATGTATTGATTGCAAACTGCTTGGTTTTAACCACTTGATAAAGCTGCTGTATTCCCTCTGCACTCAGCGGCACATTATCCATGACCATTTTGATACCATTATGGTTCGCTGGGTTATGACTTGCCGTCACCATCAAACCATTTTTCATCTTAAGATGCGATAATGCGAAATACAACGCGGGGGTTGGAATGATTCCCAAATCAATAACCTGACAACCTGTTTCCAATAAACCTTTTGTTAATAATGCTGCAATTTCTGGACTGGTGAGGCGTGCATCTCGCCCTAATAAGATCATTTTAGGCTCACTCAATTGTGTACCAATACCTAAACCAATGTCATATGCATTTCTTGGTATAAAATCTTTACCGATTTCACCCCGAATATCATACGCTCTAAAAATTTCCTGAGAAATATCACCCATATTAATTGCTCCCCTATCTCTTTTTTTTAGAAAGAAAGCATCAATCACGGCAACCCGCTCTAGACAATAACCGAGCGCATCTTTACTGCTTAACGCTTTCCTGAATGACCAAAACCACCATCCCCACGTTGGCTATTTTCAAAATGATCCACTTGATTCAGTTGCACCTGTAAAATGGGGACAAAAATAAGCTGTGCGATACGATCTGCAATTTCGATGATGAAATCCTGACCACTACGGTTCCAACAAGAGATGAATAATTGACCTTGATAATCGGAGTCAATCAACCCCACAAGGTTCCCTAAAACAATCCCGTGTTTATGCCCTAATCCCGAACGCGGTAAAATAGTCGCGGCAATATTAGGGTCAGCAATATGAATCGCCAGCCCTGTTGGAATGAGTTGCGTTTCTCCTGCTTTTAAAATAAGTGCCTTATCAAGACAAGCTCGTAGATCCATACCCGCAGAACCTTCTGTTGTATATTCAGGTAGCGGAATGCTATCGCCTAAGCGTGAATCGAGAAGAACACAATCAATGAGTGGTAATGTTGTTGACATAATGTAAGTATTTTTTCCTTGTAAAAATGCTATTTTTACTTGATACAGTATAGTTGATTAATATTTAACCTAATGTGATCCAGTTCACGAATTCAGTCGATTATAATGTTCGACAATAATCGCCATCAATTCGTGTGCTAGTGTTTGTTTATCTTTTTCTGGCAATGAAAGGTGACCCTCCTTCCAAATAATCTCTAGCTGATTTGTCGCTTGATCAAAACCTTTACCTTCTCCTACAGGGTTCGCAACAATCATATCTAATTTTTTTCGTTGGAGTTTATCACGTGCATAAACCATTAAATTATCCGTTTCTGCGGCAAACCCTACGCTAAAGAGCTGTGGGTATTGGTGACTGGTATCATAAAGAATATCTGCATTTTGTTTTAATTCGAGCGTTAAACAATCCCCTGATTTTTTAA
Source organism: Cocleimonas sp. (assembly GCA_023146545.1). GTDB lineage: Bacteria > Pseudomonadota > Gammaproteobacteria > Thiotrichales > Thiotrichaceae > JAGLBW01. Next base: position 12,425 of record JAGLBW010000072.1, read on the forward strand.
TTTTTTTGCTAAAAACATCTTCTGTTGAAAAATCAGAAACCGCCGCCGTTGCAATAAAAATATCAGCACTTGCCGCATAATCAAGGGTTGCTTGATGCATTTCAGCAGCAGACTCAACAGAAACCACCGTCACCTTTTGAGGTGCACGCAGTGCAACAGGACCTGAAACAATCGTAACCTTAGCCCCTAAGTCACGCGCCGCACGCGCAATGGAGTAACCCATCTTTCCCGAACTGCGATTACTAATATAACGCACAGGATCAATCGCTTCTCGTGTCGGTCCTGCTGTAAGTAACACTTGTTTTCCTTGCAATACCCCCTGCTTCCTAGGTTGCAGGGCTTTCAGACACTGCTTGAGAATATCATCAGGTGCTAACATACGCCCCATCCCCACCTCTCCACACGCTTGCTGACCTATTTCAGGTTCATGTATTATGACACCACGTTGAATTAAGGTATTGAGATTAGCTTGTGTTGCAAGGTGTGACCACATGCGATGATTCATTGCAGGCGCAAGGTGCACGGGGGCTGTTGTTGCTAAGCAAAGGGTCGACAATAAATCATTCGCTAACCCCATTGATAAACGTGCCATCAGATCGGCACTAGCAGGCGCAATCACAACAAGATCCGCCCAACGGGCTAATGCTATATGTCCCATCCCCGCTTCAGCATCAGGGTTTAATAAATCGGTGTGTACTGGATGTCCAGAGAGCGCTTGAAATGTTAAAGGTGTCATAAATTGAAGCGCCGCTGGGGTCATACACACCCGTACAGTTATCCCCCGTTTAATCAAGCCTCTTACCAATTGCGCCGACTTATAAGCTGCAATTCCACCACTTATCCCAATAACTATGTTTTTATTACTTTGAGTTGTCATAATATTTTTTTATGATTTTAAATCCTAAGAAAGGTGCATGAAAACGTAAAGAATGCACTTTTTCTAGTTTAATCAATTCTTATCATTAAAACTCATACAATATATTAATCATCAAAACTTATGGCTATTAAAGATTGGGCAATAGAAGACCGACCACGAGAAAAATTACTCCGTTGTAGTGCATCCAGTTTATCCGATGCGGAGTTGTTAGCAATTTTTTTACGAACGGGCATTAAAGGAAAAAGTGCGGTGGATTTAGCCCGAGATGTACTGGATGATGCAGGCAGTTTACACGCGTTACTGTCATCTTCTGAGGCTACTTTTTGCTTACACAAAGGCTTAGGACAAGCGAAATTTGTACAACTTAAAGCCGTTGTTGAAATGTCACGCCGTTACCTTGATGAAAAAATGAAACGGGGCAATGTACTGCATGATATATCAGCTGTGGAAGATTATTTAACCCTTAAATTACGCCACTCACCGTATGAAATTTTTGCGTGTATTTTTCTAGACAACAAACACCGCGTAATTGAATTTGAAGAACTGTTTCGCGGCACAATAGACAGTGCGAGTGTACACCCTAGAGAGGTTATTCGACGGGTTATTTTTCATAATGCGGCGGCGGTTATTTTTTCTCATAATCATCCTTCAGGCGTTGCTGAACCCAGTCAAGCCGATAAACAGATTACCCAATTACTTAAACAAGCTTTGGCTTTAATAGATGTTCGCGTATTAGATCATTTTATTATCGGCGATGAGATTGTCTCCTTCGCACAAAGAGGTTTGCTCTAAACTACTTATTATTTTAGACAGCCTACTTTTTTGAATGCTTGATAACGCCTGTTACTAATGCCGTTCCAAAGAGAATCACAACCGTTGCGATCCACATTTTATTCGTTACGACCTCACCCAATAATAAATACGCCCAGAGAAAAGAGAAAATAGGAATAAGAAAGGTAACTGTCGTCGCTTTTGATGCGCCAACATCCTGAATTAATTTAAAAAATAGAATATATGCAAAGGCAGTACAAAACACACCTAACGCTAAGGCATATGACCATGATAAGGTCGAAATCTGACTAAAATCAGGCAAGAAAAAGATTGAAAAGCACAACATAAAGAGCATTGCAAAAAATAAACTACCCGCAGTTGCGGTAATCGCAGAAACATCGTGTAAGTATTTCTTTGTTGCATTCGCGGCAAGTCCATAACACAGTGTAGTAGCAACCCCTGCTAACACAGGCCACCATGTATCCAAATCACCACTGATTTCATCCCAGACTAAAAAACCAACCCCCAGCAGGCTAATCAGCATCCCAACCAACTGCAAAGGCGATAATTTATCGTTTAACCACAGGTGTGCAATCCAAGCCGTAAACAGCGGCGTGCTCGCATTAATCACCGAAAGAAAGCCTGCATTTAAAGACAAACTTGCATAGGCAAGAAAGACGAAAGGTAAAGCCGAGTTAATCAAACCAATCCAGAGTAGACGTTGCCAACAACCAATAAACGCTTTCCAGCGTTTTCGTGTCAATAAAAAACCCATTAAACACAACGCCGCAATACCAACCCGCAACGTAATTAAAACAACAGGACCAAAATCATTAGCTGTGGCGCGCATAAAAATAAAGGAACTTCCCCAAATCGCCGCCAACAACAATAATAAGGCAATATCAGATAATTTCATGTGATGTTATGATTGAGAATAACCTGTTGAAAAATTATTACCTGAAAGTTTCTCTATCTCATTGATACGCTCATGGTGTGCCTTTAATTCATTACCCTTAGCTTTAATTACTTTAAATGCGGATGATGCTTTGTTCAAACGTTGAATACCCTCCCCATCAGTTACCTTATTTTCCTCTTGATCAATATTAGGAAGGCTCATTAGCGAAAGCGCAACTTGCCCACCGGTCATGGCAAGATAAACATCACCTAATATTTGAGAATCCAGCAATGCACCGTGCAATTCACGACCTTCATTCTTAATATCATAGCGTTTGCATAAGGCATTTAAACTATTACGTTGCCCCGGATGTAAACCACGCGCTAACACTAAGGTATCAATCACCGCACAAATATCATCAATTTTAGTTTGATGACCCGTTCTCTGACTCAATAAACTCATTTCATAGTTTAGAAAACCAATATCAAAGGGGGCATTGTGAATAATCAACTCAGCACCTGACACATAGCGAATAAAATCAGGGGCGATTGCTTCAAAAAGTGGTTTATCGGCAAGAAATTCGGGTGTAATGCCGTGTATCCCTAAAGCCCCCGCATCAATCACTCGATTCGGTTGAATATATTGCTGATAATCATTGCCTGTCATTTTACGATCAATCATTTCAACACAACCAATCTCAATAATCCGATGCCCTTCTTTAGTCTCTATACCTGTTGTTTCTGTATCCAATAAAATTTGTCGACTCATGTCTTATCCCCTTTCTCATCCATTGCACGATTCGCTAAAGCATCCACACGGTCATTTTCAAGGTGACCACTATGACCTTTCACCCACAGCCAATCGACTTGATGTTTTTTTGCGGCTTGATCAAGGCGCTGCCATAAATCCTTATTTTTAACCTCTTTTTTTGAGGCCGTTTTCCAATGACGTTTTTTCCAATTGACCATCCATTGCGTGATACCTTGACGTACATATTGGGAATCCGTTGTCACTGACACACTACACGCTTCATTCAAAGCCTCTAAACCTTTAATCGCTGCCATAAGCTCCATCCGATTATTGGTGGTCTGTTTTTCATAACCGTACATTTCTTTTTCTTCTGTACCATAACGTAATAAAACACCCCAACCTCCAACCCCAGGATTACCTCGACAACCACCGTCTGTAAAAATTTCTACTGTTCTTTTATTATCCATTGCCTGTTTGTAACCCACTGATTAAACATTATTTAATTGGAAAAATTAGCACGTCGAATCCGTTGCGCTGTTCGATTAAGGGCTACTTTACCCCCTGTTAACAGAACAGGCGCTTTCCATACCTTTTTATAAGGTCTCATTGCAACCACTTGCTTCTTAGCATGAATAATATAAAGGCTACCTAAAATAGGGCCCATTTTTTTACCCCATTCATCCATCCATGCGCTTTTTTTGAATATTTTTTCATTCTTTATTGTGGGTCGAAAACCAATATAATTGACCTCTAAGGTTTCAAATCCCAACAGAGAAAACCAGTCACGAACATGAGAGGCACTGCGCGTCTTATACTGCTTATTTCTTTTATTTAAGGGTTTTAACAAACGTCTTGCGCCAAGTAAAGCATAAGGGTTAAAGCCTATTAAAATACAATGTCCTTCAGGTACTAAAACACGATCAATTTCACGTAATACCTGATGCGGGTTTTCCGAGCATTCTAGAACATGGCTTGCAATCACCAAATCAATATCATCCGTTGCAATCGGTAACTGTTCAGGTTTAGCTAAAATATCATTTTTATTTTTATCAGAGCCTAACGAGAAACCCGCAGAAATACGAGAGTTTTCCAAGAACGCTTCACGCCCCCCTAAAACACCCATATTAAGACAATAATAACCAAATATTTCAGATAGATATTCAGAAATTAATTGATCTAAATGATCTAATGCTTGTTGACCTGCTAAACTAGCATACCAACGCCCACAATCGTTCATCATATCGCTTTTAATCTTCATTTTTAAAAACCTTAATCATTTGTTGAAATAATAACCCCTTTCTAAGGTCGTTCCCTTTAAAGCCAAAAAATAATCGGACGAATAACCTGATTCATTAAGCTGGTGTTAAAGCAATAACGATAGAATATTCATCGGTAACAAAAACTATCTCTAATCAATAAAACCCCGCAACCCATTGATCTATTTATCTTGATTAGCGAATAAAAACCTCCGTTTAGGCTGTATATTCGTACCATAAAATAATAAAAAACAACAGTACAGATTAAATAAGAATAATAAAAATAAACGAATTTAGGGTAAAATTATGTACCATCAAAGGAACTTAGCAGTTGCTATTTCAGCAGCACTGGCTATTTCTGTCCTTTCAGGCTGTAGTGGACAAACCAATCTTAAGCAGGCGGATTCATACCAAACTAAAATTAATGATACTGAATTTCAAAAAGCGGCTTATCACTTAACCCAAAAATCCTCCCCAAAAAAAGCGGTCTATACCGCAAGCACTCAGAATGATTTACGAAAAGCAGCCGAAATTTTAGGGATTAGCAAATCCAATACGGTAAGCTCCCCGCGTATTAGAAAAGTAAGTTATAAACCGCTGGTTAAGAAGCGACAACGAAACAAGTGGCAAAAAGCAAAACGCTATACATCTCCAAAAGTTCAACAACGCGCGACCTACAAGGCTCCCCGTGGTGATACCGATATGTGGAAACGCATTTATCGCGGGAGAAAACTGGGCGCTCATTTAAACCGATCCTTAGTAAAACGTTTTATACGGGAGTACTCTAGCAATCGCCCCCGTTTAGAACGGATATCAAATCGCGCGTCTAACTATTTATCGATGGTGGTAGCTGAATTAGAACGCCGAAAAATGCCAACTGAACTGGCTTTATTGCCTTTTGTTGAAAGTGCCTATGTTAACACCGCTCGTTCTCCTGCGGCGGCCGCAGGCATGTGGCAATTTATTCCCTCCACAGGAAAGATGTACGGTCTGAAACAAACTCGCGGCTATGATGCGCGCATGGATTCATTTGAATCAACCCGTGCCGCCCTCGATTATTTGCAGAAACTTAATCGAGAGTTTCATGGTGATTGGTTTCTGTCGCTTGCGGCTTATAATGCAGGCGAAGGGCGAGTCGGTCGTGCTATTAGAGAAAACCGCCGCAAAGGTCGTCCAACAGACTATTGGAATTTACGTTTACCCAAAGAAACACGGGAATATGTGCCACGTTTGTTAGCCTATAAAGAGATTATTCATCACCCTTGGCGTTATCACCTACGTTTACCTAAGGCAACGAGCCGTGCAACATTAGTAGAAGCTCGAGTGAATAAAGCACTCGACCTACGAAAAGTAGCGCGTCATGCAGGTTTGCCGTCAAAAACATTAACCGCATTAAACCCAAGCTATCTTCATGGCATTACCACACCCCGTTTATCTAAACGGGTTATATTACCTGTCCAACATGCAGAACATTTGCAACGCATTATGCAAAAAATGCCCAGCCTAGCGGACTCTGATTACCGCTATGCAAAATATTTTTCGAAAAAACGCTATTCAAAATCCTATAAGAAAAATAAGCGTAAAAGTAAACGCAAAAGCAGACGAACTCATCGTGTCCGCTCTGGAGAAACACTTTACCGCATCGCCTTACGACACGGTACAACAGTTAAGAAAATAATGCGTATCAATAGATTACGATCCTCACGCGTTAGAGCAGGTAAACGCCTTCGTATCGCTTAACAATTAAAAGGACACAACATCAAAACGTCAGTATTTTTATACTGACTTTTTATGTGCCTAAATTTATACTTTAAAGGATGAATACAAAATTAAATAACAAACGATTACGAAAAACAATGCAACAACAACGCCAAGCATTAACGTCACAACAACAAGCAGAACAATCCCAACGTATTTGCCAATTGATTCATGCCGCCCCTGTTTTTCAAAAAGCACAACACGTTGCATTTTATACGCCCATTAAAGGAGAAGCGAATCCCTTAGCTTTACAGCAACAATCACAGCATAAAACATTCTACTTACCTGTCCTTACTTTCGAAAAAAAACAGCCGCTTATTTTTGTAAAAATAGAACCCAAAACACGCTATAAAAACAATCAATACGGCATACCTGAACCATACTATGATATCGATGATATTATGCCACGCGATAAACTTGATCTGGTGATAATGCCTTTGGTCGTTTGTGATACGAATGGAAACCGTCTAGGTATGGGCGGGGGTTATTATGATCGCAGTTTTGCCTTTAAAAAAGGGATCGACAGCAAGCAATTAAGTCCCTTACTCATCGGTTTTGCCTATAACTTTCAAGTGGTAGAAAACTTAAGTCCTGAAGCTTGGGATGTTCCTTTAGATTATTTAGCAACGGATCAATTATTAATAAACATCAAGGCTTAGTTCATTTATAGCTCAGTGGTTAAGCCAATACCAGTACCGCCATAACAAGGAACAACGCTTCGATTAACTCAATAGTCATCCCCAAAATATCACCCGTTACACCCCCTAAACGGCTCAATGCCCAATGTCGAATGGCATAAACGATAAAAGAAAGACTAATTAAAACCCAAAGATTGGTGACGAAAAAAGTAACCGTAACCACAAAAAACAATATGGTTGCGACAAATTCAGGAAAGGCTTGTTTTTTTAACTCAAAGGCTAGCCCTTTAGTTTGTGCCACAGGACTATAGGTCAACAAACCTATAGCAACCGCTCTCGCTAACACAGGGGCTAACAACAAACTCCAAAAACTAATATCTGAATTTAATATAGATAAAACAGCGGTATATTTAAGCATCAACACTAAAAAAATACTGCTGATTCCTGCAGGCCCTGAGACAGGATCTTTCATTATTTCTAAAGTACGTGACTGACTGCCTTGTCCACCAAGAAACCCATCGGCTGTATCAGCTAGACCATCAAGATGCAAAGCGCCCGTGATTAACACCCACAGCACAATAATAATCGCCGCAAGCACTGAAACAACATCAGGGTTCGCAACGAGGGATAAGAGAAAAGCAATTAATGTTAATAATAAGCCAATACACAAACCCACCACAGGGTAATAAAGCAGAGAAAATGAAATTTCTTTCTCTGTCATTGTACTTATCTTAGGGGTTGGAATACGGGTTAAAAAGGTGACTGCAATAAAGAAAAGTTTAAGTCGCGACAACATATGCATTTTATCCCAAAAGAGAATCTAACAAATTAAAGTGATGTCAAACGGATAAAACTTCATTGATTCTCAAGAAGCTGTCAAAAAACAGCTACCCTAACGAAAGTGAAAGCATATCATTCCAAAATCACTCTATGCTGTCTCTACGCCTTGAGATCATGAACCATTATTGTGTGTATGACACCCATGTGAAATAAGTGTTCCCCATGCGCCAGATTCATCATGATACATACGAATTGTCGAGATACTGGCATAATCAACATTAAGACGAAACAAATTTTCTTCCTGCATACCCAAAATATACATCAAAATAACCCGAATTACGCCTGCATGAGTGACTAATAAAATACGTTTTCCTTTATATTCTTCAGTAATGACTTTAAGTGATTTTAAAACGCGCGCACGAAAGTCATGAAAATCTTCACCTTCAGGTGGTGTTTGTTGGGTTGGCGAAGTCCACCAGCCTTTAAGGACGTCATCATTATTCTTCAAAAGATCTTTAGGGGAAATACCTTCCCAATCACCAAAATCAATTTCCTTAAAATCATCAAGCACATTACACGTGAGTTGTTCTTGATCCGCTAAAGATTCTGCAAACTCAGCACAACGTAATAAAGGAGAGGAAACAACAATATCCCATGCCACATCACCTTGTAACGCCGTTTGCATTTGCCCCCAGCCCTCATCCGTTAAAAGATCATCGGTACGACCACGAATAATTTCACCACCTTCTACTTCGCCATGACGAAGCAGATCTAAAACTGTTGTTTTTGACATATATTGTTTATAAAGATCATTTAAGGTAATCACTAGCGTTGCTCTTTTTTATCTTAGTTAATCTTATAAAAATGATCAAACTAGCATTACGTTGACACTCCTGCTTCCGCAAAAGTTGCCATATTATTGTGTAAAACAAGCGCTTGCCTTATCAACGGAACCACCGTCGCCGCACCACTTGCTTCGCCAAGTCGCATATTCAAATTAACTAACGGCTTTACCCCTAAAGCAGATAGAATTTTTATATGCCCTGCTTCAGCAGAACAATGAGAGAATAACATCCAATGTTTCATTTCCTCATTTATTTTAATCGCCACCAATGCAGCTGCTGTTGTAATAAAACCATCGACAAGCACAGGGAGACCTAGTTGAGCGCTACGAATAAACCCACCAACTAAAGCCGCAATTTCAAACCCGCCCATCACTTGTAAAATATCGAGGGGATCATTTCGCTTACCCAAAACCTTACCTGAACGTTTTAATATTAACCGCACCTGATTAACTTTATGGTGAATTCCTTTTTTATCCAGCCCTGTCCCAGCACCTGTTAAACAAGCAATTTCTAAAAAATCGAGTAATTTACAACTAATCGCTGTTGCGCTAGTTGTATTAGCAATACCCATTTCACCACCAATAAACAACTGAGCTTGATTCTTTTTTGCACGTTCAGCCGCCTCTTTTCCTGCTAACAACGCCCTTTCCAACTGCTGTCTGTCCATTGCATCGAAATGGACGATATTTTGCGTCGCATTAGCGACTCGGGCATTGACCACGGATTCGATAGGTTTAAAGTTTTTAACACCCACATCAACAATTTCCAAATCCAAATCATTTTCTTTTGCCAAGACACTAATAGCAGCACCACCTCGCACAAAATTCTTAACCATTTCACCTGTGACAACTTGTGGAAAAGCAGAGACCTTTTCTTCTGCAACCCCGTGATCCGCGGCAAAAACACTAATGTGTACCCTATCCAGTCGTGGTTTTTCTGTGCTTTGCCATGTTGCAAACTGAACGGCTAGTGTTTCTAATTTACCCAAAGACCCCATAGGTTTTGTCAAAATAGATTGTCTTTCTTCTGCTTTTTTTTGAATGATTTGATCAATAGAACAAACAGGGTTCATCACCCATGATAATGACATTTATAATGTTCCTTTTAAAACTAAGGGTAGTCCAGCAACAGTTAGAACTACTCGGTCAGAAAGTTCCGCAATAGACTGGTGTAAACGTCCTGAGACATCAATAAATTGACGGCTAAGCTGATTGATTGGAACAATACCTAGCCCCGTTTCATTGCTGACAAAAATAATGTCATAGGCGTTATCCGACAAGAGTTTAAGCAACGCATTAATCTCTGACTGTTGCTGTTCCACATTCAAACAGCACAATAAATTACTCAACCATAAGGTTAAACAATCTACCAAAATCAATCGATGATTAAAAGCAACTTGTTTGATCGTTTTTGCTAAGGCGATAGGTTCTTCCACGGTTAACCATTCAGAAGATTGTACTAAACGGCGTTGCTGGTGTAATAAAATACGTTGATCCATCTCATCATCATGAGATTGAGCCGTTGCAATATAAACTAATTTTTTTTTAGATTGAAGCGCTAAGGTTTCAGCAAAGAGACTCTTTCCTGATTTTGCTCCGCCCAAAATAAGTGTCTTCATAACTAATTTTTTGATGACTATTGAGGCTATTCAAGAATGGTTAGTCGGTACGCATAGAAAAAATCACACGGGTTACCGTGTTCAGCTCCTCGCTTTAGAGGACATGAGTAGCCGAAAAACTGTAAAATACACTTATTTGTATTCAACTTCGATAATTTCATACTCACGTGTCCCATTCGGTGCTTTTACAGCAGCAATATCACCTTCCTCTTGACCAATTAAAGCACGTGCAATCGGCGAAGAAACAGCAATCCGATTGGCTTTAATATCGGCTTCTATATCACCTACAATTTGATAAATCACCTCTGCTTCAGTTTCTAAATCTTCTAAAGTGACGGTTGCACCAAAGACAACACGCCCTTCAACACCTAATGTTGTCACATCAATCACTTGAGCTAATGATAACGCTGCTTCAAGCTCCTGAATACGTCCTTCTGCAAAACCTTGTTGCTCTCGTGCGGCATGATACTCCGCATTTTCTTTTAAATCACCATGCTCTCGTGCTTCTGCAATGGCTTGAATAATCCGTGGTCGATCTTCTGTCTTTAACGTTGTTAATTCTGCTTTTAAACGGGTTGCCCCTGTTGCGGTAACGGGTGCTCTTTTCATTTTCATCCCCTTGGATTTAGGTAATACTTTATTTATTATATGTTTAAAAGGTTGCCTTAGAACAGACAACCTGACTATAAATTTTCTTGGTGGTCGTTGTTTTCCATCGTAGTGTGCTATTCTCGGACAATCTTCTCGATCCAAAACAAAAAGCGGATAAAAAATTATCCGCTACAACAATTAAGGCAAGGTATCTCTTTCAATAAAAAATAAAGTCTAGTGTAAATCTTGCAGACAATACACGACTTCTTTTTCATTGTGCATCATCGCTTGGCACAATGCCCAAGCACCTGTAATGGTGGTGGTATAAGTTACTTTACCTTGCAATGCTTCACGACGAATTTCATAAGAGTCTTCAATAGCCTTTTTACCCTCCGTGGTATTAATAATCAAATTAACTTGTCCATTCTTAATTAAATCAACAATATGAGGTCGTCCTTCCCTTACTTTTTTCACAATATCGCAACCAATACCCTCTGCCTCTAAAATCCGCGCGGTACCTCGTGTTGAACAGATTTTAAACCCTTGCTCAATAAGCATATTAGCAACATCAGCTACTGATTTTTTGTCGGCTTCACGCACGCTAATAAACGCGGTTCCTTCGGTAGGAAAATCAACACTCGCCCCGTGTTGTGACTTTTTATACGCTTCAGCAAAGGTATTTCCCACCCCCATCACTTCGCCTGTTGATTTCATTTCAGGCCCTAGAATAGGGTCAACCCCTTGGAATTTAATAAAGGGGAATACCGCTTCTTTGACATAGAATTTTTCAGGAATCAGTTCATCTAATTCACCCATATCAGCCAATGATCGACCTGACATTACACGTGCCGCAACTTTAGCTAACGGACGACCAGTTGCTTTAGAAACATAAGGTACAGTACGTGAGGCACGAGGATTAACCTCTAATACATAAATATTGCTGCCTTGAATCGCAAATTGAACATTCATTAGACCAATAACATTTAATGCGATTGCCATACGACGGGTTTGGTCACGTAATGCATCTTGAATCTCTGGGCTTAAAGAATAAGGAGGCAACGAACAGGCAGAATCCCCTGAATGCACACCCGCTTGCTCAATGTGTTGCATAATGCCACCAATGAGGACATCCTTACCATCACAAACCGCATCAACATCCACTTCAATCGCATCATCCAAAAAACGATCCAGTAAAACGGGCGCATCATTGGATACTTTTACAGCCGTTTGCATGTAGTGCAATAAATCTTCTTCGGTATGGACAATCTCCATACCACGCCCCCCTAAGACAAAGGAAGGTCTCACCACAAGAGGATAACCGATTTCTTTCGCCAATCCTGCACTGTCTTCAACATTCGTTGTGGTACGGTTTGGGGGTTGCCTTAGCCCCAACTTCATAATCATTTGTTGAAAACGCGCCCGATCTTCAGATAAATCAATCGCATCAGGTGAAGTACCAATAATTGGTGTACCTGCTGCCTCTAAACCTTCCGCTAACTTTAATGGGGTTTGACCACCGTATTGAACAATTACCCCCTTAGGCTTCTCTAGCTCAACAATTTCTAACACATCTTCTAATGTCAATGGATCAAAATACAAGCGATCAGACGTATCATAATCAGTTGAAACCGTTTCAGGGTTACAATTCACCATAATGGTTTCATAACCGTCTTCTCTCAGCGCTAAGGCGGCATGAACACAACAATAATCAAACTCAATACCCTGTCCAATCCGATTAGGTCCACCGCCTAAAATCATAATTTTTTCTTTATCGGTTGGCACCGCTTCGCACTCTTCTTCATAAGTTGAATATAAATAAGCGGTATCGGTTGAAAATTCAGCGGCACAGGTATCAACGCGTTTATAAACGGGCCTAATACCCAATTCATGACGGTACTTACGCAATTCTCTTTCTTTCACATTAAGCAGTCGTGCTAAACGTCGATCAGAGAAACCTTTTTGTTTCAAACGAAACATTTCATCCGCACTAACATCATTAATAATGCGTTCTGACAAGGCACTTTCTAACTCAACAAGTTCTTCAATTTGTGTTAAAAACCAAGGATCAATGGCAGTAAAATCAAAAACTTCTTCTAGCGTCATACCAAAGCGAAACGCATCACCCACGTACAAAATACGTTCTGCTGAAGCTTCGGTTAACTCACGACGAATAATATCTTTAGCATCATCGGCTTTAAGATCAACACGCTCATCTAAACCATCAATATCCGTTTCCAAACCCCGTAATGCTTTTTGGAAAGACTCTTGGAACGTCCGTCCCATCGCCATGACTTCACCGACAGATTTCATCTGCGTGGTTAAACGTGCATCCGCTTTGGGGAATTTCTCAAAGGTGAAACGTGGGATTTTGGTTACTACATAATCAATACTGGGTTCAAAAGAAGCAGGGGTTGCACCACCTGTAATATCATTACTCAATTCGTCTAAGGTATAACCAACCGCTAGTTTTGCTGCGACTTTGGCAATCGGAAATCCTGTTGCTTTTGAAGCTAATGCAGAAGAACGCGACACCCGAGGGTTCATTTCAATAATAATCAAACGTCCATCAACAGGGTTGACTGAGAACTGAACATTTGATCCGCCCGTATCCACACCGATTTTGCGTAATACCGCTAACGAAGCATCCCGTAAGACTTGGTACTCTTTATCGGTTAAGGTTTGAGCGGGTGCTACCGTAATTGAATCCCCTGTGTGGATTCCCATTGGATCAAGGTTCTCAATCGAGCAAATAATAATACAATTATCCGCCTGATCCCGTACCACCTCCATTTCATACTCTTTCCAGCCTAATAAAGACTCTTCCA
>JAGLBW010000073.1 GCA_023146545.1 Cocleimonas sp.
AGCCTAAGCCTCCTTGAATTTGACGCGCTTCTTCTAAGCTATGAGCCACACCTGAACGCGCAGAAGGTAAACCAATTTCTTCCATTGCCACACGGAATTTTTCACGATCTTCCGCCATATCAATGGCTTCTTTTTTAGCGCCAATCATTTCAACGCCATATTTTTCGAGAACGCCTTCACGATCAAGGTCTAAAGCACAGTTCAGCGCCGTTTGTCCTCCCATCGTAGGCAATAACACATCAGGACGTTCTTTTTCTATAATGGTCGCAACGGTTTCCCATTGAATCGGCTCAATATACGTGGCATCCGCCATCTGTGAGTCGGTCATAATAGTGGCAGGATTAGAGTTCACCAAAATGACACGGTAACCTTCTTCACGCAATGCTTTACACGCTTGAGCACCTGAGTAATCAAATTCACAGGCTTGACCAATAACAATCGGACCTGCACCAATAATTAAGATGCTTTCTATATCTGTACGCTTTGGCATGGCTTAACGATTTGCCTCCATCAGGCTAATAAAATGATCAAAAACAGGCGCGATATCATGTGGGCCTGGGCTGGCTTCAGGGTGTCCTTGAAAACTAAAGGCAGGGCAATCGGTACGCTCTACACCTTGCAAACTACCATCGAATAAAGAACGGTAAGTTGCTTTTAAATGATCAGGCAAGGTCTCTTCATTGACCGCAAACCCATGATTTTGACTGGTGATCATCACTTGTTTGCTGTCTAAATCTTGGACGGGGTGATTAGCACCATGATGTCCAAACTTCATTTTTAGTGTACTCGCACCACTGGCAAGGCTGAGTAATTGATGCCCTAAACAGATACCAAAAATTGGAATTTTCACTGCTAATAACTGCTGAATCGCATCAATAGCATAATCGCAAGGCTCAGGATCACCGGGTCCATTCGAAAGAAAAACACCATCAGGTTTCATCGCTAAAACAGTTTCTGCAGGTGTTTTTGCAGGCACAACAGTGACATGACATCCCCGATCAACGAGTAACCGTAAAATATTTCTTTTGATCCCATAATCATAGGCAACCACCTTAAAGGTTGCAGTATGACTATCAATGGACTTAATCTGCTCAGAATCAAACGCCCAGCTTCCTTGTGTCCAGCTATAAAGGTCATCCGTTGTCACCACTTGGGCTAAATCAGTTCCTTTCAGACCTGCAAACCCTTCGATAGCCGCCATTGCTGTTGTCATAATGTCATCCTCTGACATCGTATCATTGGCAATAATACAGCCGCGTTGCGCCCCTTTTTTACGCAAAATACGGGTTAAACGGCGAGTATCAATATCGGCGATTGCAACCACCCTGTTACGCTGTAAATAATCAGGTAATGATTCGGTTGCACGAAAATTGCTGTAAATCCGAGGCACATCTTTTACGATCAACCCTGCCGCATAAATATTGGCTGACTCCTCATCATCGGTATTAACACCGACATTACCAATATGCGGATAAGTCAGTGTCACCATTTGTTGTGCATAGGAAGGGTCTGTTAATATTTCTTGATAACCTGTCATGGCTGTGTTGAAGACCACCTCGCCAACTGTTTGACCCTCGTCACCAATTGATTCACCCTTAAAAACACTGCCATCTTCCAGGACTAAAAGTGCGCGCTTTCTCAATCGAACCTCCGCTAATATTACAAGCACAACGCTCCATATTGTGAATAGAAGATCACACTGAAGGTTGTCTCTAACAAGCATAAAATAATGCCATTATTTCAGCTTATTAAAAAAACTATTGACACAAAAAACGGGATTCAAAAGAAATCCCGTTTTAAATAATTCGAACATTTAAACCATTCAAAATATCACTGACATTTAGATAATACGCCATCACTTCGTACTGCTGAGAAATGAGAAAAACTAAAGTCGTTGATTTCTTAAATAAAAATAAAACAAGCCTTAAATTTAGATAAGTAACATCCTAAAACTGCGAGCTATTCTAATCGAAACGAAAGGGAAGTTCATCCATAAACAACGTAAAATAGCGGTTTAAATGAAGAACAAAGTATTAAAAACCACCCTTTTCTGTCTTTTTTACACAAGACTACTTCGGACACTTTTTAAAAATGAAGCGATACTAATCTATAAATCATTGATATTTAATCAATTCGGTTTTCTGACCAAAAATAAAAATTACTTTAAAGTCAATACTTTAAAAAATCACCCGAAGTTGCCACAAAATCAGTACCTTTTAATCCAAGTACAAGTTACGACGGCGACAAAATGACACAATAATATAACGTTTGCCTTTAGTTGTTGGTCTGCCACCGTGAGGATGGCTGATGCCTGGAAACAAAGTACAATAACCCCCTTTTGGATTTCCCAGTACTTGTTGGCGAGTAAACCAAGTCCCACCGCCTTCAAAATTAGTATTTAAACCGACGGTAAAGGTATAATCAGCATAATCATTGTGAATAGATAAAAACTGTTGATCTTCAGCACGATAACGTGCCAAAAAGCTTTCATCGGTTATACTTTCCTCCCAACGTTTCCCCTCTAAACGCCACTCTTGTCTTGCAATGGGATGACAAAATGTTTTAAGTACTTTACGGTACATCGGCTCTAAACCAATATCAGCTAACAACACATCGGTTGTCGGGTAAAAGTCATGACGTTGCACCGTCCAATCCGCCAAATATTCTGCAACCTGAATCACCTCGGAACAAAAAGCCTCTGTAAATAAGGGGAATTGATAAATATCAGGGGCTAACTTCTCTAACACTAGATCAAATGCTTTCGCATTCGTTGCAGGTGCAATGTATTTTTCAACCCAAGCATCCCAGTTCTGATGCCATGTCCCTAGATTGACCTCATCACTGATTATTTCAGAAAAAATAAGGGATGATTTTTCCTCTTGATCACCCTGTACTTGCTTACGTTTAACTGCCTCTGTCATCGCGCTATCTCGCTATTAATTGATGATTTAGGAACATTGAAAGCTCCTGATACAAAAAAAGACGATAAACAAAAAAAATAAAGGTACAAATAAGCATTAATTAAACGGTCGATAATTGCTGATTCTATGTCATCTCAAAATAACAAAAGGGAAAAACTAGCAATACATTAAGCTGAGAAGATAAGCTGTTATTTCTATTATGCTAATAACCAATACTTATTAACAAAAGCAATTTTATGAACAAAAATAATTCAAATAGCATACTATTTATGCTAATTTAAGATCGGTCTGCTTATAGGAACTTATCATAATGACATGCCTAAACCCGCTCACGTTAGTCTCTATTATCATCTCCCTTTTTATCCTTACGGCCTGTGGTAGCAGTGGTGAGTCCCCATCGACACCTAATATAAAAACAACCCAACTAACGGTTAATGGAAAACCCTTATCAGGTATTCATTATCAATCAGGAAAAACAACGGGTACCACTAATCATTCGGGGACGTTTCACTACGAAATAAAAAAACAAGTTAGCTTCAGTTTAAGCCAACAATTATTAGGGCGGTTATCAGCAAGTAGCATTAAAACGACCGTTCCAACGACCTTAAAAACGGTCGTTAACGCTTCCTCAAAGACTAAACCCATTATTAAACAACTCCCTGAACTTTATAAAAATTTCGACTTAGGTAAAGACTATATCCAATCACCAAGCTACTCTCGCTTAATCAATTCAACAAAAGAGAAGGTATTAACCTTAAACAACAAACCACTCAAAGGCATAAAATACCAATCGGGTAATGTTTCAGGAACAACAGACGAATACGGTTTATTTAATTATCAATCAGGGAAAACCATTGCCTTTACGCTTGCAGGAAAATATATTGGTAGTGCCAGCCCTAATAAACTACCGATTAGTTTAGAGCAACTGGTAACAACAGCTAAAAACCCTGTTATTAAACATTTACCGTTATTACTAACTGATTTAAACCCCAAAAATGCCACGACCTTTACCGCTGGTTTCTCGCTTTATCGATTAGAGCAAGCACTTTTCAAACCCGATAGCTTACCCTTGAACCGCTCTTTAGGTATTAACTTAGAAACCCCTCAAGCAGAAGCCGATGGTATTTATCAACCGTTACCTTTTGTCGATATTTTTCGAGTCTCGCGCCCGTTTAAAGAAAACTCCTGTCCTGATGTCAATTACGATCGATCAGGCTGGCCGCTCTCATTACCCAAAAGCTGTGCTTCCAAAGGCGATAAGAAATACATCATGACACGGACGCTTCAGTTTATGCCCTCTGGAGCCGCACCTGTGGGACGTTATCACCTTCTATTTGATGGCAAAGGTATTATCAGTGTTAGCGGTATGGGTAGCAACAAACAAAAAGTAGCCGAAGGGCATTACACCATTGATCTTAAAGCACTCCCAAAAAACCAACAGATTCATGGTTTAGAAGTTTTTATTACTAAACTTGATGAAGCTGACCCAATCCGTAATCTTCGTATTGTCATGTCAGGCGGTATTTGTAAAGGCAACCCTTTTAAACGGGTTGTCACTCAACAACAATGCTCCAATGATCACCCTTATATTGCCTTTGTTGATGTCCTCAAAAATAATCGAAATACCATTGTATTCAATCCCGATTACCTACGTTTTCATAAAGACTTTAGGGTATTACGCATGATGAATTTTATGGAAGCTACACCCCGTCGTCCTTTATCCAATAGCATCAACCCTTGCCCTAATGAAAAGACCTATGCCGCTTGTTTAACCCGCGAAAGAAGCTGGAGTCAAATCGCCAAGATGTCCGATGCCAGTTGGGGAGGCTCTTATAAAACAATCGTCACGAAACGCTTTGGTGTCCCGCTTAATGTTTCGGTAGCACTGTCTAATTTACTCCAAAGTCACCCTTGGTTCACTTTGCCATTCAATGCCAGCAATGCTTATATCGACCAATATGCAGATTACCTTAAGGTACATTTAGATAAACCCTTAAAAGCCCACATTGAATACAGTAATGAATTTTGGAACGGCGGTTTTTGGGGATCACACTATACCGTTGCAATGGGTAAAAAATTAGGATTGCATAAACCTGCATTACCTTATCGAAGTGAAAACCATACCGCGCGGGTACGCTTTTATGCTAAACGATCCGTTGAGATTTTCCAACGCTTTGAAACCGTCTTTGGTAGTACAAAAAGACTGGTGAGAATTATTGGCTCTTATCATAAATCACGCGCTCTTAGCCAAGAGCTTCTCAGCTACAAGCAAACCGCTAAAAGCACTGATGTACTCGCCGTTGCACCGTATGCACATGGCTGTTGGAGTCGAAGCCGCACGATTAATAACAGTGAAATTGAAATTGCACAATGCAGCAATACCACGATCGTTCCCAAAGTCTTTACCGAAGCAACCTCCTTAGACGATATTTTCACGGTAATGAACAGTATTTATACACCCAGTGCAAAAACAACCGCAGAGAGAGGGGATACCGACTCCCTCAGTGCGATTATACAAATCATCTCCAGTCAAGTTGCGGTTGCCAAAGAATTTAATGTTGATTTATACGCTTACGAAGGCGGACAACACCTAAAAGTTGAGTATGGTGATCTTTCTTTGAGCAATGCTAAAAAGAAGTCATTACAAGATTTTTTTACCGCCGCGAATCAAGATTCACGCATGGGTGATATTTACGAGAAGCTCTTAACCGAATGGAAGCAACGCGGGGGCAAACAGTTTATGCTATTTACCTCACCGCAAAGCTTTAACCGTTATGGCTTTTTTGGTATTAAAGAATATATGAATCAACCTAGAACAGAGACACCAAAGTATGATGCCGCGATGACGTTCCAAGAAGCCGTTGCAGGGTGTTGGTGGACAGGCTGTAAAGACAATTTTTAAGCGAGCTCACCAAATGAGGCAATTCAAGCCTTAGTCAAACAAGGCTTGAATTTTTTTCTGGATGACTTCAATCAATGAAAGCCTTTCAAGTGGTACAACAGGGGGTTGTAACACGGTTATTGGTGCTTTGGGAAAAGTATCTAGCGCTTGACGGGGTTGCTTTAACACTTGCCGATAGCGAATTTCATCCAAACGATCATCGGCACAAGCCAGTGCATTGCGATCAACAACGCCAAGCTTAATAACCCCCTCTTCTAAAATAAGCGCCTGTATCGTTTGAGTACAATAAGCATCCAGCGATAATTTTTTAGCTTGGCGTTGTTCCCGTGAAGCCTTCACCGCAGTTCCTGCCATCAAAAGCACTTTCACTCCCTTAGCTTTAGGATAAGTATAGTGTTGCGCTTGTTGCTTTAAATGATCCTGAAAAAAATAGCAGGGGGATTGGTTTGGCAAGACAATAGAAACTAAGGCGCTATCCACAGAAGCAACAGAAAGTTGGCAATCTTTATTATCATTCACTAATGTTAACTGAAAGGACTCAAGGGTCGCGGTTATCATCAATGCTTGTGGTTCTGCACAGAGACTAGCACTACCACAAAAGAGTATCAGCAGTATGAATTTTTCAGCACATAAGCGACAACACTGTATTAACTTAATAGACATCCCAAAACCAAAGGTCTTTGAAATCCGAATCAAAATAAGAATCAAAACCACCTGCTAAAGCCGCACCATTCCAAACATCAATATGATCAGTAGTATCCCAACCGTCTCTAAAAAAGATCACACCCGTGCGTCCTACAATATCATCCTTCGAATAATAAATATGACGCGCACCAAAAATACCGTTTTGAGTTCTTAACCAATTCGCCAGTTCTTGAGCCGCCAACACATGACCTTTCACTTTTCCTTGCTTATGGCTTTTATACCCCCTAAATTCGGTTGAACAACGGCGTAACACTTTCCGATCACTGGACAAACGAATACTGGATAGCTCTAATGCTTGACCCATCCGAATCGCGCATTGGTTATGAAAACGCTCACCATCACAAACATTGGCACGCCCCGGATGATGCTTCCAAAATAATTTTAATAACGACACCGTAATATCGAGCTTAAAGGTATTCACCCCATCCGTTGCAATAATGGTTTGGGTTTCACCCGCATTACGCGAGCGTTTATTAAACCGAATCACCATTGTCCCTGTCTCTTGATCAAAGGGTTGAATAATTTTAATATTTTGGGTTCCCTCTAACGTCAACTCTACGTTTTCATAACGCCCTCGTGGTGAGGTTTCTACCCTAAACTCAATCTCATCAAACAGAACTACCTTATTTGTATACGTAGAAAAATCTACCAATATGGGTTCTTGAGGTACAGAAGGCTTAGGCGGTTCCGTTAAAACTTCTGATATTGGGCGACCACTAAATAAACTGAATAACCAATTAAAAAATGAAGACATAATCAAAGAACCTAGGTATATTAAGATAGTATTCCTAATTATACTTTTAATTAGCACTAAAAAATCATAAAAAACAGATCAAATAATAAGCTACAAATAATCCTTTATTTTTCCCCATGCCGCTTCTCCTGCTGTTTGCACCACTCGCTTTTTCATGCCATACCACGCTTGCAAACCACCTGAATGCACCATAACCACCGAACTGCCCCGACTAAACATGCCTTGATCAATCTGTTGAATCACGCGTTGACACATTTTGCTGGTGTAAATAGGATCTAACAAAATATCCGTTTGCTCCAGAAACTGTAAGATAAATGAAATTAACGTTGCATCTAACTTAGCATAGCCTCCAAAATCAGCAGCATCCATTTGATAACGCGCAACCCCTTGTTGACCCACTAATAAGAGATTAACCGTTTGGTACACACTCGCATCCTTAACCACAAGATAAGCCCTCACACGTTGCATCGACGCAGCACCTTCAACTAAGCCGACAAACGTCGTTCCCGTACCACAAGCTACCGTTATAACATCAGGGGTCATTCCTTCTTGTTGCCAACAGGTTTGATTAATTTGCTGTGCTAAAATACGACACCCTTGCCGAGCAAGTGCATTGCTTCCGCCCTCTGGAATAATCAAAGTCTGTGGATAACGTTGTTGCAATCGTGCTAAAAATTGCTGATCATGACGCTGGCGATAATGCACCCGATCCATAAAAACCAGCGTCATTCCTGCTTGCTTGGCAATACGCAAGGTCGGATTATTAGCATAAGCCGCTTCGCCACGAATCATTCCAATACTTCGCATCTTCTCGGATTGAGCATATAACGCTAAGGCATGAATATGATTAGAAAAAGCGCCGCCAAAACTCAATAACTGTTGAATCCCTTGTTTCTGAGCAAACTCTATATTAGGCAGTAACTTATATAACTTATTACCACTGGCAAGCGGATGAATTTGATCAATTCGTGCCATAAAAAGAGAAATATTGGCGTAATCACTAACAGCAAGGGAAAGCCGTTCAAGGGGCACATTAAACTGATCTAACATAAGCTTTGCCTTTAATTTATGCTTCGAGAATACCTTCAACACACTTCGTTATTTTGTACTATTATTAACAGTGGCAACGCATTAAGTTGCTATTTTTTATACAAAATAATATAAACCAAGGATATTAATCTTATGAAAAAACAACTGTTTTTACTTACTTTCTTAGTACTTTCTATTTTTTCTACTCACAGTTTCGCTCAAGATTCACTTATAGGTCATTGGTCAAATGACAAAATTAAACTCAATATGGAAGCAAATCATAGCTAT
>JAGLBW010000074.1 GCA_023146545.1 Cocleimonas sp.
GCTTCGCGGAATACGGGGAAACGATGCACTTGCACAATAATGGCGATGGGATAATCATTAATGCCGTTTATAGGGAACTATCACGGCTAATGTAGCCTCTTCCCGTATTCCGTAAACTCCATACGGGCTACGTTTAGCTGCATTATTTTCACTATTCTCTATAATGATAGAGAATAATTAGAACACCCATAAATTTTAGAGGCTAATATTCGCACAATGGGTAACGGCTACTGGACAAAATGGAAGCTAGGCTTGTCTCTCTCAACGAGAATAGAATAGGATATCCATCATTTAATCGTTATTTTACAACGGTCTATCTCATCTGCTTATAGGTTGTTTTTAATACCCTGCTGTATTTTTCTCAACCCAACGTTCACTACCATCATTTAGTACTTCTTTTTTCCAAAAAGGAACACTACTTTTTAGGGTTTCCATAATGAAACGACTGGCTTCAAAGGCATCTTTACGGTGTTCTGACCAAATAGCGACTAAAACAATTGGGTCTTGCGGGTAAAGATAACCAACACGATGAATCACTAACGCATTTAATAATGACCATTTTTTATTCGCTGTATCGACTAATTGATGTAACTTTTTTTCGGTCATCAGAGGGTAATGCTCTAAAAACATACTGCTCACATCCTCTCCTTCATTAAAATCTCGCATCGTCCCAATAAAAACAGCGGTTGCACCGTAATGACTTTTATCCTGTAACGTTTGTTGTTCGTACTCAGCTAATTGTTGCCAAGGTTTAAAGGGCGTGGCTTGAATTAAGATTTTTCGCATGGAGTAGGCTTACCGATAGAAAATTGTAGAGTATTTGCACCCTCACGGTATATTATTTCGACACATAAAAAAAGGCTACCAAAGCGGGTAGCCTTTTTTTCGCTTATTTTAGGGTTGCTTTTTTAAGCTTTTGTAAATTTAAGGATCGGTTCAATATCCACCGCATCCCCTAATTTATCCTTAGCAAAAAGAGAGGCTTCGGTACGCTCTCTAAAGAAGCGTTCTTCACCAATTTTTGCCATTAAACCAGAGCGTCTTAACGCATCTAAAACAGGCTTTTTACCCCGAGCAATATAGAACTCAATTCGAGATGACTCTAAACGTTCTGCAATTCGAGCCAGTGTTTCTTCACCTGTGGCGTCAATTTGATCGACTGATTCAAGGTCAAGAATAACGACTTTAAGCTTTGGCTTCATGGCAACATGATTCAGCATTTTGCCTTCTAAGTAACCTGAGTTTGCAAAGTAAAGCGTGCCATCAAAGCGGAAAATAGACAGCGTATCACTGGTTTTAAGACCGAATAGCTTTTCATTTCTTAAGGTACCGTCTTGATGACGTGCCACTTCTACAAATTTAGGGGTCATGGTACGGAAAACGAATAATCCTAAGGAGAGTAGGACACCAATCATAATGCCTTTTTCTAAATGTGGTGCAAAGAATAAGGTGACAGCAAAAACAACAACTGCAACGACACCATCATGACGATGCACTTTCCAAGCATGAATAATCGGGTCTATTTTAACGAGATTAACAACGGCCATTACAATAACTGCCGCCAATGTTGCTTGAGGCAGATGGTAAAGCAAAGGCGTTAAAAAGAGTAAGGTCACAGCAACTAATACACCCGTGACAATGGATGAAAAACCTGTTCGGGCGTCGGCGGCAAAGTTGACCGCTGAGCGTGAAAACGAACCTGAAATAGGATAACCACCAGAGAAACCTGATGACAGATTAGCTAATCCTTGACCCACTAGCTCTTGATTTGCTGAAAGCCGTTGGCGGGTTTCTGAAGCAATCGCTTTAGCAACAGAAATTGCTTCGACAAAACCAAGTAAGGCAATCACCGTTGCGGCAACCATCAAGTCTTTTATTTGATTAAACGTAATTTCGGCAGTAGGAATCGCAAAGCTAGGTAATCCTTGAGGGACAATACCAACAACTGCGCCTCCCATACCTTTTTCGAAGCTTAAAGCCCAAGCGAGCAAGGTTGTAATAACGACTGTAATTAGAACATTGGGATAAGTTGGTTTATATTTTTTGATCAGAATCAATAAAGCCAGTGCCAAAATACCCATTATTAAGGTTGCAAAATGGGTATTGGGTAAATCTTGAATCAGATGCCACATGGTTTCATAGTGATGCTCTCCTTTTCTTGAGTCAACACCAAAGAGTTTGCTAATCTGAGACGTGGCAATAATGATAGCGGCGGCATTGGTAAAGCCAACGACAACAGGGTGTGATAAAAAGTCAACCAGTACCCCTAAACGCAATAAACCTAAGGCGAGCTGAAAGACACCCACCATTATGGCTAATATCGCCGCATACATCATGTAGCCTTCCACACTGCTAATTGCCATCGGCTCCAGTGCGGCAGCGGTCATTAAGGAGACGACGGCGACAGGTCCTGTGGCTAATTGTCGCGAGGAACCAAAAATCGCACCAACAATTGCGGGCAAAAAGGAGGCATAAAGACCTACATAAGCAGGAAGCCCTGCCAGTTGTGCATAAGCCATCGATTGCGGTATTAATACCAAAGCAACGGTTAAACCTGCAATTAAATCAGCCTTGACAATTTCAGGGTTTTTAAGATCACCGATCCATTCGGTGTAAGGTGTAAAGCGCTCTTTTAGATCCGCAACAAAGGAAGTCAGTACTGTTCCCATAAGGCATATTACCTGTACTTTTTATAGATAAAGAAGCGGGAAGCCCGAACGGACTTCCCTTAAATGCGCGGGATTATAGGAGATAAAGCCAGTATTTACACCTTTTTTGTGGGAATAGCTTATTAATTAAACCCTACTAATAGACTAGAAGCAACGAATGATGATTATTTGATCTTATTTTTGTTGTTTTTTCTTATTCGACCGTCACTGATTTTGCAAGGTTGCGTGGTTTATCAACATCAGTGCCTTTAAACACAGCCACATGGTAAGAAAGTAGTTGCAAAGGAATGGTATAGATGATCGGTGCGAGTATTTCAGGTGTCTCATCCATTTCAATAATATGAATGTTATCTTTTTGGGTAATCCCTGCCTTCTTGTCTGCAAAAAGGTAAAGTTCGCCACCACGCGAACGGACTTCTTCTAAGTTTGATTTCAGTTTTTCAATGAGGTGGGTATTGGGGGCAACTGCGATAATCGGCATATCGCTATCAACTAAAGCAATCGGTCCGTGCTTTAGTTCACCTGCGGGATACGCTTCAGCATGGATATAAGAGATTTCTTTAAGTTTTAAGGCTCCCTCCATTGCCACAGGGTATTGATCTCCTCGTCCTAGGAATAAAGCATGGTGTTTATCAATAAAGCGTTCGGCTAATACTTCAATAGCTTTATCTTTATCCAGTGCTTGTTCAATGAGAATCGGTAGCTTTTTTAAGTCGGCGACTAAACCTTTCACGATCTTTAGTGAGTCACCTTGTGCTTGTGCTAATAAGCCCATTAAGAGCTGTAAACAAACCAATTGGGTGGTAAAGGCTTTTGTTGAAGCAACACCAATTTCAGCCCCTGCAAGCGTCATCAAAGAGAAATCAGATTCACGTATTAAAGAACTTTCTGCAACATTACAAACCGTAAGCGTGGCTAAACACCCTTGAGATTTGGCTTTTTCTAGTGCGGCTAAGGTATCGGCGGTCTCTCCTGATTGTGATAAGGTTACAAATAAGACCCCTTCGCGTTGGGGTTGACGACGGTAACGATATTCACTCGCAATCTCAACACGACAGGTTAGATTGGTCATGCTTTCGATCCAGTAACGTGCAATTAAACCCGCATGGTAACTGGTACCACAAGCAATGATATGGACTTCTTTTACCTGTTGTAGCGTTGCTTCAACCGCATCACCGATAATGCAAGGGTTGATGCTATCTTGAGCAAGACGACCTTCGAGTGTGTTTTGTATGGCTTGTGGTTGCTCATAAATTTCTTTGAGCATGTAATGACGGTATTCACCCAAATCAGTCGATAGAGAGCAGGCTTTTGATTCTTTAATGGGTCGCTCTACTGCTTCGCCATTCGTATCATAAATGGCAACAGAGTAACGCGATAATTTAACCAGATCACCATTTTCTAAATAAATAAAGCGATTGGTCACAGGTAACATCGCCTGTACATCAGAGCCAATAAAGTTTTCACCTAAACCTAACCCAACAATTAAGGGGCTACCTTCGCGTGCTGCAATGAGGGTATCGGGTTCTTCTACGGAGATAACACCTAAGGCATAAGCACCTTGTAGTTGTTTTATGGTGACGTTTACGGCATCAAATAATGATGTCGCTGTTTTCATATTGTCATTAATCAGATGAGCAATAACTTCAGTATCCGTCTCGGATTGGAAAGGGTAACCTTTTTCAATCAGTTGTGCGCGTAAGGCTTCGTAATTTTCAATAATTCCATTGTGAACAACCGCAATCTGGTCGTAACTCATATGAGGATGAGCGTTACGTTCCGCAGGCTCCCCGTGTGTTGCCCAACGGGTATGTGATATGCCCATTGTGCCTTGTTCTACGGTGATGTCCTTGAGTTTCTCTTCTAATGCGGCAACACGACCTAAGGCACGTGTGCACTGGATGGTATGATTTGAATCTAATAAGGCAACCCCCGCGGAGTCATAACCACGGTATTCTAGCCGTCTTAAGCCTTCTAATAATATTTCTGTCACAGGTCGTTGTGCAATTGCGCCGACAATACCACACATAAAAAAGTCCTCTTAATTTTAATTATTCTAACGTCTGAAATTTATTATATATCTTGTTGAATTTTAGTCGGACGTTTCCAGCCCTTTCGTGTCTGTTGCTTGGATCGACTAAGGGTTAACTCGTTCGCAGAAGCATTTTTTGTAATCGTAGACCCTGCTCCAATCGTCGCGCCTGTTTCAATAGTGACAGGTGCAATCAATTGAGAATCTGAGCCAATAAAGACATGATCACCAATAATTGTTTTAGATTTATTAGCACCGTCATAGTTACAAGTAATTGTGCCTGCTCCAATATTGACATGATCACCCATTTTGGTGTCGCCAATATAGGATAGATGACTCACTTTACTGCCATAACCAATGGTCGATTTTTTGATTTCAACAAAATTGCCAACTTTGGCTTTTGCGGATAAGAAAGCACCAGGGCGTAAGCGTGCAAAAGGTCCTACATCACAATCTTCCCCTACAACCGCATCTTCAAGTACGGAGTGTGCTTTAATGTGTGCATTATCTTTGATCACTGAGTTGCTAATGACACAACCCGATTCAATGGTTACATTATGACCTAAGCTGACTTTTCCGATAAAAATTACATTGATATCAATAAAGACATCTTGACCGACAATGAGTTCGCCACGGACATCTAGTCGTAAGGGGTCGGCAAGTGAAACACCCGCTAACATCAATTTTTGGGCTTGTCGTGTTTGATAAGCTCGTTCTAATTCTGCTTGTTGTCGGCGGTTGTTAACCCCTTTTATTTCTGTCACATCATGACAGAGAACAGCATTGACTCTCGCACCTTCTGCTACTGCCAATGCGATACAATCTGTTAGATAATATTCACCTTGTGCATTATTCGGGCTAAGTTGTGATAGCCATTGCTTTAGGTGTTTGCCTCGCGCGGCAATAAAGCCTGTATTTACTTCGGTTATTTTCTTTATTTCAGGATTGGCATCTTTTTCTTCCACAATGGCTTCAATAACACCGTATGAATTTCTTACAATGCGACCATAGCCTGTCGGGTCAGCTAAGGTTGCCGTTAAAACGGTCAGATCTGCCGTAACTAAAGTATCAACAAGACCTTGTAATGTTTCGGTTTTAATTAAAGGGGTATCACCATAGGCAACGATCACGATGACATCATCTTCGATTAAATCACGGGCTTGATCAACCGCGTGACCTGTGCCTTTTTGTTCTTTTTGTTGAACCCATGACAAACGATTATCTGCAATGCTTGTTTTGACTCGTTCGCCACCATGACCGTAAACAACGACGATATTTTCAGTTGATAATGCCCGACAACGGTTAATAACATGTTGCAACATGGGTAATCCACCAATGGTATGGAGTACTTTAGGGCGTTGAGAGTACATGCGAGTCCCTTGACCCGCGGCTAAAATAATAGGTAGCAATTTCATAAGCTGTCGTATGTTGTGTGGTTATTCAATGAATAAGAAGTATAGAACACTATAACTTCTTTCTCAGCATATCCATGATTAAAGGGGATGGCATGAAAAAAGCCCTCTTTAAAATGATGTTAAAGGGGGCTTTTAATACGGTATCGTTAAAAATAGTCGTTCTTTAGTAGGTTTTACACTCTGGCTTATAAGGATTTACTTTTCTATCATAGACCCCCCAACGGTATTCTAAAGGGGCATTGGGATCAGAAACTAATTTACCGTCCATAAGGTTGCGTCTTAATTCACGTAATGGCATAAAATATTTCTCACCTAAACTCATTTGTACCATACAGAAATCATTAAGTTCTTTTGTGTCTGCGGGCTTAGGACGTGTTTTAGAAAACAGTGTTTTTGCCCAACGTTGAGGTTGTGTATTTGGCTTGTATTTTACAACACGACTGTAATGACCACCCACCGCATCAAAAAAGGCTGTTAAACGACGGTCTCGTGAAGGCGTAGAATAACTGTCGTATTCTCTCGCATTCATACAATGACGACCTTTTTTGCGTAGACCTTGTAA
>JAGLBW010000075.1 GCA_023146545.1 Cocleimonas sp.
AGTAAACGTAAGGTTTTTTCATCAGGCTTTTCTGGACGTACCCCTAATGCACTGGCGATAATATCGGTAAAGCGCACATAATTATGTTTTACATCAGCGGCAATTTTATATTGCTCTGTGCTAAAACCAGGTTGTTTTTTTAGTGGCTTCCGAATATTTTGTGGTTGAATAAAACGACGGTAGCCATCACGATGGTGTTTGCTATCCTCGGGTACATAAAATGGAAATGATTCGATACGATCTAAGAAACGAGGGGCTTTTGGTGTCGTTGAAGACATCACCTCAGCAACACCCGCTTTGGTTACATTGACAATTTGATAAGAATGAACACCTGGTGCGGCATAAAGATCACCTGGTTTGATTTGATTCAGTTTAATCGGATACGTGTCGATGCCTAAGGTTTTGGTGCTGGTCATATCAGCAACATAGTCCATAAACTTACGCACACGAACCGCTTCAGGGTGACGATCCCAACGCTTCATACGGTTACTAATGTATCTAGATTGGCGTTTTTTGTTTTTTCTACCTTTTTTCTTTTTCCTCTTTCGTTGTGAATTATGAATCACAAAAGGAAGTTTGTGTTCGTAAGCAAACACCAAACGCATCGCATAAACTGCATCCGCACAGTCATGAGAATATTTATAATAGATGGGTTTTTTCTCATTCATAAAGAATTCTTCAGTCCAATTCTTCTTCACCCAATTTTGATAAGTGCCTTCCCATTTATCATTCCATTTATTTTCGGCTTTCCATATCTCTGCACGGGCAGTATTGAGGAGGCTGAAAAGTAGTAATGAAATACAAACGACTGTATAGCGAAAGATATATTTCTTCATGCAAAAACCTAGTCAAATAGATAACTTAATAGAACCTTGTCTAGTTATAGCTTATTTTCAAACGAATTGTAAGCAATAGTACGGGGGAACGTTTAGAGGAAACTACCCCTAAAATAGTTAACCTTAAAGGAAAGGGAAATCTCTAAAATAATAACGGCGGATTTTTTATTTTGGATCAAAAATAGACAAATGCCTAATTATTGAAAGGCAGTTTATTGTTTGTTGCAATAAAAAAGACCTGATGTTTAAAAAACATCAAGCCTTTTTATCCCCTAACTCTTAGGTTAGAAGGTTACCGCTGTAACACGTAACAATTAACGGTTTTGCATAAAGCGTTGTAATGCACCACGAGTACCTGAACCAACGATACCGTCGATAGGTCCTTTGTAGTAACCTTTTGCTTTCAACTTACGCTGTAAGGCATAAACGTCAACAGGTGGCTTCTGAACAGGACGAACGATTGGACGTGGAGCTGGTGGACGTACTATCGGACGTGGACGAACCACTGGACGACGACAACCATAATCATGTGCATGATTTCTGTTGTTGAATTTATGTGTATGCTTTA
Organism: Cocleimonas sp.; assembly: GCA_023146545.1. GTDB lineage: Bacteria > Pseudomonadota > Gammaproteobacteria > Thiotrichales > Thiotrichaceae > JAGLBW01. Next base: position 1,405 of record JAGLBW010000075.1, read on the forward strand.
TAGACTTAGTACAACGTGGAATATTCGGATGCGCATGCGTCCATTTGTTGTAACGTGGATAATACTTCTTTTTAGCAGGTTTACGGCAGCTATAAGAATGGCGATGGATACCCCCGCGCTTGAACTTATGGTTATGACGAACTGACTTAGTACAACCTGGAATAGCAGGATGTCCATGACCCCAACGTGGACGAGGCTTCACATGCTTTATCGCTTTTTTCTTACAGCTGTAAGAGTGATGATGTCTCGGGTTGCCAAACTTATGATGATGGCGGATCGTCTTAGTACAACCAGGAACCGCAGGATGCGTATGACCATAATTTCTAGCAGGGCGCTTGCCACACTTTGCGTTACATACCGTTTTCGTCTTGTATTTTGTTTGGTACTTAATAACGACACGATCTTTATAGATTATTTTTGGAGCAGGCGTTACAGGTGCTTTCTGAATCTGAGATTGAGAAGCCATTTGTTGAGAACCACCACCTGCAATCTGAGTTTGATCAGGTCCGCCCGCGATCTGCTGTTGGCTACAGCCCGTAGTGATAAAACCTGCCATCACTAGTACTGCAATCGATAATTGATGTGCATTTTTCATGTTTTACATCCTTTGACGTGTTTATTTGCTTAAGATCATATTGAACAAACTTACCAATCGATTTAGGTTCATTCATAGAAGGAGTATAGTATTTTTTGTGTCGACATTCAAAAAAAAGGGTGCGTTTTTCGCCTACTTTTACGTCTAAATTATCTTTTTTACCAAAAAAACCCTAAAACTTGCCTGTTAAAGTGTTTTTTTACAACAAATTAAAGTTAATTATAAAAAAAGCAGTCAAAAATGACTGCTTTTTTCCTTCGAAATCTAAAGTACTTCTCTATCGAAGGGTTTTTCCGATACGGTGAATCATCTCTATCTGCGCTTTTGCAGCATCCAGCTCCGCTTGAATCGCTTCATAGTCCAAATCTTCTGGATCTTTGCCATTCAAAGCATCTTCTGCACGCTGTTTTGCCGCTACAGCAGCTTCTGCGTCTAAATCTTCAGCACGTATAGCAGTATCGGCTAAAACAGTTACAACACTGGGTTGGACTTCCATTATACCACCTGCAACAAATAAGGAGGTATTTTCACCTTCTTCTGTTTGGTAACGTAATTCACCCGCTTTTAATGTTGTGATCAGTTGTGTATGTTGAGGCATAATACCTAAATCACCCATCTCACCTGGCGCAAACAGTTCAGTTACGTCACCAGAGAATAGCGCACTTTCGGCACTTACCACATCCAAATGCATTGTTGAAGCCATAATCATCTACCTCGCTGTTAAGATTTCGCTGCTTTCTCAACCGCTTCCTCAATACCACCAACCATGTAGAAGGCTTGCTCAGGCATATGATCATACTCACCTGCTAAAATACCTTTAAAGCCTGATAAGGTATCAGCCAATGAAACGTATTTACCTGGTGCGCCTGTAAAGACTTCTGCAACATGAAAAGGTTGCGATAAGAAACGTTGAATACGGCGTGCGCGGGCAACAGCTTGTTTATCTTCCTCTGATAATTCATCCATGCCTAAGATCGCAATAATATCTTGCAATTCTTTATAGCGTTGGAGAACACCTTGAACCTCACGAGCTATACTGTAATGTTCTTCGCCGATAACTAAAGGATCAAGTTGACGCGAGGTTGAATCCAAAGGATCAACCGCAGGGTAAATCCCTAATTCTGCGATGTTTCGTGACAATACCAACGTTGCATCTAAGTGAGCAAAAGTGGTGGCAGGTGAAGGGTCGGTCAAGTCATCCGCAGGCACGTAAACCGCTTGGAATGAGGTGATTGAACCTTTCTTTGTTGAGGTGATTCGCTCTTGGAGCGCACCCATCTCTTCAGCTAGCGTTGGTTGATAACCCACCGCAGATGGCATTCGACCCAGTAACGCTGAAACTTCCGTTCCTGCTAGAGTATAACGATAGATATTATCAACAAACATTAAGACATCACGTCCTTCATCACGGAAACTTTCTGCGATGGTTAAGCCTGTTAAAGCAACCCGCAATCTATTTCCTGGTGGTTCATTCATTTGTCCATAAACTAAGGCAACCTTATCCAGTACGCCACCTTCCTCCATCTCGTAGTAGAAATCATTTCCTTCACGGGTTCGCTCACCAACACCTGCAAACACGGATAAACCACTGTGCTCTTTTGCAATATTGTTGATTAGCTCCATCAGTGTAACGGTTTTACCAACCCCTGCACCACCGAAGAGACCAATTTTACCCCCTTTGGCAATCGGCATAACAAGGTCAATCACCTTGATCCCCGTTTCCAAAATATCCAGCGAGGAGGCGAGCTCTTCATAACTGGGTGGATCACGATGAATTGGCATGTAGGTATCTGTTTTCACATCACCTTTCATGTCAATTGGTTCACCTAATACGTTCATTATGCGACCGAGTGTTCCTTCACCAACAGGAACTTGGATTGGAGCGCCTGAATTAATCGCTTCCATTCCCCGCTTAAGCCCTTCTGCTTCACCCATGGCAATAGTACGCACTACGCCATCACCCATTTGAGCTTGCACTTCTAATGTCAAACCGTTTTGGTCTGCCACTGTTAAGGCATCATATACCGTTGGCACTGCATCGCGTGGGAATTCCACATCGACCACAGGCCCGATAATTTGTACGACACTTCCAGTACTCATATCATTCGTACCCCTTAATATTTAATTTATTCAACCGCCGCTGCACCAGAAACTATTTCAGAGATTTCCTGTGTAATCGATGCTTGACGCGCTTTATTGTATTTCAGCTTAAGCTTATCGATCATTCCGCCAGCATTATCGGTTGCACTTTTCATGGCAACCATTCGTGCTGACATTTCACAAGCCACGTTTTCAACAACGGCTTGATAGACTAATGACTCGATATAGCGCGTCATTAAGGTGTCAATAACGACCTTAGATTCTGGCTCGTAGAGATAATCCCATTGATAATTTAATACCTCAAGTTCTGAGGGTACAATAGGGATTAATTGTGTCACTTTAGGTTGTTGAGTCATACTATTAACAAACTCATTTTCAACCAAAAAGAGACGATCAATTTCACCTTTAGCATAAGCATCAAGCATTACTTTGATCGTTCCCACCATATCATTGATATGAGGCTGATCACCCATTTGGATGTTATCAGCAACAACACCATAACGTCTAAATGCAGCTAATCCTTTAGAGCCAAAAACCGCGATTTCAACATCGACACTCTGTTCTTTCCAGTTCGCAATATCTTGTAACGCTTTTTTGAAAAGGTTGCCATTAAGACCACCACATAAGCCCCGATCGGTTGAAACGATAATGTAACCTACGCGTTTCACTGTTTCCCGTTCTTGAGTATAAGGGTGTTTATATTCCAATTGCCCGTTCGCCATGTGGCTGACCACTTGACGCATTTTATCGGCATAAGGGCGAGAGGCTTGCATTCGCTCCTTAGCGCGGCGCATTTTGGATGCGGCAACCATTTCCATCGCTTTGGTAATCTTCTTGGTATTTTGAATACTACCGATTTGCGAACGTATTTCTTTAAGACCTGCCATGGGACTTACCTCCCGTTTACCAAGTGCTTGTTGATTTGAAGTTTTCAAGAATGCTACGCATCTCGTCAGCTATCGAATCATTATAGTCACCGGTCTGATTAATCTTATCTAAGAAATCCGTTTGATTAGCACGAAGATGTGCTAACAAAGCGTCTTCAAAGGCATTCACTTTCTTAACTTCAAGGTCATCAAGGAACCCTTCGTTAGCAGAGAATAAGGTAAACGCAAGTTCTCCTGTCGAAAGCGGTGAATACTGAGCCTGATTCATCAAAGCAGTAACGCGCTCGCCACGCTCTAGTTGCTTACGTGTACCTTCATCTAAATCGGATGCAAATTGAGAAAATGCAGCTAATTCACGGTACTGAGCCAAGTCAAGACGAATACCACCACCAAGTTTCTTGATAATCTTGGTCTGTGCAGAACCACCCACACGAGAGACGGATAACCCTGCATCAATCGCAGGACGGTTGCCTGAGTTAAACAAGTCAGTATCAAGGAAGATCTGTCCATCAGTGATTGAGATAACATTGGTTGCAACGAATGCCGATACGTCACCTTCTTGTGTCTCAATAATAGGGTAAGCCGTTAAAGAACCTGTTTTACCTTTCACTTCACCATTGGTCATACGCTCTACATAATCTGCGTTAACACGCGCCGAACGCTCTAATAAACGGGAATGAAGGAAGAACACATCACCAGGGTAGGCTTCACGTCCTGGTGGACGACGAAGTAATAATGATACTTGACGATAAGCCCAAGCTTGCTTGGTTAAATCATCATAAATAATGAGTGCATTTTCACCACGATCACGGAAGTACTCACCCATTGCACAACCAGCATACGGTGCAAGGTATTGCATTGATGCAGGGTCTGATGCATTAGCAGCAACCACAATGGTGTAATCCATTGCGCCAAACTCTTCGAGTTTACGCACAACACCGGCTACAGAAGAAGCCTTTTGACCGACTGCAACATAAATACACTTTACGTCATTGCCTTTTTGGTTGATGATGGCATCAATTGCCACCGCTGTTTTACCTGTTTGACGATCACCGATAATTAATTCACGTTGACCTCGTCCGACAGGTACCATGGAATCCAGTGCTTTAATGCCTGTTTCCATCGGTTCATCAACCGACTTACGATCGATAACACCAGGGGCTTGACGTTCAATAGACCCCATAAGTTGTGTATCCACAGGGCCTTTTCCATCAATAGGCGCACCCAATGAATCAACAACACGTCCTAACATCTCAGGACCTACAGGTACGTCTAAAATTCGTCCTGTACATTTTGCTATATCACCTTCTGTAATGCTTTTGTAGTCACCTAAGACCACAGCACCAACAGAATCACGTTCTAAATTCAAAGCTAATCCATAAGCGCCGTTGGAGAATTCAATCATCTCGCCAGACATTACATCGGATAAACCATGAATACGCACAATACCGTCCATTATCGAAACAATGGTTCCCTCTGTGCGCGCTTCAGCGTCCATCTCAAAGCTATCAATACGCTTCTTGATAAGATCACTGATCTCAGTCGGGTTAAGTTGCATTTAGCTATCCTCTTTCTTCGTTCAAGGTCAAACGGTCACGGGCTATCCCGCCATCGCTGCTGTCATCTGTTTCAGACGACCTTGAATCGAACCATCTATTACTAAGTCTCCAGCTTGAATGATCACACCACCAAGTAGTGCCTTATCAATGCTGATCTTAAGCTTAACATCGCGTCCTAGGCGTTTCTTCAGAGCATCCGCAATGGATTTCTCCTCAGCCTTAGTCAACTTCTTAGCCGTTTTAACCGTCGCTTCAACACGGCCTTCTTCCTCATCTTTTAGCACCTCAAACAGGATACTAATTTCAGGAAGTAGCTTAATACGGTTATTCTCTGCTAATGTTTTGACTAAATTTTGCGCCTTATCATCCAATTTGCCATCACAGAATTGGATCAATGCATCTGCACCTGCTTGTTTGGCCATTCGAGGTGTTTCTAGCAAAGCTGCAACATCTGCATGACTTGCTATCGCCCCCATAAAGTTCAATGATGCTGACCATGTTGCCAACCCCTCTGATTCTTTAGCCATTTCAAACACAGCGCGAGCATAAGGACGGGCAGCCGTTGTCAATTCAGACATATTGCCCCCTTATATTTGTGCGACGAGATCGTTCAACGCTTTTTTATGAACCTTCATGTCAATCTCTTTACCGACAATTTTACTGGCGGCGGTAATCGCTAAATCAGAAACTTGCTTACGCAAACCATCTTTAGCCCGATTAACTTCCTGATCAATCTCTGCCTTAGCACCCGCGATTAAACGTTCTGCCTCTTCAGCTGCTTTGCCTTTTGACTCCTCTATAACTTGAGCGCTACGCGCTTGTGCCTGTGCAATAATATCCGCCGCTTGTACTTTGGCTTCATTAATGACTTCTTCGGCACGTGCTTCAGCTTGCTCTTGTTCTTGAAGCCCCTTTTCAGATGCAGCTAAACCGTCTGCAATCTTCTTTTGGCGTGCTTCAAGTACCGCAGAGAGAGGCCCCCACAGATGCTTATTCACGAGCCAGATTAGGATCGTAAACGCAAGAACCTGCGCTATTAATGTGATTGTAATACTCACGATTATTTACCTCATTACTAAACTATGTTATACCAACCAATACAACGGTCGGTGACTTCAAGCAATCGCTTGCGTTTATAGTCCAGCAATTGCAGCTTGCATCGCACCCACAAACGGGTTAGCAAATAAGAACCACATTGCGAAAGCTAAGATGATGAAAGGGAAAGACTCCATCAGACCGGCGAAGATAAACATATTCGTCATCAATTGAGGACGCATTTCAGGTTGACGTGCAATACCTTCCAATGTTTTCGCACAAATAAGACCCCAACCAATTGCAGAACCCAGTCCTGCAGCAGCAAGAATCACACCAACACCAACAGCCGTATAAGCATAGATCTGAGCAATCATTTCAGCAGTCATTGCATATATCTCCATAAAAATTAAAAAATTAAAAAATGATAAGAAATTAAAATAAAAACGTTATTCGGTCTAACCCTTGCTTAATTCATTCTTACAAAAGAAATTCACAAGGGTTTAAGCCTAGTTGAAACACATTAATGATCTTCTGTGTGCGCCATGCCAAGGTATACAATCGTCAACACCATAAAGATGAAGGCTTGTAAGGTGATGACCAAGATATGGAAAATTAACCATGCTAAATCAAGCACCACTTGCAGTGGGAACCAGATTAAGAGGCTTGCCCCAATGGTTGCGCCCAAGGTTAATAACGCGATCAATAAGAACACTAATTCACCCGCAAACATATTGCCGAACAAACGCAAACCAAGACTTAATGGTTTGGCTAACTCTTCAATGGCGGTCATCACGATATTGGCAGGAACAGCGGCTTTGCCAAAAGGATGGAATAAGAACATTTTCAGGTAACCCATAGGGCCTTTGACTTTTAGGTTGTAGTAAACGGTTAAAACAAAAACAACCAATGCCATTGCTAAGGCGGTATTAAGATCTGTTGTTGGAACGACCTTAAGATAAGGGATACCTAAGCCTGCCGCTAAGGTTGGTAATAAATCGACAGGGATTAAATCCATAAAGTTCATTAACCAAACCCATAAGAAAACGGTCAAGGCTAATGGTGCAATCAACGGGTTATGACCTGGAAAGGAGTCTTTTACTTGCGTTTGGACAAACTCTAAAATCATTTCGACAAAATTTTGAAAGGCACCAGGGGTTCCTGTTTCCAAATTGCCTTTCACCATAAACGCCATTTTTAAAATAACGCCGCCGAGCAAAATACTGACAAAAATCGTATCCCAGTTGAATGTCCAAAACCCTTCACCCGTATGTAAATTAGTCAGGTGATGCTGTATATAAGCGACCGTACCGCCGCCGCCATCAGAATGCTCTGTTGCTGACACGTTAAATTCCTCAATAAAAGTTTAAATTCTTTTTAACTGTTCCAAAGCTATCTTAGCGAACAGCAACAACACCCGTAATCCATGTCACGATTGCTGTTAAAACCAATGGAATTGGATTCAAGCCCAGTAACCCCATACCAACCCCAAACAACACCAACATTAGAACGAATCTAAGTACCGCGCTGCCGTATAAAATTCCCATTGCTACTTTTGGATCATCTTTTGCCAGTTCGGTTGCTTTTATTACCCCTAAACCAAGCGTCCAACTAATAAATAGACTGACAAACCCACCGTATAAGGCGGCTACACCGTGTAAGGGTGTCTTTCCATAGAGATAACCATACAAAGCAAAGCCAATCGCCATGAAAGCGATAACAATTAGTTGATTTTTGCGACTTTTTTTGGCTTTATTAACAACTTCATCTACTGCTGTTGTTGTCATGTTGATTATCATCCTTAGCCGGGTTTTCATAACGCAAAATTGCATGGATTTTTTTCATTCCACCAACAAAACCTAATAAGGCGAAGAGCATCATAAAAAGAGGTGTTAAACCTAGCCATTGATCAACAAAATAACCAAGAATCAGACCAGAAATGATCATTGACGAAAAAATATTTCCTGCACCAATATGAAGGAGCCCAGGTTTGCTTACATTAGAAGTATCATTCATAAAATTATTGCACCTTCCTTCACGCACAGTAGTGAGTGCAGGATTCTAGCATCCCCTTTTAGCACACTCAATCAATTAATTCAGCATACGTTAATATTTTAATGCTTGACACCCACACTAGCCTAAAAAACCCTCAAAGGCTTCATTAATCGCCTTTTATTTAATAGGTTATCAAGACTTAATTTAAACTTAAACCCTATTTTTTCGATACGTCTTTAAGCTATTTCAAGGATACTTTTATCCGCGATTGCTCATGCCAAACTAATAACCGTTTAATGACAAAATAGAGTAAAATTCCTGATAGATCCGCCACCCAATCTAGCAATGAAAAACTACGATCTGGCGTGAAGTATTGCATTATTTCTATACACGCACCATATACCAACAGGGGTAATCCTTTGTAGAGCCAGAAGGGCTTTCTAGCCGTTGAAAGATCGACCAAAACAGCAAAACAAAAAAACACAATGACATGGATCAGTTTATCATTCAGCTCGTATTCAGGTGGAATATCCAAATCACGAGTAGCCACCCATGAACCTAATAACATTAAGGAAATCACTAAAAAACGGACAGTGTGTTTAAAAAAATAAATATCTCGCAAGCTGCGTATAAATAAAATGAAACGGTGCATGAATTTAATCTATCCAAAAAGAGAGGGTCTTATACAGAACGCAAAGACCAAAAAATAAAAAGGTATTTTTAACAAACAAGCAATGGAGGTGCTAGTACATTTTAGTCGGCATATTAGAGCGGTAATAATGGGGAAAAAAATGAATTCCCCTACTGTTTTTATTATTTCGCTATCAGCGTAAAAAGACTATTTTATACGTCCATTTTTAACGTCTGAATAAATATCAGACAACTTTAATTTAGACGCATTAACAAAGTCCAACGCCTCGTCAATTTTATAAGCATCATCAGAGAGCCAATAACGGGTTTGTAAGCGTACAGGTCTTAAGCCGTCTTTAGCTTCGTGAGTATCACAAAACAAGTTATCAATTGCAGGTTTATTAATCCAGTTATCACCTAAGTTTTCCTCTAAAGCATAATACCAATAGGCAAACTCCAGCAGTCTTTCATCATCAAAATAACCCACAGGCTTGAGTTGATCTAAAAAAGGGCGAATACAACTGTCTTGATTCAAATACTTATAATAATCGACAACATAAAGGCTTTCCGATAAAAACAACGGCGCGCCTAAGATAATCAAGTTTTTACGTTTTAAGGTGCTGCCTGTTTGAACAATCTCCAAACCCACCGCTCCCACATCCGCATCCATCACCGCATCTTCCACATCATGTACTGATTCGATTTTAAGGTAAGGGTAAGCGGCACGGATCATATCCGCATAGCGCCCCTTTACATAAACCTTATCCCCATGATTTTCTAAATGACGCAAATAATCTTTAGGGTATTTATACTGCACACAGCCTTCAGGCTTTTGTTTTGCAATTAGAAAAAAGCCCACCATATCCTGAATCTCACGCGATACCGTATCGTTCCAACGTTTTAACATCGCCGAACCCGCAACCCGCACCTTGTTTTCCTTTGGCAGATGATAATTGTACATCCCCCATTTTTTAACTTTATCTGGTTTCTCTAATGCACTGTGCGTTACCGTCAACAACTCATCCATCCCTGCCAGCGCCACATCCACTTCCCCTAACGATACCAGCGACGAACAATTATGAGGCTCGTCCCCCTCCAAGCGTACCGAGACCCCTTTTAGCTTAAAATCATAGCCTAAAAAACCAATACGATACGGACGGTTATCACGCTTTCTATCCACAAAAAGTCCAATATTTGGTGTGCCTTCAAGCGCTTTTGCATAGGTTTTATGGATATCAGTCAATGATGCCGTCTTGCCTTTTTTCCCCTGTTTAATAATAGCTTTAATATCTTCTAAATCACGCTCTAAAGAAGGACTACCCAATGAAATCAATTTATTAATAAAGTTTTCAAAGGTTCTACCACTGCGGGGAATACCACAGACAACATCAAAATTAGACATTTATAATTTTTCGCTTTTAGGGTTGAGGGATGAGCGTCATTAGCAACGACCTGACAATAATATTATCCCTTATTTTTTAATAGATTAGAGATAGATTCCAGCATTGTTGCAACGGGGATTTCAATTTGCTCACCCGTTTGCATCAGTTTAACCAGCAAAACACCTTTTTCGATTTCATCATCGCCCGCTAAAACAACCAACTGGAAGCCTTTTTTATTGGCGTATTTCATTTGTGCGCCCAATTTTTTCTCTTCTAAGTAAATTTCGGTATTAATCCCACCAGCACGTAATAATGCACCGTATGATAAATAGCTATCAATATGCTTACTTTGCAAACTAGTGATCAAAACAGGTGCAACCGTAGGAGCAGGTAGTTGAATCACTCCTGCTTTAATTAATAGCGGCAATAATCGCGTCAACCCAATTGAAACACCCACACCTGGATATTTTCGAGTGGTAAATAAACCTGTTAATTCATCATAGCGCCCACCACTACAAATACTCCCAATGTTAGGGTGATCAATCAATTTAGTCTCATAAATTGTGCCCGTGTAATAATCTAATCCCCGCGCAATTTTTAAATCTAAAGCAAAATAATCCTCAGGAACACCTAAGTTTTTCATCGCCATTGAGACTTGTTTTAACTCACTCACCCCCGTAGTGTAGACTTCATTCCCTGTTTTTTGAGATAAAAAGGTCAAAATCTCGTCATTGCTACCCGTTTGACTGAAGAACTCTAAAATTTCCTCAACCGCATCAGTACTAATACCAAGGTTAAGTAAATTAGCATTAACCTTCTCTACACCGACTTTCTCAATCGCATCAATATAATTAATCGCATCTTGAACCCTACCATCATCCAAACCAAAGCCTGATAAGAATCCTTTTAATATTTTGCGGTTATTCATCCGAATCAAAAATTTACCAATATTCAACTCACGAAAAATTTGGTAAATCACATACGGCATTTCAGCATCATTTAATAATGACAAACTGCCGTCACCAATCACATCCATATCACATTGATAAAATTGTCGATAACGTCCTGCTTGCGCCCGTTCACCACGCCATACGGGCTGAATTTGGTAACGCCGAAACGGAAAAATCAAGCGACGTTGGTGCTGTGCCACATAACGCGCCAGCGGCACAGTAAGATCAAAATGTAAGGCTAACTCTTTTGCATCATCACCGCCATCAGCTTTTAAACGACGTAAACCATAAATTTCTTTATCATCCCCACCTTTTGCCAACAAGGTAGACGAACGTTCAATCGCAGGGGTTTCAATAGGGACAGCACCCGAACGCTCATAATGTTTTCTAATCACCGCAATCGCATGATTAAACGCAATTTGCTCGGCGGGTAAAAATTCAGGAAAACCTGATATAGACTGGATTTTTGCCATTGATTACAACCTGTGTATTAAATTTTGCGAATCATCTTATCATGTCAACAGCACCTAGCAACCACTTGAGCTATATAAGGAGGAAGACGGTACGACTAAAACCTCTGATGCTTAATGATCAGATACAGTCAGGTGTTTCTCCAATGGCTATTAATTTTTCCTCAAGCCCTTTCCAAAAATCAACTCAGTTCATCTGTTCCAAGCAGGTGGTAAACGAGCCTTCCATTTTATCCACATAGCCAAAAATACGTTTTTTCATGACGTAATAATCGGTAATGACCGATTGACGTTCAGAGGTTTCCATGGTTGATGTTTTAGGTAATGGTGACGCGGCTTTAGGGAGACAGTGTAGAGGAATTTATTCCTCGGATAAATTCTTTAAGGCAGGGAATGACTCATCGATATTCATAAATGAAGCAAAATTATGGGTGTCCTAATTATTTATAGAATTGATTTGTTGATTAATGTGTGCTTTTAAATTATAAGCGTTATTTTTGATTTTTTTTGCATTGTTAACAATGCTATTTGCAAAGGTTATTTCCAAGTTAATCGTTTTGATAAAACTGATTTTTTTAATGTTTTTTAGTAATATTTTTTGATCTGATGGACTAATATAAGAGGGGTTGTTTAGATCAAAGGGTCGCAGTGAGTTCATTACGGTTAGATAGCCACTAAATGATTTTTCTTGTGATCGAATGGTTTGTTCAATATAAGAGTAATAGGCGGATATTTCTTTTCTTAGACTGCTATTTTTTATTAATCGAAGGTTGCCACTATTCACTAACTCATTATAAGTGCCACTGTAGACACTAGGGATTCCTGATGAAAAAACAGCACCGTAACCAATGTCACTAATGAATTTTTTTTTATCCTTTGGTTTTGTTTTTCCTAAAGCATAGTTTTTCGCAAGTTCTAACCCTTTTATTTTTTTATCATAGCGATTAATAAATGATTTTTCCATCAGTAGAATGTCTCGATCTAAATCAATAAGCAGATAGTCTAAATACTGTTTTTCAATACTTTGCTCTTTTTTATCCTCGCTCCAATCCTCAATTTGAAACCCTAAATAAACACCTAAAACAATAATAACCACTTCAAACAATAAATATAAAAAACGTGGGTTCTTTTGTTTTTTACGATACCTTAGCATAAGTATATCTTTCCGAAATTTAGGGGGGAGTTCTCCAAGGAGTGTCCTTGTTCCTTAGTGGCGCTGAAGAAAAAAAAGGAATTTAACCCTTTTCAGCTATTGTTAAATTATACCTGAATTATTTGAAAAGAGAGTTTGTGACTAGGGCTTGACAGTTATGGATGTCCTAATCATTATGGACTGTTGGAGCTGTCAAAATGGGTTAGGTTACGAGGCAGAAGCTTTGTAACCAGAGGAATCCTGAAAAAATTAATTTTCTTAAAAAGTACCTCATTGGGTAAGCGATATAGGTGCTGGTAATTTATAGGCTCACAGATTTAGGGCAACCATCAGATATTTTTTGACTCATACTCAAATTATCAGCCATACTATTACTTTCCTCTCGTTTAAAACGATCCTAATTATGGTCATAAAATAACACCCTTCTTCTGAAAATGATGTATGAATGCCTTTCTTCTTCACCCTATTTCTAGGTGGCTTTTAGCATCATTATAAAACAAATAAAAAATTTACTATGTCTAAACAAATAAAAAAAATAAAATATTTCGGGTTTCAGAGTATGTACTCGTATTGCTTATTCTTAGGGAGTCCTTTTTTTTCTGATACCCCAACAGATTGCTATGGAAAGGTTAAAGAAGGCTTATTTGAGCGAAGGAAAAAGAAAAATAGAACAAAAAATAACATAAAAAGTGTGTATCAACTGCCTTTAATCTTCGCATTCTTGTTGCTGATTCCATCATCTATCTTTGCTAAAGGTGACACTATTAAAGTTGGTATCTTGCATTCTTTGTCGGGAACGATGGCGATCAGTGAAATCACCTTAAAAGATACTCTGTTAATGCTTATTAAAGAAAAAAATAAAGAAGGCGGGTTATTGGGTAAAAAAATAGAGGCTATTGTTGTTGACCCTTCATCCGATTGGCCGTTATTTGCACAACAAGCACGCCAGCTCATTGAAAAAAACAAAGTGGTCAGTATTTTTGGGACATGGACATCGGTCTCACGTAAATCTGTTCTACCTGTATTGGAGGAGTTGAATGGCTTAATGTTCTATCCTGTTCAGTATGAAGGTGAAGAATCCTCTCGGAATATTTTTTACACGGGGGCTTCGCCTAATCAACAAGCGATTCCAGCTGTTGATTATTTGATGAAAGAAAGGGGAATTAAACGTTGGATCTTATTGGGTACGGATTATATTTACCCGCGAACGACCAACAAAATACTCAAAGCCTACTTACTTACTAAAGGCTTTGAGGAGAAAGATATTATTATTCAATATACCCCTTTTGGTTATTCTGATTGGGAAGCCATTATTTCTGATATAAAAATCATTGGTTCTACGGGGGTCAATACAGCGGTTATTTCGACCGTTAATGGAGATGCTAATGTATTTTTTTACAAGGAGCTGAGTAAACAAGGCATCGCACCTAAAAATATTCCTGTGCTTGCTTTTTCTGCGGGTGAACAAGAATTCTCTACCTTTGATAGCAAACTTTCAGTTGGGCATTTAGCTGCTTGGAATTACTTTATGAGTGATCCTAATGAAAAAAACAGAGCGTTTATTAAGAAGTGGCATCGTTATATTAAAGATCCTAAACGTGTTACGAATGACCCAATGGAAGCAACAATGATTGGCTTTAAACTCTGGGTAAAAGCGGTTGAAAAGGTAAAGACAACGGATACAGATAAGGTAATTGACGCTTTGGTGGGTCTTGAGGTTTCTAATTTGAGTGGTGGTGT
>JAGLBW010000076.1 GCA_023146545.1 Cocleimonas sp.
GCTAATTGACATTGAGCATCCCTCATTTTTCACTTTGAGATATAACGGCAGTTCTTCTTTTTTGAACAAAGCACCTTTAATAGAAAAGTGGAGGAAGCGGATTACTTTCCACTTTGTGTGGATACAGCACATCAACCTAAAATATTTTCAACCAGACCTCATAAAAAAATAATGTAATGGTTTTCCTGAATTCTGAATAGAACAACACTTGCTAAACTAGCTAAAAATATAAGCTCTTAAGTAATCGAGACGATATTATTGTCACATTTCAAAAGTTGGAGTGACTATTTTACAAATACCGCTTTTCAGTTGGGTGAGAAAAATGATAAATCTACCCCAAGAAATAAGTAAGAGTATTTTAGAAAAGATACAAGCTTATTCTGGGTTGATTTTACCATCAGATAGCTAGAAAAAATTTTTACGGGTAGACACAATCGCGGTTTATCCAAACTAATCATTTTGATGAAAAACCAAGCAGTCGGGTAATCCGAGCACATAACAGAGCTACCCATCAACTTGAAAAAAAGTAATTTTCACGATAATCGGTCAAAGAAAAGACAAATCACATGATTATTAAGATAAGCCGTCTCTTTATTACAAGTCATAAATGATAGATTTTGCATTTATAGGGAAGTAACTAAAAGCAGGCAGATCATGAAATCTATATTATCAAATAAAGACCTTGAGCTTAAAAGCAATGTGAAGCAATTACCCCCACATAATATGCTCACTAATAAGCGTACAAAAATAATACAAAAGAAAAACCAGTATCCGATAAAAAATAGATACGCCTTTAACTTTCTGCTTATTGAAGTTGAAGCACCAAATTTAGAGTATTTAATCTTGGCGAAAATGTTAAAGCGACATTTAAATCAAGGAAAAAAAATTATCGTTGCTTCCCCCGCTGCGCCTGAATACCTTATGCAACAACTCAGCCAGTTGGAATATGATTTCAATCAAAAAGTAACATCCGAACAAATGATTCTGTTCTCTTATCAATCGTCTGTATCCAGCAACATAAGTTTATCTGCTGACTATGCGGCAGTTTTTAATGAATTGAAACAGCTATCGGGTATCGAGGCTGACCTTATTATTTTATTAGGTGTTGATATGTTGTTTAACCTTGAGTCACAAAATCTAGCTTATACCACCATCAATAAGTTTTTCCATGCTATTCAACAGCTCGACAGCCATGTTATTGCTCAGTTTGTTCGAAACGATAGTACCGCACATAACCGCTTGGTTGCTGCTTGCTCCTCATTAATCCCTCCCTACGTCACCGTCAATACGTCATTAACGTCAGGAAGGACAAAAATTCAATTAAAAACAGCAGAATAGAAAGGGTTACATCAAAATTTACATTGATTATTATTTCATGATTACCCTTTTAACCCTTCTTTCTTGAAAATATTTAATTGAATCGCGATAGAATACAGGTGAGCTAATAATGTTATTACATAATGAAAAAACATATCAAGATAAGATTAAACTACCGACTAAACTCTTATTAATAATTAGTTTATTGCTTTTTATATTAAGTTTTATTGCAGGTTTGGAGTATTATCCCGAACTTCATAAAATAATGGTTCACTTGTTTTTTGTCTTTGGTCTTTTTATTGTTTTGCGACAAGTCTTATTGCTCTATTCCAATTGGAAATATACAAAAAACAGTGTCTTATTAGACGAAAAATATAAAGAATATCACCCCTTTATTAGTATTGTTATTCCAGCATTTAATGAAGAGCAGGTTATTAAATCGGCTATCCTCAGCTTAATGGGACAAAATTATCCTAATTTTGAAATTATTTTCATCGACGATGGCAGTACCGATAAAACAGTAGAAATTGTACGTGATATAAAAGCCACACACGCTGTTTCTAAGCTTTTAATCATCACACAAACCAATGGGGGAAAAGCTTCTGCATTAAATACAGGACTAATGCATGCTCAAGGGGAATTTGTTGCTTGTGTTGACTCTGATTCGGTCTTGTCGATTAACGCCTTGGAGCGTGGTGTAAAACACTTTAAAGACCATAGTGTGGGAGCTGTTGCAGGTCATGTCGAAGTGGCTAATAAAAACCATTTATTAACCCAGCTTCAATCCTTAGAATACCTTCTGAGTCAGAATTTTGTGCGCCGGGCTTTATCTTATTTTGGGCTAGTTACTATTATTCCAGGTCCTATTGGTCTATTTCGACGTAAAGCGATTGCTGATATTGGGGGATACAATGAAAATAAAAAATTATTCGCTGAAGATGCAGACCTTTCCGTGCGTTTACTAGCCAATGGCTGGCGCATTGTAAGTGAGGATGAAATGATCGCTTCAACAGAAGCACCCACTCATATTTATGACTTGTTACGACAACGCTATCGCTGGAAAAGAGGGATCTACCAAGCATTACATCTTAATTTTGGTGCACTGATCGTTAACAAAAGCCAACGGGCTTCATTCACTATCCTTTTCCTCATTACGGAATCTTTTTTAATCGAGATAATGAGTTTTTCCATTACGCTCTTTATTTTAGCGAGCTTCTTTCGCTTTACGGAGGTTCAATTTTTGATTAGTTGGGTTGTACTTTTAATTTTTTTAGATTTCTTGGCGCTGTTAATGGCAACAGGAAAGCAGGCTTGGAAATATTTCCCCTTGCTTCTCTTTCAAAAGGTTACCTACGCTTATGCCTTGCAATTTTGGGGCGTATTGGCCTTATTTGAAGAGTGGCTATCAACCAAGATGAATTGGGATAAAGTGGATCGAATGGGGACGTTGACAAAATAATGGATTTTGATTGGAAGTTATTGGGGATTGTGCTGCTAGTCTTACTAGTACTTTTTGTCATTGGAATGACAACTATTATGTATATTCGACATTGGGCTGCTCGATACCCTCTGTCTAATCACCTGCATTTTGAAGGGCGTTATTTTAAACGCTATATTCCTCCTTCTAAAGCACTGGTTCACAAAACACTTCAAGATAAAAAAAATAAAACAGAAGATTTTCTAGTCAAGACCATTAGAAAAATTCTTATTTTTGGGCTAGCGGGTTTGTTGCTCTTTGGCATTGCGATTAACCTTTACTTGAATCGTGATCATTTTTTTAAACCTGCCTTAAACAATAAAGACATTGCTAAGCTCAGTTTTACTCATCATAGCTGGGAAAGAACGCATGTCGAACAACTTCCCAAACTTAAAGACCAATTAGTTAAGCTCAAAAAAAAGGGGGTTTATCTTATCTATGATACAAAGAATAAAACGCAGAGTATCTATGATTGGGAAGCCTTTGCTCTAAAACACCGCCTGCCTTTAAGCCGTTGTCGAACTAAAAATATCCAGCGCTGTTATCAAATAAAACCAAAGGCTCTTTTTGTTGTTATAGAAGGTCAATGGAATCTTACTGCCTTGGACAGCATCCTCAACCAAGGCGCTAACGTATTGTTTACGGGCTACCCTGAGCAGTTGAAACAGCAGAAAATCAAAGGGAGTTTTGATTTATATCACCTCCATTTTCAACGTTTTTATCAAAGTCATGCACAAACCAGCCTCGCCCTTGTTGCAGATAGAGCGTTGACCTTGGGCTTCGATGCAGGACTCATTTTTGATATTAACTCATCTAACAAAGATTACGTTGCAACCAGTGATCATCCACAAGCACTCTTTATTGATTCCTCTAAGCGTGCCTTACCCAAAATATGGACACGCTTATATGCGGAAACGGTAGGAAAAGGTCGATTTATTTGGATGGACTTTAATTTATCAGACCTTCCAACTTACTCAGAACAAAACCGACAGTATTCTAATGCACTACTTGCTTCTCTATTGCGCTATTTTAGTAAAGAGCCTTACAGCGCTCTTGCCATGTGGCCTGATGGTAAAAAGTTTGCGGCGATTCTTGAAGAGGATACAGAGGATGGCTTTGCAAAAGCCGAAAAAGTGAGTGATTTTTTCTTAAAGAACAAATACCCCATTACATGGTATATTTTGTCTAATGAAGCACAGAGAGATCACGGGCTATCAAAAAAATTAGCAGAATCAGGTGAAATTGCATGTCATGGTGATAATCATCAAGTCTTTACCCTGAATGACTCACGTACCCAGCACCTGCGTTTAGCCCATTGCCGTAAGGTTTTAGAATTAATCACGGGAAAAACAGTCCGCTCTTTTCGTCCTCCCGAGGAAGCTCATAATGGTTACACTTTAGATGCGATGCTAAACAATAACATTGAATATTTTATTGCTGAAACCTCACTTGATCGTTTTGTTCCTTTACTTTTAATTTCCAAAAAAACAGCTCAATCACTGGTCTCCATTCCACGAATGATGACGGATGATTTTGAATTATGGGTCGATATTGAGGCCAATAAAGCATTATCACAACGACAAATGAGTTTGGAGTTAGATTACACCGAAGCGGTCGGCGGCTTGTATCTGTTTAGCTTTCACTCGCAATTTATGGACAATAAAGATCATTTTTTAGCAATAAAATTAATTGCTAAAGCCATTGATAGTAAACCCTCTTATTTTACAACCGCAGGCGGACTGAGTGAGTGGTGGAAGCTACGCGTAGCCCTAATGAAGGGTGAGCCATCCAGCAAGCAGCTCATAAAAAAATATAATGTAAAAAAAGTACACGTTAACTCCCAAGGTGAACTATCCTTCAAACCCTATTAGCGTCTACTAAAGCCATCACAAAATATTAATAAATAGAAAATAATGAGTGACAAACTATTTATCATTTGCTATTTATAATAAAAACAATAATTTTTTTATTCAATGGCAGACATTAGTTTTAGTTTTTTTAGTACAGTTAGCTCTAAAATTAATACACTACACGATAGGGGATGTGGCTTCATCCTCTAACAAGGGGGCAACACATTCCATGAGATTATTCACTGATCGCTTATCGCGTCATCTCACTATCATTTTATTGGGTTTACTTTTTATACTCGGCAGTAAGGATGATAATCCACCTGTCATCACCCTTTTAGGGGATAACCCTGTCACTGTCCTACAAGGCGAGACCTATCAGGATGCAGGAGCGATTGCAATCGATGAAACGGATGGTAATCTTACGGTTTCAAAAAAAGGTTTAGTCGATACCCTTGTCGTTGGAAGCTATCACCTCAACTATAGTGCAACGAATAGCCAAGGGAATACAGCAACCGTGACACGAACGGTTAAAGTAACAGCAAAAGCAATAGACACTACGCCACCGACTGTTCCAATACTCTCTACGCCTGCTCCAACTGAAACTTTTGAAGATCAGGTTTCGGTAGAAATTAAAGGTGAAATTTCCAGTCTGGTTTACCTTAATACTCAAAAAATAGCGACGATGGCTCAGGATGGAAAAGCTAGGCTTACGCTTAAAACTCAAGGAAAAGAAGGATTAAAAACCTTTAAAATCACTTTAAAAGATACAGCGGGTAATGAAAGTACGCCCTTAGTTATTCAGATCACAAAGAAAATAAAGCCCAGTGGCTCTGCTTATTTGCCTAAAATAATCACCAATAAAATAGCCGTTAACTTTCTATCATTAGCCAGTTTTGGAGCGACTGAAACCAGTAGTGCAGCATTGAAAAAAAAGGGGGTTCTATTATGGCTTGAAGAACAACTCGCTCTGCCTTATCAAGCACAGATGCATTTAAAACGTATGTTAATCTTGTCTAAAAAGGTAGAACCCGATAAAAATCCTGCGACGGTTAGTACCTATTTAGCTGATAATGAAACCGTCTTTAATAAAGCAGAAGGCTCTTTTCAATCGCGAGCATTACAAATGAGCGCCTTATTTCAAACTATTTTATTTGATAAGGATCAGCTACGGCACCGAACGGCTTATGCTTTAAGTCAGATTATTGTGGAGTCATTAGCTGAGCCCACCTTTATACGCCGTGCTGAAGCACTTGCGGTTTACTTTGATCTTTTAACACAACATGCCTTTGGTAACTATAAAGACTTACTGTTGGATATTTCTCACAGTGCATCAATGGCGGCTTACCTTACCTACAATGGTAATAAAAAAGCGTATCAAGTGGGCAACACCACCATCTATCCTGATGAAAACTATGCCCGTGAACTGATGCAATTATTTACCATTGGTTTAAATGAATTGAACCTTGATGGCTCTGTAAAACTAGATGCTAAAGGGAATAGTATTCCAACTTATACCCAGCAAGATGTAAATGAAGTCGCACGTATCTTTACAGGTTGGGATATTAAAAGAAACAAACGTTATGGTCGTCTCAGTGCTAAAGATGGTGATTTCACTCACCCGATTGAGTTTACTGAAAAATATCATGACCTCAAGGCTAAAACAGTTTTAGGAACCCCTATTCCAGCAGGAAATACGGGTACTCAAGATATTGAAGCCGTTATTAATATTCTAATGGCACACCCTAATATTGCTCCCTTTATTAGCAAGCAACTGATTATGCGTTTAAGTAAATCAAACCCAAGCCCTGCTTATATTGCTCGAATTTCTACCGTTTTTAATGATAATGGACAAGGGGTTAAAGGTGATTTAAAAGCAGTGGTTAAGGCAATATTTCTGGATCGAGAACTATGGGAAAATCAAGGTAATAAAAAATTTAAAGAACCTTTTCTTGCTTATACCCAATTTCTTAGAGCCTTTAAGATTAAGCCCCTACCACGCTGGCGCACCGCTAAGACGAGCACCCTGAATATCGATAATATGCTGTATATCAGAGACCCGAGTCAATCGTTAGGACAAGCACCCTCTCGAGCGTTTACTGTTTTTAATTTTTACAGTAATGACTACCTTCCTAATGATAATGTCTTTCAACAAGCACTGTTAGTTGCGCCTGAATTACAGATTCAAACTGATAATATGCTCATTGCCTTTAATCAACGTATTTACGCTGATTTATCAACAGAAGAAAGCGTATTAAAAAGTAAGTACGGCAATTCATTAAACGATTGGGAACATTTAAAAAATCAAAATTTTAGGGCAGTATTCTCACTCTATCACAATAAATTTATTTTGAATGCTGATGATGAGTACAGGGTGATGGAAACAGCACTTGAAACTACAGTGGATGGAAAGTTTCAATCTTTTAAACGGATAAAGAGATCAAAAGATACCACTGCTGATGCAACAGGCACAACGGATAGAGACCGAGCAATTAAAGCACTTATTCAACATTTAGATCTTAAATTAACCGGTGGATTACTGGCTTCAAACGACAAAAACATTCTATTCAATGCCTATAAAGAATCTTTTTATGGTGGCTCAATGATCCAGCAAGAAGACCCTAAAGCAATGATTTACAATAAAATTATTCGACCCATTATTACCGCAATTATCACATCAGAAACCTATATGGTTCAGTAAGGGGGAAGCTATGACAACCAGAAGAGATTTTTTGAAATTTAGTGCGTTAACGGGGTTCTCAACCTTAGGATTATCAACGTCACTTTTCGCTGAAAAAAGCATTACTTTTTCCGATTATAAAGCCCTAGTCGTTATACTCCAACACGGAGGAAATGATTCAATTAATATGTTTATTCCCAATGGAGCGAATGACAAAACAGGCTACGACAATTATGCGGCAATCCGTACTTCACTAAAAGTTGATAATAATGATTTAAGTGCCAAACTGACACAAACTGCGGGAAAGCTAGTATTGTCTAGTGGTAATGCTAACCCTTACTATAATGATACCTTGGAAAAAGCCTACACGAAAGGATTGTACCCACACGCTCATATTAAAGGACTAGCAACCAATGGCGTTATGCCAGAGTTTGCTCACCTTGTGAATCAAAAAAAGGTCGCAATGATTGCCAATGTTGGCAATCTCGTACAGCCGACAACTCGTGCTGAGATCTTAGCAAAAACAGCAACCTTACCCCTTGCTTTGTATTCTCATAATAGCCAGCGTAAATTGGTTTTTAATGGGCTTGCTTCAGAACTTAACCGCCGTGGTTGGGCAGGGCAGATTGCTGATCAATGGAATAATGTTAATAATAACAGCATTTATGGAATCAATATCTCGTTGAAAGGCGTTAGTCATTTATTATACGGTGCAAAGACAGAGCCGTTAATTTTTAACCCTAAAGGTCCAAGCGAATACAAATACATTAAGCGTTCACTTTATGATAATTGGCTTGCCGCTAACCGACCAGAAAAATTTCAAGCCCTTTATCAGCGTTTAAGGAAACGTTCGTTCCTTACTCAAGATGTTGTCGTTGAAGATTGGAACAAAAATAGTCCAAGCTTTACCAGCACCAATGCTTATGGGGGGGAATTATTCAGTTCACCCGATAGTGCAACATTTGGTATTGCTAATAATGACAGTGTTAAAGACCTATCCGATCAACTTAAAGCCGTTGCCAAGCTCGCTTATATTGGCAAAAACAAAGGACTGAAACGGCAAATATTTTATGTTGTTCACGGCGGGTACGACACCCATAGCAACCAAGCGCAACAACATGCTAGTTTACTTAGAGGACTTAGTTTAAGTTTGGGTGATTTTCAACGGGCTCTTAGCGATATGGGAATGGAAGATAAGGTCACTACCTTTAATCTTTCAGATTTTGGACGTTCGATTGGTAATAATGGTGATGGAACAGATCATGCTTGGGGAGGACATTATTTTGCCATCGGCGCAGCGGTCAAAGGCGGATTATACGGAAGACTACCTGATTTAACACTGGGAGGGGCAGATGATGCAAAAAGCAAAGGGCGACTTATTCCAACGCTTTCAATGAGTCAGTACCTTGCGACATTGGTCAAATGGTTTGGTGCAGATGATGCCATGCTAAATCAGCTTTTTCCTGAACTCAAAAATTTTACCTCAACTGATCTTGGTTTTATGGGGTAGGGCGCTTTTGACGGTGTGTACTGTACCCCACACCGTCAAAATCATGCTTAGGGTTCGGGTTGAAAAATAGCGATATAATTCAAGGTTAACCGAGTTTACAGGTCTTTTTTCTTCTCTTTTTCCTTTGGCTCTTCTGTATTTTTTGATGTTCCTTTATCATCTTCATTATAAGCATTTAATTCGGCTAATAATTTATTAGGAATGTTCATAGCTTTTGCTAAATCGGCTAAATATTGACGTTCTTTTTCATTTTCCTGATCCGTCACTACCGCGGAAACAAGATAAACTTCAGCTGCTTTTGCTTCTTCGCCACCAGCTAGTGCCGCAATCTCCTCAAGGTTTAAAGGCTTTGCTAATTCTTCTTTAACAATCCTCTCAACATCACCAGTTAAGCCAAGGTTATCAACTTGTTTATTAATTTCGATTAACTCTGCTTCATCAACATGCCCGTCTGCTTTGGCAGCGGCGATCATTGCTTTTAACAAGACGACACTGCGTTCATTAGCCGCTTCATCTTCTAATTTATCCACAGAAACGGTCGTGTTTTCTGTACCTTCAAGTTGTGCTTTGGCTTGATAATTTTGATACGCTTTCCATGCTACCCCACCTACTGCGGCTAAACTGCCTAGTTTTAATGCGCTACTGGTTACATTACGACCTGTTTTTGTACCCAACAACAAAGCCAATGCACCTGCCGCAATCGCCCCTGTTTTCATGCCTGATAATGTCGCTTCCCGTTGATTATTTGATGCGCCTAGGTCTAGTTTTTTCTCTGCTATTGACTGACCTTGATTAGCCAGTTCGCGTCCTGCTTTTAATAATTCATCAAGAAATGTTTTTGTATCCATGATGGATCTCCATTAGGGGTTATTATAAATACGCCGTTATTTTAATCGAATATTGAATCTATGCCGTATTATTTTTTTCTTTAGGCTCTTTGAAAAAATGAAATATCAATAATTTACCAGCAAAAAATCTCGTTTATCACTCGGTAAATTATTAAATCCTCACCCCTAAATATGGGGCAATGAACACAGGCTTCAAGCGGTTGCTTAACTAAAAGGAAGGGTAACTTTTGTTTAAATTTGCCTGAAATTGCTCAGATAGGAATAATATATCCTGCTATATTTTATAAATTTTACTGCCTTTATAACGGACACTGATATGTCGAAGCAGTACAGCCCCTACAGCAAAAACAGGTAACGCCAACAAAATGCCAAAAAACCCAAAAAGTTGTCCCCCTGCAAGTATCGCAAAAATAACTGACACAGGGTGTAAGCCAATACGGTCACCCACCAATAGCGGTGTTAAAACCATTCCTTCAAAGAGTTGAGCTAAACCAAACACAGCAAAGACGCCCAGTAAATTACTGATTTCATGGGTCTGAAATAATATTGCAATCCCCGCAACAAGAACCCCTGCAATGAGTCCCATATAAGGAATAAAACTTAAAGCTCCTGCAAAAAGACCAATCAATAAAGCAAACTCTAAACCAATCAAACGCAAACCAATGCTATAGATAATCCCTAAAGCTAGCATCACCAGCATTTGACCGCGTAAGAATGCACCTAAAACCTCATCAGATTCTTGTGCCATTTGAACGACTTTCGGTTCAATTCCACGCGGTAATAAATCACGAATATAAGCGGTTAAATTATCCCAGTCGCGTAAAAGATAAAAGGTGATGACAGGAATTAATACGATATTAGCTAACCAACCTGCAACAACAATACCTGAATGAGAAACGGTGCGAATTAAGCTTTTAAAAAAGCCGCCTGCATTGCTCCATTCTTTGGTGAAGGTTTGCCTTAATAATTCGATATCCAATGTGGGTAAGGTTATTCCCAACTGGCTTTTTAAGGTGGGTGCTGCATTCGTACTGACCCATTCGATATATTCGGGCAATTTTGAAATTAAGCGCCCGAACTGTTCTTGAAACAGCGGAATTAAAAAGAGAATCAAGGGGACTAAAATAGCAAAGAACAGGCAGAAAACCACCACAAC
>JAGLBW010000077.1 GCA_023146545.1 Cocleimonas sp.
AGGGTAATTAGGGTTAACCAAAACCAGCGAGTACTTTGAGTCATATTAGTTTTTATCTGTTTTTTGTTTTATAAAACATTTCGACCATAGAATAACGTATAAAGCACCGCTCATAAGCGTGGTCACTACAATCATTACCGTCAATATTTCAAAAAGAACGGTAGGAACAGGGAAAACAGCCAAGTTCAGCAAATGAAAGAGGACTAAAACAATCAACAATGCGGTATTGACCTTACTAATGAACAAAATTTCTAATTTCATATCATTGGTCATGACCTTATAGAGCATTAAACCGCTAATAATCACAATATCTCTAGCCACAATAAGGATCACTAACCATTGTGGAACAATCCCTTTAAGTCCCAGCGCAATAAAAAGACAAATTAAGAGGATTTTATCTGCCATTGGATCTAAGGTTGCCCCTAGTTTAGATTCCCAATGAAATTTACGGGCGAGATAACCATCTAACCCATCACTTAACCCTGCTAGTAATACCAATAAAAAAGCAGTGTGCCAATCATTTTTCCAGATGAGGTAAATAACAGGAATAACAAGAAATATTCTAAATAAGCTAATGATATTTGGTAGATGGTGCATATTTTTTATTATTCCTTGATGATAAAACCACTGGTTATTCCGTAGCGTATTTACCCCTTTTGATTTTTCTTTCTTACCTTAAATTTTTAAATCCAAGACATCTTCCATATCAAACACACCATAAGTCTCCTTCTCTCTATTAGCGATCCAAAGCGCAGAACGAATTGCACCTTTAGCGAAGGTCATACGGCTAGAAGCTTTATGGGTAATTTCAAGCCGCTCACCCACATCGGCAAACATAACGGTATGTTCACCAACAATATCGCCACCGCGCACCGTTTGAAAACCGATACTGGAGCGCTTTCGCTCCCCTGTAATGCCTTCACGCGTATAAACAGCACATTCAGAAAGATCACGGTCTAAAGCATCAGCAATCACTTCTCCCATTTTCAAGGCCGTTCCTGAGGGCGCATCGACTTTATGACGGTGATGTGCTTCAATAATTTCAATATCAACACTATCCCCCATAACACGTGCGGCAATATCCAATAATTTTAAGCTCAAGGTCACGCCTACACTGAAATTAGCCGCGAAGACAATCGAAGATACCGTTCCTGAAGCATAAATTTGAGCCTTTTCCTCTTGACTAAAGCCTGTCGTACCAATCACCGATTTTTTATCGTGCTCTAAACACCAACTGAGATGATCTAGCGTAGGATCAGGGCGAGTGAAATCAATTAACACATCAAAATCTTGAAGGGCATCATCCAAAGAAGGCACAATGATAACTCCATTTTTGCCCACTCCTGCAACTTCACCTGCATCCGCACCAATTAAGGAACTTTCAGCATATTCAGTAGCAACGGTTAACACCGTTTCGCTATGCTCGTGACAGGCTTCGATTAGGCTTTTGCCCATTCGCCCTGCTGCACCTACAACCGCTATTTTTATCATCAGCTAACTCCTTATTTAGTCTTATTTTTTGCATCCTTATCGACATCAAACCAGCCTTTAATATCCTCAAAAAAGGATTTAGCCTTATTACCCCAACCATGCTGTTGCGGGCTGTGGCGCTCACCGCCATTTTTGAGACAAGCTTCTAGCTCTTCAAACAAGGTTTTTTGTAATGTGGTTAAGTTAACAGGTGTTTCTACCATAACACGACATAATAAGTCACCTGCAACAGCATTGCGAACGGATTGAACCCCTTTGCCTCTGAGGCGAAAGGTTCGACCTGTTTGAGTTTCAGGGGGGATTTTTAATGTCACTTCGCCTGCCAAGGTTGGTACAGACACTTCGCCACCTAAAGCGGCTGTTGTAATACGAATCGGTACTTCGCAGTGTAAATTGGTATCCTCACGAACAAACAGATCGTGTGGTTTTAAACTAATTTGAACGTATAGGTCACCGGAGGGCCCGCCGTTTAAACCTGTTTCACCTTCGCCTGATAAACGAATACGGTCACCTGTATCCACGCCCATTGGAATATTGACTTCCAATGTCTTTTGTTTTTCGACAACCCCATGACCCTGGCAACTATCACAAGGGTCTTTGATGATTTTTCCTGAACCATTACAATGTGGACAGGTTTGTTGTACCGCAAAAAAGCCTTGCTGTATTCGTACTTGTCCCACGCCTTTGCAGGTTGAACAACTGTCAGGGTTAGTGCCTTTTTTTGCTCCTGTGCCCCCACACGGTTCACAACGCGCTTTGCTAGGAATACGAATATCAACTTTCTTACCAAAAACCGCTTCTTCCAAGCTAAGTTCTAAATTGTATTGTAGATCACTGCCTCGATAAGCACGGTTTCCTCCTCCTGCGCCACCGCCACCACCACGACTGCCACCGAAAATATCCCCGAAGACATCTTCAAAAATATCACCAAACCCTCCTCCTGCTTGAGCGCCACCGCCCATTGAAGGATCAACACCTGCATGACCAAATTGATCATAAGCGGCTCGTTTTTGAGGGTTAGAAAGCACTTCATAGGCTTCTTTAGCTTCCTTGAATTTACCCTCTGCGGCAGCATCATCAGGGTTTCTATCAGGATGCAACTTCATTGCTAAACGCTTAAACGCTCGCTTTAAATCCTTCTCACTAACATTTTTCTGTACACCTAAAGTTTCGTAATAATCCTGTTTAGACATTTCATCATCCTAAAAACAAAATCAGGCCCGAAAGAATAACTTCCTTCGTGCCTGTGATTTTTGTATCGGTTTAAACAGTACTTCTGCACCGTTTTAAACCGTATGGTTGTGTTGATTAATTAAAGCGTAGGAGAGGTTATCCAAAAATAGCGACGAGTTAATATCATTTTCACTATCGGTACAATGCTCAGATAGCCTCCCAGAAAAAATGAGGATAATTATTTTTTCTTCTTCTTTTTATCATCAACCTCTTCAAATTCAGCATCAACAACATCATCATCAGCTGCCGCTTTTGCATCCTTCTTAGCTTGCTCTCCACCCGCAGGTGCTGCTCCGCCTTGCTCTTGTGCCGCCGCCGCTTGTGCTAAAGCACCCGATGCCTGCATTAACGCTTCTGTTTTTTTCTCAAGCGCTTCTTTATCATCGCCTTTAATCAGAACTTTGATCTCTTCAATAATCGTCTCTACTTTGGCTTTCTCAGCAGGATCTAGCTTATCACCTAAATCTTTGATGGTTTTCTCTGTGGTATGCGCCATGCTATCCGCTTGGTTACGCGCATCGACTAAGGCACGGGTTTTCTTGTCTTCTTCTGCATGTGCTTCAGCATCTTTAACCATATCATTGACTTCTTCATCGGATAGACCAGAGGAGGCTTTAATAATGATAGATTGCTCTTTCCCTGTTGCTTTATCTTTTGCAGAAACGTTTAGGATACCGTTAGCATCAATATCTAAAGAGACTTCAATCTGAGGTTGTCCGCGGGGTGCAGCGGGGATATCAGATAAGTCAAAACGACCCAGTGATTTATTACCCGTTGCCATTTCACGTTCACCCTGCAACACATGCACGGTTACTGCGCTTTGATTATCATCAGCGGTTGAGAAGACTTGTTGTGCTTTCGTTGGGATCGTCGT
>JAGLBW010000078.1 GCA_023146545.1 Cocleimonas sp.
GTTGTTCCCTTTTTCTTAAGTTTTGTGCTTTTGCAGCGACTGCAAGAATGTGTTATTTGAATCATTGGCTTTAATTTTTGCTATGTCTGTGGGTAGCATTATAGAACAGCAGTTAAGATATAACCACTACCAAAGAAAAAACTAGGAGCAAACAGGAAAGCTACATTGATCTCCAGTACGGGATACTGTTGATCCATCAGGGCATAATTTATCATCCTGAGGACAAGCATCAATGTCTGATTTATTATTGGTTTCTTGGATTAATTGTTTTTCATCTGATATTGGTTTTGTCGTATTGTTTGGAGCATTGCATCCAAGTATAAGTAAAACAATGAACAACGATAAAATACATATTTTACTTCTAACTATAAACATTATTTCAACCTTAATTTAGGTAGTCTGTGCCTTTAAATAAATAACCCTTAAATAATATTCAAGGGTTATTTTACAAGCTTATTATTTGTTAGCATCCACTATAATTTTTACAGATTGTTTTTACCAAAGGTACAATGTTTTTACTGGTAAAACGACTTGCTCCCTGTATTTTTTTACCAATATTACGACTACCCCAACTGGTTACGCCAACCACTCTATTTCTTGCTGATTCAGAACCATGCTTTGTCTTATTTAAACTTGAATCACTACCAAAGTTTACAATCCATGGACCACCACTTGACCCCCCCGTTAAGCGAGAGCCAATAATTGTATTATTAGCATTACGCGAATCTTTATAACCTAAAGAATCATTACGTTGCATTTTTGCCCCTTGATCATGGGAGCTAGGGTAACCCAACTGTGTAATTTGAGCTAAATTACTACCCAAGGTTAAGTTGCGGCTGTTAGTAAAGCCATAACCATTCCAAGAATATCCTAACCATCCTGTTAATTCACCAGGATATTTCAATTTTCCATTAAAGCGTTTTCGAGCAACCTTTAAAACAGCAATATCTGTTTTACAAATGACACCATTCTGACTACAGTATGACGATAAACCTTTCTTATAGGAATTCATCACAAGCGGACTATAAGCTGTCCATGTTCCTCCATAAGGTAGGCTATTTTTAAATTTTGCAGGTTGATATCTAAAGCTCTTATAATAACCCCCACCCCACTTTGATACACAATGAGCTGCCGTTAACAAAACCCCTTTTTTGATCAACGCTGCAGAACAAACCCGAGTTCCCCCTCTCTGCTTTTTAAAATAAAGCTTACCCGTTGCTCTATAAGGATAGTACTTTGACAACCTTACCCCGTACGCATCCACTCTGGACGTTGAAAAAGGATGGTTTTTTGTTCCGTGTTCTTGAGATTCATAGTCCTCAAGATCATCATTTTGAGACCCTGCTTCAGTATTCTTTTTTTCTGGGTTGATACTTTCTTTCTTCTCCAATGCCAGCACTTCACTGCCTCTGCCTCCTGACTCTGCACCGGGCATTTCGGGATCATCATCACTCATGTTGAATAAAGCATCAGCCAAGGTAGTGGGCAACGTTAATGTTTGTGGTAATTGCATGGGTACGGCATTCGCGTAATCTAATTGACTCTCTTCACCGACATCTGATTCCATTTGTGGCTGTACCGCTGGCGTATCAATATCGACTGATGACGTAGCGGTTGCAATTTCAGCCCCTGATGAACCACCTTCCTCGTCAGCAATACTTACCCCTGTGCTTAAGACAGAAAAAAGAACGATTGCTGATAGGTGACAAATATTTTTCATGGTAATATCCCTGTTAGCTTTAAAAGTTATATTATGTATTAGACTTAGTGTTATTAATCAGCTTACCGCTTTTAAAGCGGGTTATTGCCCTTAGCCCTGTGAACTATTATTCACGTTAATCATTTTAAAAACTGTGAACTATCTTACAGTTTGGTTTTTTTATTACATTAATTACAAATGCAAGCCAACATAAATAAAATTAAAAAACAATTAGCGAAAGTATTAAGGGATAGAAATCAGGGATTAAGTGCTATAAATAGAGGCGGGTTAAATTTTATAGAAATAAAAAGGAATTATCTCATAATGATAATTATAGCCATCATTAAAAAAGAAAAAGTGGTTTTTTGTTCTATAGCAAACGCCCTACCTAAATTACACCACAAGATGGTAATGACCTAACACGACAAACGCTGAGATCGTGATGTTTTTTTATCTATGGGAATCTAATCAACAAACAGATGCCAAGTGTATTGAGGGTCTTCGTCTTTCGTTACGTTTGCCCAATATAATTCACCTGAGTTGCGCCAAGGGTCAAGCAGAAGTCCATTATAGAAATTATCACCTTTTGCGGTCACAACAAGAGAATTATGCTCATTTTTTATTCTTCTATTGGCAACACCATGTTTAAGATCAAAGGTTTTTAACTTCTTCTTTTCCATATGCGCGGTCATATCTTCTGCCCATTGCCAACATAAACCACGATCACGCCGTTTTGCATTGACTAATACATTTTGCAGTTGAGCGGGGTAAATTAAACGGTAGCGGTTAGCGAGTACCATGGGATAAACAATGGCATCATAAGCAATTTCATCCGCTTCTGCTTGACTGGTATTTGGTCCTAAAGCTTTTAAGGCAACGGCTAATTGACTAATGGATCGTTTCTGTTTATTGGTTAAAATTCTGGAAACAGGACGACCATCTTTTTTCATTTTTACACTCACATACCTAACACTACAACCACTCATTACACCCCAACTTAGGGTGAAAATAAGGAGTATCATAAAACGAGTAAGATGATGTCCAAAATTATTGTTGAATACACTTAACATATTGATTTAACCTTGAAATATATTAACAATCAAAACAGTATTAAGGTGCTGGGAAGTGGATATTTAATCACATCCGAAATAATCATCATTTTTTTGAGGATAAACGGATACTGTGTTTGATTAGGGGGTTTGTAAGCAAGATGTTATAGGATAGTTCGATTTAACTCATTAGATAAGGGTATAAAAGGGATAAATCTAATACGAACTAACGATCTATGGTATCTATTCACTGAATCGGGTATCGAGGATAAGGTATTAGTTTAACTATGGAGTCAATAACTTGCCCATCATACTGTAATAACGGCACTGATTCAGCTACAAGGTAGATACTTTGTTTTGCCTCTATTGGATGCGATAATAAGATAAGAATAAAAATAATAACGCTATAAATAATTTTTTTCACGGTTGTTTCCCCCTTTGAATTGTTCTAAAAAGACAATTTCGATTATTTTTATATGTTTTCCATGAAGATATTCATCGTCTTCCCAACTAAAGGGGAAAACTAAGCCGCCTTATTGTTCTCACGCCCTTATGTTCTGACTCCTTAGGCTTTGAGTAGACCTTAAGAGCCTGCCTGAGAACTCAGCATGTACTGACATTAGAAACCAAAGCTATTCCCAGCGAATACCTTGCCCATTGTCAATAGGGTTGTTGTTGTTACAGCCTTGTAAGTACTGTTTATCGGGATTCAGAAAGCGGCGAACAATATCTCTTGCGCAGGGGATATTGTATAGAACAGCGTGTCCAGAGGCTTTAAATTCATGGTATTCACTGTTAGGAAGACGTTGTGCGACCGCTTTTCCCCATTCGCTGGGGGTTGCACTGTCTAATTTACCCGCTAAAACCAGTATCGGTTTATTTGAAATAACGGCTTGATGAAAAGCAGAGTCGCTTTCTTTTGCTCCCCAATGTTTGCAAAAATCATATTGAACAGAGGCTAACTGCCAACGCTTTAAGCTCGGTAAATATTGATATTTTTTATTGATATTATTGATATAGGCTTGTTGGTTTTTAATTTCGTTTTCATTACACTCCACTTCCATATAGGTAGGGTTACTAAAGCTTTCATCCAACATCATACTTAAATCATTTTGTGCTAGAAACTGTAATGCATTGGTTTCTCCCCGATATAAGGAGGTAATTACATTAGGAATCTCTTTTATGATACTAATCCCATAACCTGCATTATAAATCAGTGAAAAAAAGCGTGAGGGCGTAACAACAAAGTCAATATTTCTATTTTTATAATAGAGCGTTAAGGTAATCGGGTTAACTGCTAGGCGTTGTAAAATAACGTGTAACTTACCTTTAATATTGGGATATTGTAATCCACACAAGGGATGTTCTTCACAACTGGTTAATATCCGTTCGATGGCATCTAAATAAAGATCGGGCATTGTTTCTTCACCATCGATTTCTTGAGGGTAAACCGAATCTAAAATCATGGAAGCGACATGATCAGGGTAGCGACGTACGACTTCTAATGCGACACGCGTACCATAGGATGTCCCGTATAAATGCAATGATTCAACGCCTAAAGTATCAGCTAAGTCTGCAATATCATGCGCGCTTCTAACCGTTCCTAAATGATGTAATGCATTATATAAGGTCTCATCTTCCTCTAGCTTTTGATGGCAAGTTGCCATTAATTGATAATTGGATTGCGCTTCTTCTTCTGGGGTTACATTTTTTGCTAAAACACGGAGGGAGTTTTCCAAAAAATGATCACAGTGTAAAGCAGGCTGGCTTAGCCCTGTTCCCCTTGTATCATAAAGGATAATATCGTGATGCCAATCATTCTGCTTAATACGTGGCAACCATTCGCCATTAATATCCTTTTCTCCTAGCCATGATGCACCCCCTGGACCACCTGCAATATTCAGCACAGGATGTTGGCTATTACGCCACAGTGAGTCTCTAATAATCACTACAGGCAACCGAAAAACGGATTTATTTTGTTCTTTTCGGGTGCTCAAATAGCCGCATTCAATACGGCGTAGAGTAAGCCCAAAAAGCCAAGCATCAAGTTGATAACCTTTAGGGAATAAATTGGTATCAAACCAACACTCCGTTATTTCAAAGCGCGCACCATTGACCAACTCCTTATTTTTTGGTATTAAGGAATGGCTATAATTTAGGCTGACTAATAATAATAGCAGCCCAATTATCATAATAAAAATTAAAGGTTTTCTCATCAAATTGACAATAAATTATTATCATTATTCTGCATATCTATTTTCCAATAGTTGAAATACAGCAAAAAGCCCCATTGCTTCTCCACCTTTAGGACGACCTGAGCGATGACGATTATTCCATGCCATCATATCAAAATGCGCCCATTGCGTCTGTTCATCGACAAACTCATTCAAATAAAGCGCGGCGGTAATGGCACCACCATAACCTTGTGGTGCACTGTTAAGTAAATCGGCAATATCACTGTCCAATAAATGGCGATACGGTTGGTGTAGCGGGAGTTGCCACACTAACTCATTTGATTCGGTGGCGGCTTGATTAATCGCTTGTGTTAATGATTCGCTGTTGCTAAAAAAGGCAGGGATTTCAGTCCCAACCGCTACACGGGCGGCTCCTGTTAGGGTTGCAAAATCAATGAGCAAGTCAGGGTTATTTTCCCCTGCTTTAGTTAAGGCATCACATAACACTAAACGCCCTTCTGCATCGGTATTATCAATTTCAACCGTTTTTCCCGAACGCGTGGTCAGTACATCCCCTGGTCGAAAGGCATCATTAGAGATGGCATTGTCGGCGGCAGAAATAAAGACCTCTAAACAAACAGGCAATGATAAGGACATAATCAATTGCGCCAAACCTAAGACATGAGCCGCACCCCCCATGTCTTTTTTCATCAAGCGCATAAACTGCGATGGCTTTAAGTCCAGCCCACCCGTATCAAAACAAACGCCTTTACCCACTAAAGTGACTTTAGGGTACGATTTATTGCCCCACTTCAAATGAATCAAACGCGGTTTATGTTTGCTTGCTCGACCTACCGCATGAAGACAAGGGTAGTTTTTACTTAATAACTGTTTTCCCTTAATTTGTTTAAAGGTACCTTGATATTGTTTGCTCAATGCTTTTGTGATCGCTGCTAAATCTTGTGGCATCATATCTGCGGCAGGGGTATTGACTAAATCACGAACCAGCGTGATGGATTCTACAAAGGCCTTAATCCGTTTCACACCGTCGTTAACCAATAAACAGGGGGTCTCATCCTTTTGTGGGTGATAGCGTTTAAACTGGTAACAGCCTAACCCCCAACCAATACTCGCGTGTTGTTTTTGTTCCTCTGTCCAATTGGTGGGAAGTTGATAATTTCCTAACGGTAATTTCTCTGCTAACCCTGCTAAAGCCCAGCGGTATTCGATGGGTTCATTAACCGTAAATAAAACCGCTTGAAGCTCTCCTTTTTTATTGGGTAGTAGGCAAAATTCATCTTTTTTTGCTTGAAACCCTGATGCGGTTATCCAACGTCTTAGCCGTTTGGTTTGTTGCTTTAGGTAGCCTGTTAATTCTGCCTTGTGACAAGGAATTAAAGGAATGGTGCGGAGTGAAGAATCATTTATAAACATGGTTTATTTTATATCGTTATTTTTGTTACAAAAGAGGGTGAGTTAAAGTGAAATAGCAGGGGCATAAAGCAAATGGGTTATCGCTTTAAAATCAGGGTGTTGCTCAGTAATGACACCTGAGCGTATTAATAAATCAATATTCACCAAGTTGCAATTTGATTTAAATTGATCGGTGGTATCGACAAGCATTGCCATTTCATCCAATCGCATTAAAATAAACTCATCGACCTCACCATCGGTATTCACAGGCGTAAACGCTTCAGGCAACCATAAGTCGTAATTAAATAAGGTATCAATGCTTATCCCACGATGGGATTGTGAACAATAATGCAAAGCACCACGCGCTTGTGCTTTACACGCTAATGTTGCGGGAATATCCGCTTCTTCCGCCGATTCTTTAATGACATTCTCCATCAGGCTGATCCCGATACCTTGTCCACCCGCAACGATCTGGTCTAACTTTCCTGACCAGAAGGGTTTATCTTTTGCCCGAACCGCAACCCAGATATAAATACCGTCCTGTTTTTGTACCAATCCATTAATGTGAATACCACAGCAACGTGTCCCTAAGTAGGATGCCGCAGCACGTTCTACGGTCATTTTTGGTGTATCCCCAAAAGCATGGGCAACCGCATAAGGCTCATCAACCCAAGAGCTAATCACGCCCTCT
Source organism: Cocleimonas sp. (assembly GCA_023146545.1). Taxonomy (GTDB): domain Bacteria; phylum Pseudomonadota; class Gammaproteobacteria; order Thiotrichales; family Thiotrichaceae; genus JAGLBW01. The sequence continues at coordinate 7,027 of JAGLBW010000078.1, forward strand.
TGATACAATTGCGCCATAACAACCGCAACCGCTTCGCTACGTTGCTCAAACGTCGTCAGATTAGGATTTAATAAGAGTTGTTGATCCTGTTGAGAAAAAACATCAGACCAGCGCAATAATTCAGCGGCAAAGGAAGGTGAGGTTAAACCAAAGATTTCATTATCAATAGTAAATGCTAAAAAATCACGCCGCTCATAGTGATGGCAAGCTTGTATTCGTTGCAGATAGCTCATAACGTTTAATCCCCTGCTTTTATCAAAATTTTATCTAACCATTGGGTGGGCAATAACCGTTTTAAGGTAGCCAATAGGTATGTTGGAAAGGTTACATAATAATGTGCTTTGGGATTTGGACTTTCTAAAGCATAGATCACCTTTTTTAATACCTCACTTGCAGGCAAGGTAAAGGGTACAGCCGCCCCCTTTTTTTCTAAACGAGTGATCGCTTTTTGGTATAAGTCACGATGCACACTGCCCTCAATATCAATATTTGCTTTCATCGCTAATAAGCTGTTTTCTCGAAATTTACTTTCTACAGGGCCGGGCTCAATAAGGGAAACTTTAATCCCTGTGTCCTTTAGTTCTAAACGTAAGGTATCCGCAAACCCTTCGATTGCGTATTTACTGGCATTGTAAGCCCCCCTAAACGGAAGGGAAACCAAACCTAGAATGGAACTGTTAAAGATGATACGTCCGCGATTGTTTTGACGCATCATAATCAAAAGGCGGTTATTTAATTCGATCCAACCAAAAACATTGGCTGCAAATTGTTTTTCCATTGTCTCTCGTGTCAGGTCTTCAACAGCCCCCGCTTGACCATAAGCACCATTATGAAATACAGCATAGAGGTCACAGCCAATTAATAACATGAGTTCATTTGCTAAGTCTTGTACACTCTCGGAGTCTGCATAATCAAGCAACAGGCATTTAAACCCTTCTTTAATTAAGCGGTCAGCATCCGCTTGTTTACGCACGGTGGCATAGACATTGTAGCCCCGTTCTTTTAATCCTTTAGCAACGCAATAGCCAATACCACTAGAGCAACCTGTTACGAGAACTGTGTGCATATTTTTCCTGATTGATGATTAATGTTATCGGGGTATCCTAACAGAAAAAAGTCCCTATTTTTCATATCCACGTTATATAATGATCCACTAAATTAATGAATAACTTTCATGAACTACCCACTGTATTCCCTGTCTATTGACGTTATTGTTTACTTTATAATGACAAACACCTTGTTTTTTCGTTCCTAAAGGATACAGGGTTAGGCTCTATAACAGCTAAAGACCTCTCAATCAGAATAAAAAAGCATTAAAATAACACGTTATTAACACTTTCTTCCTTACACTCTTAACCCCCCGACTTTAAGCAAACGGTAATTAAACCTTGATAATAAATGACATGTTAGTAAAACTAAGAAAATACTTAATCACAGGTTTATTGGTTTGGGTTCCTTTGGGCATCACTATTTTAGTGATAAAATTATTGGTTGATTTACTGGATACTACCTTATTATTACTCCCCCAAGCGTGGCAACCTGAAAATTTATTTGGTTTTAATGTCCCTGGTTTAGGTATTATTTTAACCACTTTATTTGTCTTTATGACAGGCTTTGTCATCACCAATATGACAGGTAAGCGACTTATTTCGTGGGGAGAGGAACAACTGGATCGTATTCCCTTAGTCCGTAGTATTTACTCAGCACTAAAACAAGTCACCGAAACTATCTTATCACCTGATAAAAATGCCTTTCGCCAAGTGGTTTTAATTGAATATCCTCGGAAAGGCATTTGGACCATTGGCTTTCAAACTAGCGATAGCCCTGAAGAGTTTAATGCCTTAGCGGGTGAAAAACTCTTAACGATTTTCATCCCGACAACACCCAACCCAACCTCTGGCTTTATCCTGATGTTGCCTGAAAAAGATACAAAAAAGTTGGATATGGATGTAGAGGATGCGCTTAAAATGGTGATGTCGTTAGGCGTTGTCATCCCCAAGGTACGCTAATCAATAGCAACTAACATGACTTGTTGCATGTTAGTTATACGTTGAATTACCTAAAAAGACGGTTTTACGTTGTTGAAGGATTTTTTGTGCTAAGAACCCACTTACTGTACCGAGTACCAGCCAATAGGCTAAGTTAACCCAAGCTGTTGAAAGTAAAAGTTGATGCTCTAACTGTGATAACGCCACAATAGCATTAGGTTCTGTCGTTAAATAACCGTGTAATTCGGGCTGAGGTGCACCGATTAAATGCGGTAATAACAAAGCCAATATCCCCAATAGCTTAAATTTCATCGGGGCAAGATAAAGCAAGGTCAAACCAACCAGTGTTGCAATCACTGTTAATGCCCACCAAAGTTGGCGCGCTTCTAAGTCAGCCGCGACAGTACCAGGGACCTCAGGTGGTAAACCGATAACAGTTGCCAGATAAAAGGATAAATACCCTCCAAACCCGACTACGAAGCCTGAACGCCATGACAGGGCGGGTTTGCTGAATTTTAGTAACATAAACACCATAAAGCTAACCAACAACAAACCGTGTCCAAAAGCAATCAGAACATCGGCTAAAAACGTATAAGCAATACGTTCTGTACCTGCTTTAGGCTCCCAAACCGTGTTCGAGTGTTGGTGTGCATGTCCATCATTAGCCACTAACGTAGCAACGGCTTCCTCCACTTCGTATTGTTCGGCGGCATAAATAATTTTAGAGGTGGCTAAAAATTGTAAACTACCTAAAAATAAACCTGCGATTAAGGCACTAAAAAAAGCAATAAAAATAATCTTTCTAAATAACATCTTAAATTAACCTAATTCACCTAATGACAAGGAAAAGCAGTGGCGTGACGTGCATCATGTGCTGAGTTATGAGCAATACTTACCTCACTAAAGCCAACGCCATACAGAATAACCAATGCCAATAAACTGGTCGCTATAATTTGTAATGTTGCTGAAAAACTTAAAGAAGGGGTATGTGCTAATGTGTGTGTGGCTTTCATTGATCATCTCCTAGACACCCAACGTATCTAACATTGAGAAAATAAACCTGAATCAGGGTGTGCATATTAGTATCGGGCTACACCGTTCCGAGGGGAGCGCAGGGTAACGTTAACCTACCAAAGATGACCTGCTTCCTAATATAGGGAAGCAGTCTATCACTCCCTTAAATGAAATACAGGTACTATATTCTTTCCCTATCAAGGGACTATTTGTTGGTAATCTAATAATAAATAATGAGCCGCTCGTTTTTTCTTTTTGTGACCATCATCGCTGACTAACAATACTTTAGCGACACCATCAATAACAATCGGAGAAACCGCTTCCACATTTTTCATTTTAGCCACATCAGGAATAGCTAATGGTGTGGGGCGTTGATCCCGTTCACCATTCCATAACCACAGCTGAGATGTCCACTTACCGTTCCGTTTGACTTCATTGGCAATTAAATAGGCTTCTAAATGGGTATCATAAACCAGTGAACGAATGCCACCGCCATCTAAGTCCAACAAGGTAATATCATCCGACAAAATGGGCTGGGCTTGATGATCAAAAACTTGAGCAGGATTTTTCATTCGTACAATCATACTTTTGCCATTAATTTGTGGCTCTCGAAATCCAAACAGCAGTTGTTTTTTATCCGCATCAAAACTCAATGCTTCAATATTAATATTGTTCAGATCAATCGCTTTCCCTCCATTGTATTGACGTAAGCTATCAAAAATGGAAGTACTGCGTAGCAAATTACCAAAATCCATATAAGCCACTCCATTTTTCAAGCTATTTTTATTAATATTAAAACGTAATAGCTGCTCTCGTTTTTGACGGCGCTTACCTCGACGGGTACGAGAGAATGATGTGGTAGCATACACTTCGCCCTTGGCACTTATCGCGATACCTTCTAAATCACTCAGGTCACGTTTAAAAGAACGGACTAATTGTTTATCTACATTATTGTTTTCATGTGCTTTTCCTGCCTTATCGAAAGCAACAATATTCAAGGCACGGCGACTTTCATCTTCTAGTACTAACACATTACCATCGGGCAATTGCTGAACCGCTGAGCCTTCATAAATCCCTTTAAATTGAGCTATTTCATGTGTTTTTGCATGAAGTGAACTGTGAAAAAGGTGTTCTTTTGCCATCATTGCTAAGAATAAAAGCATCGATAAAACAATCCCCCAACGAAACAGGCTATACGATGTTTTTAACAGTTCAAACTTTCTATTTGCCATATGTCCTAACCAATAAAGTTGATCGCTCATTGAATCATAAACGGCTTCTGGGTTTGTCATCAATAGGCGCATTTGTTGTAGATATTCCGATTTAGTTAATTTCAGTCGGTCTTCATAAATCAGAATATTTGATTGATCCTGTTGCCGCTCTGTGGAATAGTTTAGATTAAACTTATCATAAAACCAGTCTTTTAGCTGAATATGCAGTGGTACGGTATCAGGGGAAGCCGCCAATAAAGCAAAATACATCGACGCAACTGCAGCAGCAAAAAATACAATAGCAGGGACTAATAAAATAGGTTGTGTAACATCAATAAAGCCATTTGAAATCATTAATGCTGAAACAATAAAGCTATTAACCGAAATCATAATATTCGATTTTGTTGTCGCTAAAGCAATCAAATCTAATTCAGCACGATAAGCATTACGATACATCGTTTCAATCCCTTTAGCCGAACCTGTTTTCTGCTTTCCTTTTGACTTGCTTTTAGGCTTTGTCTTTGATTTTTTATTTTCTACTGTAGGAGGATTCATTGTCATGGTATTTTTTTAGGCTTATTGTTATATCCATTTAGCATAATAAAATTGATCAAATAATACCCTAAAAATAGAGACACCTACCCCGACTAAACAGACTATTGGTCTTAATATTCCATTATATTGCCCATTATTTATACTGTTATTCAGCCTAGAAACAGAAAAAGCCCATTGGAATACAATGAGCTTTTCATCTAATGCTTGTTTCTACTCTTTAAAAAGGATTAATCTGGATTAGAGCAGTCACTGGATGATCCGTAAACAGGTGCATAGTTTGGTGGGTATACTCTCACGTCTTTTGCGGCTTTAGCCAATAGACTTAAAGTAAAGGTGGTGTGCTCTGCAAATTCAGTGCCTTTCACCACCGCTTTTGCTGTAATTAAATGCGTCGTCCACCACGCTTGGTTTTGAGGATAAATAACCGTTACTGCTAATTTCCCTTCCTTATCGGTGAGACCTGCAACCGTTATCGTGGCATCATTTGTCGGGTCAAGATGACCATTCTTGTTTTCATCTTCACCCTCATCTAACTGACCATTACCGTTTAGATCTTCTGTTGGACATTCCGCCGCAACTTTCATAGCCCAGCGCCCCTTTAGTACCTGACCTTTATCCTCTCCTCCTGCAATAAAGACGGTACCTTTGGTATAAGAAAGCGGCGTTATTTTAACATCAATCGCCTGCCCTTCTACGGGCTGTCCTGCACTGTCGGTAACAATGACACCAAAATGCTTTTTATAAAATACATCATCAATATGGAGTACTGAATTGTAACCAATCACCAAACGTAATGCATCACCACCAACCGTTAACCGAATATCATCGTTAATAGTAGGATCTTCTTCGATATAGGTTTTAATCAGCACCCCGTCTTTTTCACTGGAAACATCACTCGCGGTATAGGTCACACTGGCACGACCTAAAGAATCTGTTTTAGCCCTTGAATTACTTAAAATACCGTTCACACGGTCATCCATGTTGAAAACAATATGCTTATTTTTCACAGGGTTATCATTTTTATCACGTATTTTAGCAATGAGAACACTGCTACCGTGTGGCGCAATAATAGCAGGAGAAGCTTGGGTATTAAGATAGTGCGCCTTAATGGCTATGAACTCTTGCTTTAAAATCGCAATCGACTCATCAGCACCTGTTGCAGTGATAACTGTCATTCCTGCGGTATCCGATTTAATCGTAAAGCTCGCTTCCCCCTTGTCATCGGTTGTTATATCGGTTGCAGGGTCTAAGACACCACGGGTAGCACTCAGTTTAATGCGTTGGTTAGCTTGTACAACCCCATCTTTTACCCACGTTAATTTAATCTTTTTTGGTATCTTGATCTTAATTTCACTGGACTCTGATGCATCTTCATTAACGAGCGTAAAATCATTGTTGGAAACAATAACCTTTAATGTCGCTTCTGTACCTAACGATTTAACCGTTAGGATATCCTCACCATAATGAAGAGGCTTTAGTGAAAACTTCATACGACCTGTCGTATCAGAAATATAGCTGGCTTCTGTCGATATTTCATTACCCACTTTTGATATTATTTCAAGCTTATGATACGCCAACGGTTTTTTCCCGGAATCTTGTAGCTTGATGCTGTAGTCCATCACCTTATCAAGTGCAATTTTTTCGGGACCTTCCAAGATGATGCGAGTACCCACAATATCAACTTTCAGTTTTTTGGTTAACTTTCCTGCTAATACTTCTACTTCTAATATTCGATTTTCAGGATGATTTAATCCTGGGGTAATTTTTGCTGTCTTAACCGCTGCCCCTGTGTTAGCACTATCAGGGTTAATGGTTGCTTGATTATTGATTTTAAATGTAACCTGTGCATCGGAGAGTATATTATTATTTTCATCTTTAGCAATTGCAGAAATCACAACAGGTTTTGTACCATCAGAAAACAGTTGTCGTGAGCTGGCAGAGATTTCTAAAGCCGTTACCTTGCTGTCTTTCTCGATACTGGGGTCTCTTTCTTTTAATACCTCGACTTTCAAGGTTTTAACCAGTAGACCCGATGTAATCGTAACGGTTAATACTCTCGCTTCGGGATGACCTAAACCTGAGGTTAATTTAGCCGTTTTAATCCCTTGTGTATTATCACCATTGGGTTGGATTAACCCATCATTATCGACATCAAAAGCAATGGGAATACCTGCTAACACATTATTAGCAGCATTTTTAGCCACGACAGAAATCGTCACTTCATTAGAGCCAAGTGAATACAGTTTTTCTGAATTCACTTGCACATCAAGGGATTTTACAACCTTATCACCATTTCTTATCTCAATTTTACTGTCATCCACTTTCACCGTTAACGTCTTCTTCATTTTGCCCGCTACAACCGTAACGACCAAGGTCCGAGATTCAGGGTGATTCATCCCTGCTAATAAGGTGGCTGTTTTCATGGACGCTTTATCATTATCCTTATTTGCAATAATTGTGGCATAATTATCAACAAAAAAGCGCATCGGAACGTTGGAGATTACTTTATTATCTTTATCTTTAGCAATCGCTGAAATCGTGACACTACTCTTCTCGCCTTGCGATAACAACACTGCTGAACTTGCTGAAATTTCTAAAGAGGCAACCTCAGCGACCTTAACCGTTTCGGTTGGTTTTGTACCTGAGGACGTACCGCTCTTATCCCCGAAATTACTGCCACCACCGCATCCAGCAAGTGCAATTGATAAGAGCAAAGGAAGTGTTAATCGCTTTAAATGAATGGGGGAAATCATAAATAAACCTTCATAGTTATTATTAGTATTGTAAGGGGTTAAATCTGAGTGGTTGCCTAAGAACAACACACTTAGACACTGTTGGCATTTGATTGTATTGAGGATGATTAGGTATGCCAAACAATTGGTTTTATATTGTTTATAATTATCTTGGTTGAGCTATAACCAATAGACGTTATCTAAATTTTGATGAGGTTGTTTTTATTATTATCAATAACACACATATCCAAAATCGTACGGTCAATAGTCTACCATTGAAACCCCTAAATCTGTCAAGAATCCAGCGACGACATCAGACAGTTGGTGTTACCTTTTATGCTATAAAAAAAGCCACGATCAACGTGGCCTTTTCAAATTTCAAAAACAGTACGACTACTCCCTAAGCATATCGGGCTTTATTCTTTTTTTGGGCAAGGTGATAACGTTTAATACCATGAAACATGGCATTAGCTAATTTTCCTTGATAGTGACGACTGTTTAAACGCCGCTCTTCACGCGGGTTACTAATAAAGGCCGTTTCAACGAGCATAGAAGGAATATCAGGTGATTTTAGTACCACAAAAGCGGCACTTTCTACTTTTTTGCGTAATAGACGATTAATACCTGCCAGTTCTTTTAAAACATTTTCGGCTAATCCCAAACTATTATCAATCGTGGCGGACTGAGATAAATCCATTAACAAAGACGAGAGAACTTTATTGCCTTTATTAACCACTGCCCCCCCTAATTTTGACTCATATGCATTTTCGCTATTCGCCAACCAACGTGCCGCTTCGCTTGATGCCCCATTTTTAGACAGAATATAAACAGAAGAACCTGTTAAACGTCGATTGGGATTGGCATCCGCATGAATAGATATAAATAAATCTGCACCTTTCGCACGCGCTTTATCCATTCGTTTGCGCAAAGAGACATAATAATCACCTTCACGGGTTAAAAATGCGGTCATTCCTTTTTGCCGATTAACCCGCCTTTTCAAGCGACGGGCTATTTGTAATACCACGTCTTTTTCACGCGTCCCTTTTCGACCAATAGCACCAGGATCCTTGCCGCCATGACCAGGATCAATCGCAACAACAAAGCGGTTATCACGACGTTTAGTTTGTTTTTTTACGAGTGTGGTTTTTTTATTCTTCCCACGCGTTGACGATCTTTTTACTACTTTTTTTCGTTTTGATTGTAGCTTTGAGCCTGGCTTTGCTGTTAGTGTGATGACTAACTGATAACCTTTTTTAGTTTTACGCCATTTTGTCTCCATTTTTGATGCACGCGCCAAATCAAACACAACTCTTAAATCATGTTGATGACGGGTAGCATGACGAATCCCTTGCACTAAAGCTTTCGTTTCCAGCTTTTTTTCTAAGTTTGTTTTTAAGCGCGTCTTTTTAAGATCCAGCACAATGCGTTCGGGTGAATCCAAAGAAAATAACGAATGTTTGATCTTACGGTCCAATTCAAAGATAAGACGTTGACGCGTATTACTTTTTTTTGCACCCAAATCCTTAACAGACAGTAATTGAGCGGATGAACGCCGCCCTGTTTTTGCCAATAGCTCAGGAGACAATAGCCCGCCCCCAATAAGACCAAGCGCTTGTGCGAGCTTAAAAATAAAATCTCTACGTTTTTTATTACTCTTTTTCATTTTCATCCACGGAAATATTATTCAGAACAACCCCATATTTAGAGTGATCAAAAGGCTTATATTATCACCTACGTCATAATGCAAACCTGACGATAGAAACCAAGCCTTAAGATGAAATAATTTAACTCAATATAGTGCTCTAGTTAGTGCCTTGCTCATAAAGGTTGCACGAAAGTGGTGTATTGTTTTACTGAAAAATGAATAATCAACCTTATGTCTTTTCTATAAATAAAGCACACAGACGCTATCATAAGCTTTCATTAAGACAGTAAAACTCAGCCATCTTTTTTTTTCAAGTGATTTTTCAACTAAAAGCGATAAACTATTGATTTATATCAAATGAATCATCAGATATAAGATGAACGTTACGGGCTTCATCATCATGTTCAACCAATACGCTCAGATTTTCTGGTGGTAAAAAACCGTGTGCTTTTTCTGGCCATTCAATTAAACACAAAGCACTAGAAGATAAATAATCTCTGATCCCCATATATTCTAATTCTTCGGGGTCTGCCAGACGGTAGAGATCAAAATGATAAAGATCACGACCCTTGATATGATAAGGTTCAACCAATGCATAGGTGGGACTTTTAACCGTGCCTTTAAACCCTAGATGACGTAATAAACCTCGGACTAATGTTGTTTTCCCAACGCCAAGATCGCCTTTTAAAAACACTAATCCACCGTGTGGAAAATGATCAGCAATTTGTCCGCCCAAAACCATCATTGCCTCCGCACTATTAACGACACCCTTACTATGATATTTCATTTCGAACACACCTTCTCTTAACGCAACAAGAAACAACGCTAAATCAAGTGCGGTAACTTGTCCCTTTTGAGTATAAAAGTATCTAAAAAGTTCATCGAGATATTTAAGATACTTGTCAAATTTAGCCGTACTATAATAAAAATAACCAAAACTACGTTTATTCCTTTCTACTCAGACTAAATTACCTGAATCAAAGCCTATGGAACATGAAACATCCACAAATAATATGCAAGTATTGTCTACAAAAATAATAGATTGGGGGAAAGCATTAGGTTTTCAAAAAATCGGATTTAGTTCGATTAACCTTGAGGCAACTGAACAGCATTTACACCAGTGGATTCAACAAGGGTTTCATGCGGATATGGAGTGGATGCATCATCACGGTTGTAAACGTACTCAGCCCGAACAACTCATCGAAGGTACTCAATCCATTATTTCAGTGCGGATGGATTACCTCCCTCCTGATGGTGCTGACCCTAAGTTACTTCTCAACCATCCTGAGGCGGGCTATATTTCACGTTATGCGCTAGGAAGGGATTATCATAAGGTTCTGCGCCAACGTCTACAGACATTAGCCGTTAAAATTCAGGATGAAATCGGTCAATTTGGTTTTCGTGTTTTTGTGGATAGCGCTCCTGTAATGGAAAAACCCATTGCTGCCAAAGCAGGCTTAGGGTGGGTGGGAAAACACAGCAATTTATTAAGCAAAACATCAGGCTCTTGGTTTTTTTTAGGTGAGATTTATACCAACCTTCCACTTCCTGCCTCATCACCTATTACAGATCATTGTGGGAGTTGCTCCGCATGTATTGATGTCTGTCCCACACAAGCAATTGTCGCCCCTTATATTGTTGATGCTCGACGCTGTATCTCCTACCTTACCATCGAACTAAAAGGCATTATCCCTTTGGAATTCCGAAAAGCCATCGGTAACCGTATTTACGGTTGCGATGATTGCCAACTTATTTGCCCTTGGAACCGCTTTGCAAACTATAGCCAACAAGCTGACTTTGCGATTCGTAATAAACTTGACTGCTCCAAGCTACTGAACTTATTTTCATGGTCAGAACCCACTTTTTTAAATCGACTGCAAGGCTCTCCGATCCGACGGATTGGTTATGAACGTTGGCAACGTAATCTTGCCGTTGCTTTAGGTAATAGTCCGAAAAACAAAGTAACCCTTCGATTTTTAAAAGAAAAATATCAAGAAAGCAGTGATCTGGTGAAACATCATATTGAATGGGCGATTGATCAACAAAAACAGCAATAAATGAAGGCATAACGCAGAGAAAAATGCGAGATAAAACCATAGCATCATCCAGACTGTTTTTTTGAAATAATAATGATGCTTAAGATCGTTACACCCCCTATAAATGAAATACAGATCACGGTATTATAGACCACATCCAAGGAAAGGAATAAGCAGACGACATCCTGCTTACTTTTATTTAAAATCTAAGAAACTGTTTTTAAACAATCATTTAAAAGACCGTTCAAGGTATTAATAACCTTTGATTGTCTTTTCATTTTTAAGAACGTGATTCACCAACTTTAACAACAAAAAGATCATCGTTTTAGATCATGCGTTCAGCCCATTCAGAGAATAAGACAAACGGTATAGATGATTATAAATCATTGATGCTATTGATTGAATCTACCGTTTATCCGAACAGCGAAAAGAGGACATCACGGCATTATTAGAACCTAATGATATGATGCTATCATCAAAATAAACTGTGCTTCAGGCTGATAAAACAAGGAATAAAGGTGTCATAAGCTCTCAAACAATCGCACCGTTTTTTTGGTTTCAATACGTCACAGAGTACTCCGATTGGAATAAAAAAGACAAGCTAGAAGAGGAAGTTATTGAATGTTTACGCCTAAGCAATACCTTCCAATAATAGGAAAAAACAAAATGCTAATACGTGTGCTTATTGCAACACTACTTTTAACCTTATATACCCACAGCATCGCAGAAACAAATACCGCAAGTCTTTATGCTGATGCTGAAAAATCCGTTTACCAAATCCGAGTTATTAATAAAGAAACAGGCAAAAAATCCAGTATTGGATCAGGCTTTATTGTCTCCAGAAGTAATATTTTAGCCACCAATTATCATGTTGTCAGCCAGTACGTGAATGACCCTGACCTTTATGTTTTAGACTATCTTTCAACCACAGGGGAAACAGGTCAACTCGAATTATTGGACTTAGATGTTGTTCATGACCTTGCTGTTGTTAAAGCGTTAAAACCAATGGGTATGCCCTTAGAAATTGATAGCATCCCAGAAAAAGGGGCGCGTTTATTTTCATTAGGTAATCCTTTAGATTTAGGATTCTCTATTGTTGCAGGCACTAACAATGGTATTTTGGCACAGAATGAAGACGGTAATATACTGTTTTCAGGGAGCTTAAACCCTGGAATGAGTGGTGGGCCGACCCTAAATGAAATCGGTCGTGTCATTGGGATTAACGTCGCAACCGCAGGTAATAACATTAGCTTTCTTGTCCCTGCGGATTACCTTAAAATTATCCTCGCACGCTTAAAAAACACCAATTTTTCGCCCATTAGCAACCGCTTCCTACACAGCTCTGCACAACTAAAACAAAATACAAAAAAAATAATTCAGAAGTTGATTGGAAACGATTGGGGGAAAACCTCGATTGGTCACTTTATGGTGCCTGCCGAACTGGATAAATCAATCCGTTGTTGGGACTCAAGCCGCCCTCCAAAACCTGATGATCTATTTCGCTCTTTTTTTACACGTTGCTCTAATGAGGATGATATTTTTCTGTCCAGTCGGCTCAGTGTCGGGAGTATTAACTATGAATACCTTTGGTTAGATACCGAAACGCTCAACCCCGCGCGCTTTTATCGTCGTTACGAAAAACTCAATAGCAGCACTCTCGCGAGCCAAGCGGGGAAACGGGATATCACTAATTTTGCATGTCATACCCAGTTTGTTAACATTGCCCAGCAACACTTTAAAACCACTATTTGTCGCCGTGATTATATAAAATATAAGCAACTCAGCGACATTCTTTTTACAACCGCCTTAGTAGGACATCAAAACAAAGGGTTTATTTTTAATATGGACATCACGGGTACGGATGCTAAAACAGCAATACAGCTCTTTAAAAAGATGTTGGAGACGTTCCAATGGCAGAAGTAGTTTTTGAGACCTTATTTCGAGGTCATCGACAATATTATAAAGTCACCCACTTTCCCTTCAAGATCGGACGGGCTTTTGATAATGATATTATTTTAAGTGATCCCTCCATCTCAGCTCATCATCTGGAAATAGACCAAGATAATCAAGGTTATATACTACGCAACCTTTCAACAGAAAATGGCACACTTTTTAATAAGCAAGCCATGAAGTCACTTCCTATTACCATCGCCTTACCAACCGAGGTTAAATTAGGCAATGTTAAAGCACGGGTTCTCTCCCATGATACCCCCGTTGAACCCACCTTAATTAAACAACAACCGACAGGGATTTTCCGCTTTTTAAATAACCCTTTTTGGGTTGCAAGTCTACTCCTACTCACGCTCACCCTTATTTTTCTAGATCGTTATCAAGCGATTCCTGTGGCTAAAGGGTTTATCTTTTACCTTAATCAATCATTGCCCAGTTTATTCATTATGCTCGGTATTATTTTAATGGTTAGCGGGGTGAGTCGTTTAATTACCCACCGTTGGGAAATCCTATCCGCTTTAGGCATCGCTTCATTATTCTTTTTAATTCCGCTCGTCGTTGAACAGCTTGGGCATTTTTTAAACTACCTACTGACTTCAAATACACCCAGTAATATTTCAGACATTGTGACGCACTTCTTTGTATTGCCCTTGTTGCTCATGTTCTATATGAATCGAGTACACTTAACCCCTTTGTTGCCTGCACTGGGGATTGCTGTTCTGGTTAGCTCACCGATTAGTGCTTACCATATTAGTGGAGAGATGGATCAACTCTCTAATTATTCAGACTTTTCACCGTTACCGCCTTACAATAGAACCCTTAGTGCATTCGATATTCGGACTCAAGAAACGCTTGCATTAGATGACTATTTTAATCAAGCAAACTTGTTTTTAAATGAGCAAACCCAACAAATGTTGAGTACAGCACGTGCAGATAGCACCGAGGAAAGATAGTTAATCGTTTTCCTCAATCCACATCATCTGAATCGCTTCCAATATTTTCTCATTGGAACGTTCAGGGTTATCATTGAAATTTTCCAAAGCCATTACCCACTGATGCAGATCGGTAAAGCGGATGTATTTAGGGTCAGTATCAGGATGAGCATCGATCAAATCCAGTGCAATATCCAGTGTATCCGTCCATTTTAAATCCATTATTTTTTCCTTTTAATTACCGATTAATGATGTTCTGAAACCATATTAATGGTGTATTTAGGGATCTCAATCACCAGATCATCTTGAGCCACTTTCGCTTGGCAACTAAGGCGTGAATCAGGATCTACACCCCACGCTTTATCCAAATAATCTTCTTCTAAATCTGTTGCTTCTTGTAACGAATCAAACCCTTCACGGATATAAACATGGCAAGTGGTACACGCACAAGATTTCTCACAAGCGTGTTCAATCTCAATCCCTGCTTTTAATGCAGCATCACAGATACTCATCCCTGTTTCAACGTCAATAACCGCACCTTCAGGTGAAATCTCTTCGTGCGGTAGAAATATAATTTGTGGCATGATCTAACCTTAATCCTTAAATTTATTGATACTTTGTCCTGCCATCGCGGTACGGATATTACTGTCCATACGACGTGCAACATAAAATTCAGCAGCTGCTTCCATTGTTTTAATCGCCGTTTTAATTACTTCTGCAGTGTCTAATTGTTTGCTCGCAACCAGTGCGTCGCGCGCCCGTTGTAAGGTGTGCTGCTCCTCTGTTGAAAGTAATACCTCACCATCACAAGCCAGCGCCGCATCTAACGCGGCTAACGTCCTATCCGCTTCAACCTGTTGTTCGCGCAATTTACGGGTTTCCCTATCCGCTTTTGCATTGAGCATCGAGTCTTTAATCATCGTTTCGATTTCAGCATCAGTTAAACCATAGGATGGCTTAACCGCTATGCTCGACTTGACTCCTGTGGTTTTTTCTTCTGCCATAACATTTAACAAACCATCGGCATCTACTTGGAAAGTGACTTTAATCCGAGCCGCTCCTGCAACCATCGGTGGAATATCATGCAATGCAAATTTAGCAAGCGAACGATTTTCTTCAACCGTTTCGCGTTCTCCCTGCAAAACATGCACCGTCATCGCTGTTTGGCTGTCTTTAAAGGTGGTAAATTCTTGAGCGCGTGAAATAGGAATGGTGGTATTACGCGCAATGATCTTTTCAACTAAACCGCCGTACATCTCCAAACCGAGTGACAACGGAATCACATCCAACAACAGCATTTCAGTATCAGGTTTATTACCTGCTAACACATCGGCTTGCAGTGCTGCACCAATCGCAACTACTTTATCAGGATCAATATTAACCAAGGGGGGGTTATTAAAGAAATCCCCAACGCGTTCACGAATCACAGGCATGCGGGTCGATCCCCCCACCATCACCACATCCGCGACCTCATCTTTATCAATATCGGCATCCCGTAAAGCGCGTCGGCAAGCGAATAATGTTTTCTTTACAAGGTTGGCAACCAAGGGCATAAATTGCTCATTTGAAAAACTACCCTGCCAATGACCAACCGTTACCGCCACGACATCCGTATGACTTAATGCCTCTTTAACACGGCGAGCTTCGACTAAAATTTCACGGAGCTGTTTAGGGGTATGTGCGGTACTTTGATCTACTTGTTGTACGATCCATTCTGCAATAGCATGATCGAAATCATCACCACCTAATGCAGAATCGCCCCCTGTCGCCAACACTTCAAACACACCGCGATTCAGACGAAGTATCGAAATATCAAACGTACCGCCGCCTAAATCATAGACGGCAATAATTTTTTCATCCAAGGCTTCGCCTTGATCCAAACCATAAGCAACCGCCGCAGCAGTCGGTTCATTGAGCAAACGATACACCTTCAAACCCGCTAAACGAGCGGCATCTTTAGTCGCTTGACGTTGGGCATCATCAAAATAAGCAGGAACAGTAATCACCACACCTTTTAAATCACCGCCTAAAGACGCTTCCGCCCGTATTTTTAATGTTTTGAGTATCTCTGCAGAGACTTCAATCGCAGAAATATCGCCTGCAATGGTGCGAATTTTAGGAACAGCCGCTTCGGTATCCGCAAACTGATACGGTAATTGACCCGCTAGAGTCTTTAGGTCACTTACCCCACGCCCTAAGAGACGTTTTGCAGAACCAATAGTATTTTGTAAATCATCTATTTCAGCAACTTTAGCGGCTTGACCCACTGTAATCACACCATCCGCTTGATAACGCACTACCGAAGGCAATAAATGAACACCCTTTTGATCAGCAAGAGTGGTTGCATCGCCGCTACGCACCGTAGCAACAAGTGAATTTGTAGTCCCCAAATCAATGCCTGCTGCCAAACGATGTTCGTGCGGAGCAGTTGACATTCCTGGTTCTGATATTTGCAGTAAAGCCATGATAATCTTCCATGAAATTTCAAGAAAAAGATGATTTTGAGGTGTATATAAATTAAAACATTAAATTAAGCAAACATTTCATCTTCTAATTTTTCTTGTAAGCGGCGCACTTCATGATCCAAACGCTCATAAAACTTCATTTTTAATACCTTTTCTTTCGCATCCACTAAATTGCCTGTTTGTAGCGATAGTTGAAAAGAAGATTCTAATAACTGCTTATCTTGCTTAACCTTTTTTGCAAGCTGATCCATTACCTCTAAAGGATCATTGGATTGCTCCGCCGCTTCTAACGCTTCACGTTGCTCCATTAATTGCATCAAAAAAGGCATATCATGCGTGGTATCACACTGTTTGAAAACCACATTTTGTAGCTCTAGCAGATAATGCGCCCGCAAACGCGGTGATTTTAAGGCTTCATTAGCTTCATTAATATAGCCTGTGGTTTGCACCGCAACCCGTCGTTCTTGATCGGATGCTTGTGCAAAGCGGTCGGGATGATACTGTGCTTGTAAGGCACGAAAATTATGGGCTAATTGTTGTTTATCCAGAGGAAACTGGGTCGGTAGAGAGAACAGCTCAAAATAGTTCTGTTTGAAATCTAAAGACATATCGAAACTCACAAGATTAGGAAATATTGAGTCATTGCCACTTGGAGACTGTCCAAGCACCCTAGTCATAGCAAACATTATGCTGATTTCAGTAGGAATATCTATTTTTGGACAGCCTCCATCATAAGCATATAAAGGAAAGGGCTTTTGCTCTATAAATGTTCGGCTACTATAATGTAATATCGCCGTTACTATTTTTGGTGTTAAACAGTAAAACTTTCACCACAACCACAGCTACCACTTTCATTTGGGTTTGAAAATTTAAACCCTTCGTTTAAACCTTCTTTAGTAAAGTCCATTTCAGTTCCCTCAAGGTAAACCAAGCTTTTAGGATCAACTAACAACGTAACACCATGACTTTTAAAGACACTGTCATACTCATCAACCTCGTCTGCAAACTCCATAACATACGCCATGCCTGAACAGCCGTGCGTTTTAATGCCTAAACGCAAACCAACCCCTTTACCTCGATTGGCTAAAAAAGAACGCACACGCTCTGCAGCAACTTCAGTTAATGTAACGGGCATAGGATTTACCTCTTTATTAAAGTGGGTCTGTCATCATTATATTAATCGTAATGACAAACGGCTATTGTTTGCTTTGAAAATCATCAATCGCCGCTTTAATGGCATCTTCTGCCAAGACAGAACAGTGAACTTTAACGGGGGGTAACTCTAACTCTTCTGCAATTTCGGTATTTTTAATCTCTTTTGCTTCTGCTAACGTTTTGCCTTTAACCCATTCCGTTAATAAGCTAGAAGACGCAATCGCTGAGCCACAACCATACGTTTTGAATTTAGCATCTTTAATAACACCATCATCCCCTACTTCGATTTGCAATTTCATCACATCACCACAAGCAGGTGCACCGACCATACCCGTTCCTATATTTTTAGCGTCTTTATCCAATGTGCCAACATTACGTGGGTTCTCATAATGATCAATTACTTTATTACCGTAAGCCATGTTATTTACCTTTTATAATTTATTCTTAAATAATAATGTTTAGTGAGCGGCCCACTCAACGCTACTTAAATCAATACCGTCCTTATACATATCCCAAAGTGGCGATAGGTCACGCAGTTTTTCAACCGCTTTACGGGTTTCAGTAATCGCATAATCAACTTCTGCTTCGGTTGAAAAACGACCCAAAGTAAAGCGTAATGAACTGTGGGCCAATTCGTCATTACGTCCTAAAGCACGTAGCACATAGCTCGGCTCTAAGCTGGCGCTGGTACAAGCAGAACCTGATGAAACGGCAATCCCTTTGAGTGACATCATTAAACTTTCACCTTCCACATGATTGAAGCTAATATTTAAATTACCCGCAATTCGTTGTTCTAAATCACCATTGACGTACACTTCTTCCATGTCTTTAAAACCCTCATAAAGGCGGTTTCGCAACGTTAATAAGCGTTCATTATCCTTTCCCATTTCTGTTTTAGCTAAACGGAACGCTTCACCCATACCCACAATTTGATGCGTTGCTAACGTACCCGAACGCATACCGCGTTCATGTCCACCACCGTGCATTTGTGCTTCAACACGAACCCGTGGTTTACGCCGAACATATAATGCACCAATACCTTTAGGACCATAGACTTTATGGGCGGAAAAACTCATCATATCAACTTTAAGTGCTTCCATATCAATCGGCACTTTGCCTGCACTCTGTGCGGCATCAACATGAAAGACAATTTTATTGTCACGACAAATCTCACCGATCGCGGCAATATCTTGAATCACACCAATTTCGTTATTAACATGCATAATAGAAACAACCGTTGTATCATCTCGTAATGCCGCTTTCAAAACATTAAGGTCTAATAAACCATTCGCTTTTGGATCAAGATAAGTCACCTCATACCCTTCGCGTTCAAGTTGACGACAGGTATCCAAGACCGCTTTATGCTCCGTCTTGAGGGTAATAATATGTTTACCACGACGCTGATTAAAATGTGCCGCCCCTTTAATCGCAAGGTTATCGGATTCAGTTGCACCACTGGTCCAAACAATTTCACGCGGATCAGCATTAATCAAATCAGCGACATGAACGCGTGCCTGTTTAACTGAATCATCCGCCGCCCAACCAAAGGCATGACTATTCGATGCAGGATTACCAAACACGCCATCAAGCGTTAAATACTTCATCATCATCTCTGCTACACGCGGGTCAACAGGGGTTGTTGCGGAATAATCCAGATAAATGGGGCTCTTTAATTCGCTCATATACATGCAATCCTTTCAATAATATTCTTTCGGTTAACTTTAAGGTATCAGCAAAGCAACCAATGACTATTTCTTTATTTAATAATACTTATTAACTTATT